>JAGQRO010000038.1:1377-11153 GCA_020425315.1 Hyphomonas sp. | reverse complement strand
CAAGTTCGAGCTGATGTATTACTGGTCGAGCCCGCGCGACCTGATGACCCGCCGCGCCGTGATGATGGACCGGGAACTCTACATGTACCGCCTCGCCCTGACGCAGGAGGAGGCGGAATATTACCTCACCGTGCTGCTGGAGAAGACGGCCTCCATCGAACAGCGCCCGCGCTTCTACAACACGTTCAGTTCCAACTGCACCAATGAGCTCGCCAAGGCCGCAGACCTGCCCTGGCATCCGGCCTTCATCTTCACCGGGGAGGCAGACAAGGCGCTGCACCTGCGCGGCCGGATCGACGGGGAGGGCAGTTTCGAGGAAGTGAGGGCCCGCGCGCGCATCGACGGTCTCGTGCGCGAGATTGCCGGTCTTCCGCAGGCGGAGTTCAATGCAGCGCTGGTGGCCGCTGCCGCGCCCTAGTCGGCGGGCGAGGCGTTCGCTTCGGATTGCAGCAGGATGTAGCGCTCGATGCCGATGCGCTCGATCAGGCTGAACTGCGTCTCGATGAAATCGACATGTTCTTCCTCATTGTGGAGGATCTTCCCGAACAGGTCGCGGCTGACATAGTCCTGAACCGACTCGCAATAGGCCATCGCCTCGCGCAGCAGCGGGATCGCCATGTTCTCCAGCTTCAGGTCGCATTCGAGGATTTCCTGCACATTCTCGCCGATCTGCAGCTTGCCGAGATCCTGCAGGTTCGGCAGGCCGCCGAGGAACAGGACGCGCTGAATCAGCCAGTCGGCATGTTCCATCTCCTCGATGGATTCCTTGTATTCCTTGTCGCCCAGCTTCGAGACGCCCCAATCGTGCAGCATGCGCGAGTGGAGGAAATACTGATTGATGGCGGTAAGCTCGTTCTTCAGCGCCTTGTTCAGGAATTCGATGACCTTCTTGTCGCCTTTCATGGGGTGACACTCCTTTCGCGCTGTCGAATCTGTATCCTGCTGCAGATAGGCCGATTGGCGACCGGCGGCAAGAAAATTCCAATTAAATCAACATCATATGCGAGTGAAACACACTCGCAGTCGCAACAGTCCGGATTGTGGGACAGGGCCCGGCCTATTCGGCAGGCACCAGGGCCGGCGCGCCGGGGCGCTCGAACAGGCTTTCGCTGATCATGTCGCCGATGGAGGAGCTGCACTTGCCGCACTGGAACTTGCAGCCATGATGGGCCTGCACAGCCTTGGGGCTTTCCGCGCCGGCATCGACCGCGGCGCGCACGCTTTTGCAATTGATGGCGTTGCAGACACAAATGATCATGAGAACCATTTGCAGCCAGTGAGAATGATTGTCAATACGCTCTTTGCCACAGGTGTGCCTGACAAGTTCGATGAAATTTTCCCGAGCCCGGAAACCGTAACATCAGGCCTGTTCGCTATAAGTCAGCCATGCAAACTGGCTTGCCTCTTCCAACCCAGACCCAGCGCGTCTCATACTGGCGTGCGCTGCTTGTTGTTCTGGTGTCTATTCTCGGGGGCTATCTGTTCACGGCGCTGTCCTTCGTGGTCTCGCCGATCGAGCCTTCAAGATTCGCAGAGTTCATAGGCCCGGCCTATGTGATCGCCACGATCGTGCCGTTTCTTGTGGCCTTTCCGGTTTCCGTCATCATCCAGCGCCAGCAAGTGAAGCTCAGCGAGGCCCTGATGGAGCTGGAGCAGGCCCATGCCGAACTGGCCTTCCGCTCGCGCACGGACGGGATGACCCGGACCCTTAATCGCGATGCCTTCCTGGAAGACCTGTCGGATTTGCAGAAGACCGGGCTGAATGGCGCGATGCTGATGATCGATGTTGATTACTTCAAGTCGATCAATGACGATTTCGGGCACCAGGCGGGCGATGAGGCGCTGGCACTCGTGGCGGCCGCGATCCGGTCATCCGTTCGGGATCAGGATCTGGCCGGCCGGATCGGGGGTGAAGAATTCAGCGTTTTCCTCAAGGACGCCGATCTGAACCTTGCCATGCAGATTGCCGAGCGGATCCGCGTGGCCATCAGTGAAATCCGTTTCTCGCCCCGCCTGGGCGTCAAGCGGCAGATCACTGCAAGTGTGGGCGTTGCGCTTGGCGACAGCGAGGTCCGTCTGGATGATCTTCTGCGTGTGGCCGATCACTGCCTTTATGCTTCGAAGGAGTCAGGCCGTAACCGCGTGACGGCCAGCGAAACCGGCTGGAGGGTTGTCTAGCCTGCCGGCAGCCCGGCCGCTGTCAGCCCTGGTCACCTCTGCCCCCTCGCCAGACAGACATGCAGACGCCGCTGCCGATCTTCAGCACAACGCTCTCATACCCGGCAGTCGCATCGCAGACGCGTTCGACGAAGGGTTTGAGCGTCTTTTTGAAGGAGTGGATATTGTCCGCGAAGATCACCGCGCCCGATGCCAGTTTCGGCTCCATCAGCTCAAGGATGGGGATGTAGAGCTCCTTCCAGCCGTCCAGGAACAGGAAGTCGACCGGCCCTTCCATCGGGGCGAGGCTTTCCAGCGCGTCGCCCTCGCGAATGTCAGACCAGCGTGAGAGCCCTGCTTCCTTTAGGTTTTCCAGCGCGATCTGGGCCTTGGCCGTGTCCTTCTCTGTGCCGGTGAAGAAGCCGCCGGTCTCCCGCGCCGCCGCCGCGAGATAGATCGACGAGATGCCGTAGGACGAGCCGAACTCCACGATATTCTTCGCGCCCCGGCTGACCGCGGCGAGATACATGAAGCGCCCGAACTCCCGCGATACCGGAATGTACGCTTCGTTCAGGTATGGCTCAGCCGCCTGAAACGTCGACCTTCCGATAAATTTCCCTGCAATAACAGAGGGTAATGCCTTGGCGAAGACGCGGGCGTCGCGCCGGCCGGCGTCCCGGTGCAGCCGGTCCAGCGTGTGCGCGACGTCGGCATCGTTCAGTCCGCGGTTCGTGTGGCCGGCTTGTCTGCAGTCGAACGGCATGGGGCTTTCCTTTGCTCTGTAACGCACCTACATTCCAAAATATGAGCAATAGCTCATATTGAAACTCGCATTTGCCCATGACCCAGATCACGATCCCCCAGCCCAGAAAATCACCAGTCCAGGCCCGCTCGACCGCCACGGTGGACGCGATCCTCGAAGCGGCGGCTCGCATTCTCGAAAGCGAGGGATTCGAGGGCTACACCACCAACGCCATTGCGAAGCGGGCGGGCGTGTCGATCGGCTCGCTCTATCAGTACTTCCCGAACAAGGATGCGGTCACGGCGGCGCTCGTCATGGCAGATGCCATGCGGCTGCACGATGAATTCCACGAGGCGGCCGAAGCGACGCGTGGGAAGGAGTTCCGCGTGCAGCTGAATGCGCTGATCGATGTCGTTGTGGCCCACCAGCTGGACCGGCCGGCCCTGGCACGCCTGATCGATGTGGAAGAGCACAGGCTGGCGGCCGACCCTGGGCTGCAGGCGAAGCACGAATCCGTGCTGGCGCTGATCCGGGACCTGCTCGTGGCCAACAAGGTGGACCTGCCGTTTGATCTCGATGCCGTGGCGAAGGACCTGTTCGGCATGGTGCACGGCATGTGCGATCTGGCCGGAGACTATGGCGAAACGGATCCGGACCATTTGAAGGCCCGGATCCGCCACGCCGTGCTCAGCTATCTGGGTGGTCAGGTTCGGTCCAGCTGAACACGTCTTCCACGCCAACGCCAAACACGCGGGAGATGCGGAAGGCGCTTTCGAGGGAAGGGGAGTAGCGGCCCTGTTCCATGGCGATGACGGTCTGGCGGGTCACGCCGATCGCCTCGCCCAGGGCCGCCTGGCTCATTTGGCCATGCTTCTCACGAAGCTCGCGGATGCAATTCTCAATCGGGGGGCGCTTGGCCATGGTTTACACGCCCCGGCGGTAGAGCACGATCTGGATCAGATATTCGGCGATCTGGCTGGCCATCAGGCTGCCGAACGCGGCATGGAACAACATGTGACCGTCCTGAAAGACCGCATAGTTCAGCAAGGCCGAGATCACGCCAACTGCCATGACATAGCCGGACCAGTGGCCCGCCTTGTCGAGGATCATCTTCTCCCGTTCATCGGCCGGGGCTTCGGCTTCCCCGGGAGACATCATCGCCAGCGCGATGTTCCCGACGATCGAGGTGAGCACGACCAGAACGACATAGCCGATCAGGAAGGCCATGACCGGCGGGGCGGTCTCCCCCAGCGCGCCGGAAAGGCTCGCCACCTTCTGGAAGTAATAGATCCCCGCACCTGTCAGGATGAGGGTCATGACCCAGGCTGTCTTCTCGCGGAACGGCATGTAAGGCTCCTTTCATGTCAAAAATTTCTTACACACCCCATGTAGTAAAAGATTTTTGACATGTCAAATTTTTCTTACATAGAATTGCGCCCCTCGCTTGACGGTGCAGGGCGGGGCCTCTAGGTCCGGCCAACCGGAAACCACCAATAAAGACGACACTTCAGATGACCGACTTCTCCGTTCTCGCCGAAAGCGCAAAGGCATGGCCCTTCGAGCTGGCGCGCGCGCTGAAACAGCGCGTCGAGCAGCAGAAGAAGGCCGGCCAGCGAAAGGACGGCGACCCGGTCATCTTCGAGACGGGCTATGGCCCCTCCGGCCTGCCGCATATCGGCACGTTCGGCGAGGTCGTGCGCACCACGATGGTGCGCCATGCCTTCGAAGTGCTGACGCGTGGCGAGGTGCCGACGAAACTGATCTGTGTCTCTGACGATATGGACGGCATGCGCAAGGTTCCGCCGACCGTGCCGAACCCGGAGAAACTGGAACCTTATCTCCAGATGCCGCTGACCGCGGTGCCGGACCCGTTCGGCACGCATGAGAGTTATGGCAAGCACATGAATGCGCGCCTGCGCGCCTTCCTCGACCAGTTCGGCTTCCAGTACGAATTCCTCTCGGCGACCGAGTGCTACAAGTCCGGCCGGTTCGATGAGATGCTGCTGGAAGCGGCGCGGAAATACCAGGACATCATGGATGTGATGCTGCCGACGCTGGGCGAGGAACGCCGGGCGACCTACAGCCCCTTCCTGCCGATCCATCCGGAGACGGGCCACGTCCTCTATGTGCCGATGAAGTCCGTGGACGGAGCCAAAGGCACGATCACCTTCGACGACGAGAGCGGCAAAGAATTCACGCTGCCCGTCACCGGCGGGCATGTGAAGATGCAGTGGAAGCCGGATTTCGGCATGCGCTGGGCCGCCCTGGGCGTCGATTTCGAAATGTTCGGCAAGGACCACCAGGCGAACGCGCCGATCTATTCGAAGATCACGAAAATCCTCGGCAAGCGCCCGCCGGAACAATACGTCTACGAGATGTTCCTGGACGAAAAAGGCGAGAAGATCTCCAAGACCAAGGGCAACGGCATCTCGGTCGAGGACTGGCTGACCTATGCGCCGGACGAGAGCCTCAGCCTGTTCCAGTTCCAGAAACCGCGCGTGGCGAAGAAGCTCTATTTCGACGTCATCCCGAAGACGGTCGACGAATACCTGACCTTCCTGGAGAAGTATCCGAGCGAGGCGCCCGAGCGGCAGATCGAAAACCCGGTCTGGCACATCCACACCGGCAACCCGCCGGTCGTGGACATGCCGGTCAGCTTCGCGCTGCTCTTAAACCTCGTCGCCGTGGCCAACCCGGAAGACAAGAGCCAGCTCTGGGGCTTCATCACGCAGTATGCACCGGAGGCCTCGCCCGCGACGCACCCGCTGCTGGACGAGCTCGCAGGCTATGCGATGCGCTACTACACGGACTTCATCCTGCCGGCGAAGACCTATCGCGCGCCGACCGACCAGGAACGCTCGGCAATGCAGGACCTGTCGGCCCAGCTTGCGGCATTTCCCGACGATCCGACCTCGGAAAATCTCCAGACGCTGACCTTCAGCGTCGGCAAGGAGCACGGCTTCGAGAACCTGCGGGAGTGGTTCAAGGCACTATACGAAGTGCTGCTCGGCCAGGAACAAGGCCCGCGCTTCGGCAGCTTCGCCGCGCTCTATGGCAAGGACAACACCGCCCGCCTGATCGACGAGTCGCTGGCGCGAACCTGAGGATTGCGGCCTCGTAAGGTGCCGTAAACATCCCGCTGGTCTAGTCTCGGCTTCGAGAAGGGGAGACCTGTCATGAGTGCTATCCGTGCCATCCTGATTGCCGGCCTGCTGAGCGCCAGCCCGGCCTGCCTCGCCACGAAGATCGTGACCGTGCCGGTGGGCCTCGCCGTCGATGCGGTGGGCGTGGCGGGCAAGAGCGTCATCTATGTCGGCGGCACGGCCGTGCGTGTCACCGGCGATGCGCTCGACGGGCCCGACGAGAAAGTGAGGCTCGACGTCACCTACAAGAACGGCAAACACAAGACGAAGACGATCAAGAAGAAAAACCTCGAGCGCGAGCTGAAGAAGCTCGGCAAGAAGGGCAAGATCGTCGACGTCGAGGTTTCGCCCGCCGGCTAGGCTTTATTCCGCCGCGATCAGCGTCGTCTTGCCGGCCGGCATCTTGCCCTCCGGCCAGCCGGCCCAGAGGGCGGCCTCTTTCGCTTTCGCCTCCGCCATGGCGGCTTCCTTCACGTGGCCATAGCCACGGATGTCGTCCGGCACTGAAGCGATGGCGACGGCCAGTTCGTGGTTCTTCGCGGTCAGCTCCGAAGCAATTCGCTCCAGCCCGGCGACATAGGTGTCGCGCAGGGCGCGTTCATGCTGGCGTTCTTCTGTGTAGCCGAAGATGTCGAACCGCGTGCCGCGCAAGCCCTTGAGGCGGGCGAGGAGTTTGAAGCCGGTCATCATCCACGGGCCGAAATGCTTCTTCGTCAGATGGCCGTGGCTGTCCTTCTTCGACATGATCGGCGGGGCGAGCCAGAAGCGCAGCTTGCCGCCCTTGAACTGGCTGGCGAGTTGCTTTGCGAATGTGCCGTCCGTGTAGAGACGGGCGACTTCGTACTCGTCCTTATAGGCCATGACCTTGTAGGCATAGGTCGCCGCCGCGTGGGACAGCTTGTCGCCAAGACCGGCGGCGTCTTCAGCCGCCCGCACCTTTGCGACGATGTCGCGATACTGGGCGGCATAGTCTGCATTCTGGTAGCCGGTGAGACGGCCGGCGCGATCCTCGACGAGTTCGTCCAGCGTCTTCGGCTTCACATCGCCGCGCGGGTCCGACATGGCGTTGAGACGCGCGGGATCAGCCGCGGCAATCCGGCCGATATTGAAGGCGGCCATATTGTCTTCCACCTTCGTGCCGTTGAGGCGGATGGCGCGGTAAAGCGCGCGCAGCGACACCGGCAGCTTGCCCTTCTGCCACGCATAGCCGGCCATGATCATGTTCGTGTAGATCGCATCGTGCAGGTAGCCGACGGCGAGCGCCTCGGCATCGACGGATTCGAATTCGGAGGCCTGGCGCTTCACGCGGGCAGACAGGAGATCGGCCTCGAACCGTTTGGACCGGTTGCGGATGAATTCGCTGGTCGGCGTGACGTCCGTGTTCGCATAGGCGGCCGTGCGTCCGACATCCATCAGGTTCAGCGCGTCGCCGCCAGCGGCCACGACCAGGTCGCAGGCGATGACGACATCGGCGCTGGCCGGCGGTACGCGGCCGGTGGAGATCAGTTCCGGCTCCCGCGCGAAGCGGATATGGCTGAGCACCGGGCCGCCCTTCTGCGCAAGGCCCGTCATGTCGAGGCTGGAGGCCGCATGGCCATCCACATGCGCGGCCATGGCCAGCACGGCGGCCACGGTTGTCACGCCCGTGCCGCCGACGCCCGTGAACAGGACATTGTAGGCCTGCGTCAGGCTCGGCGTTTCGGGCAGCGGCAGGCCATCGGCGCTGAAGCTCGGGCGCGGCTGGTCTTCCCAGGCAGCTTCGCCATCGGTGATGGTCACGAAGCTCGGACAGAAGCCGTTGAGGCAGGAAAGGTCCGTATTGCACGTAGACTGATTGATCCGACGCTTGCGGCCAAGCTCGGTTTCCACAGGTTCGACGGACAGGCAGTTCGACTTCAGCGAGCAGTCGCCACAGCCTTCGCAGACTTCGGTGTTGATGATGACACGGGTGCGGTCGGCGGCGCGCAGGCCGCGCTTCGAACGGCGGCGTTTTTCGGTGGCACAGATCTGGTCATAGATGATGACCGACACACCGTCGGTTCCGCGCAGTTCTTTCTGCACATCATCAAGGTCGGCCCGGTCATAGATCTTCACGCCCGTGGGCAGGCCCTTCACATTGGCGTACCGGGTCGTGTCCTCGGTGACGATGACGATCGTGCGGACGCCTTCAGCCTTCACCTGCTGGGCAATCTGCGCCGGCGTCTGGCCGGATTCCACATGCTGGCCGCCGGTCATGGCGACAGCGTCGTTGTAGAGGATCTTGTAGGTCATGTTGGCGCCGGAAGTGACCGCGGCGCGGATGGCAAGGCTGCCGGAATGGGAATAGGTGCCGTCGCCGAGATTGACGAAGACGTGCGGTTCGTCGGTGGCCCAGTGCTGGCCGATCCACGGAATGCCTTCGCCGCCCATCTGGCTGGTCATGTCTGTGTGCCGGTCCGGCATGAAGTTCGCCATATAATGGCAGCCGATACCGGCCAGCGCGCGGGAGCCTTCCGGCACCACGGTCGAGGTATTGTGCGGACAGCCGGAGCAGAAATGCGGTGTGCGGACAGTGGGGGAGGCGTTGGAGCGGGCCGCTTCGCCGGCGCGGCCGACACGGTCGAAATAGGCGTCGGCACGGGCCGTGTCCCAGCCCTCCGGCACCACATGCATCAGGGCCCCGGCCATTTCCGGAATGGTGATGGAGGCGATGTCGGACAGGAGGCGGCGGCCGTCGCGATCGAACTTGCCTTCGATCAGCGGGCGCTTGCCGTCGGGCAGGGTGTAGAGCGCGGCGCGCAGCTGGTCTTCGATCAGGGGGCGCTTGTGCTCGATGACGATGACGCGCTCAAGGCCTGAACAGAATTCGCGCACGCCTTCCGGCTCGAGCGGCCAGGGCATGGCGACCTTGTAGATGGTCAGGCCAAGCTGGCCGGCCGTCTGTGCGTCGATGCCCAGCGCGTCGAGCGCTTCGAACACGTCGCGGGCGGCCTGGCCGGTGACGATCACGCCGACCTGCGGCTTCGGCGAGGGCAGGATCACGCGGTCCAGCCGGTTGGCGCGCACATAGGCCTGTGCGGCCGGCAGCTTCACCTGCCGCAGGCGCTGTTCCTTCATCAGCGGCGCATCGCCCCGGCGCATGTGCACGCCGTCTTCCGGCAGGGCAAAGTCCGGCCGCACCAGGTCGAAGCGGGAGAAATCGACATTCACCACGGCGCCGGAATCCATCGTGTCGGCGAGCGCCACCATGCCGGCCCAGGCACCGGAGTAGCGGCTCATCTCCCAGCCATGGATGCCATAGTCCAGAACGTCCTGGATGGAGGCCGGGTTGAGCACCGGGATTTCCGCATCGGCCATCGCGAATTCCGATTGCGAGGGCAGGGTGGAGGATTTGCAATTGTGATCGTCACCGACGATGGCGAGCACACCGCCCAAAGCCGACGTGCCGGCGGCATTCGCATGCTTGAACACGTCGCCCGTCCGGTCGACGCCCGGTGCCTTGCCGTACCAGATACCGAACAGGCCATCGAATTTTGCGCCCGGGAACAGGCCCAACTGCTGGCTGCCCCAGACGGCGGTAGCGCCGAGGTCCTCGTTCAGGCCTTCCCAGAACTTGACGTCATGCGCGTCGAGCCATTTCTGCGCCGCGCGCAGCTGCTGGTCGTATCCGCCGAGCGGAGAGCCGCGATAGCCGGAGATGAAGCCGGCCGTATTGCGCCCCGCGTTGCGGTCGAGACGCTTGCGATCAAGCGGCA
>JAGQRO010000038.1:0-1317 GCA_020425315.1 Hyphomonas sp. | reverse complement strand
AGCGTAACTTCGCGGTGCTGCATGGTATACCTGTCCTGTCCGGGGAATCGGCACATTATTCGACAAATCCGCCGAAATTGCTTGCCTTTCTTGCGCAAATTTTGTTAATTCGGGGCATAATATGCCTTCGAAGCGGGGAGTTGTTAGAAAATTGGCCCAAGAAATAGATTCAGTCGATGCAAGAATTCTCGACATTATCCAACGCGACGCCGGATTGTCCGTTGCCGAAATCGCAGACCGTGTGGGGCTTTCTTCCTCCCCATGCTGGCGCCGTATCAAGCGTATGGAAGAGGCGGGGTTCATCAAGGGGCGGGTGACGATCCTCGACAATTTTTCCCTCGGGCTGAACTTCGAGGTGATCGCCAGCGTCAAGCTTGCGCTGCCGAACCGGGAGAACCTTCAGGCCTTCGAGGACATGGTGCAGGGCTGGACGGAAGTGACCGAGTGCATGACGGTAACCGGCCAGGTCGACTACATGGTCCATGTCGTGACCACGGACATGCACGCCTATGACAATTTCCTGCGTGACAAGCTGCTCGGCTCCGCGCTCGTGTCGGATGTGCAGTCGCGCATCGTGATCCGGGTGGCCAAGCGGACGACGGCCCTGCCGCTGGATCTCGTCGAAAGCGTGAAATAGGCCTCAGCCAAGGTCGAGGTGCAGGAACTGGTTGAAGTCGCTGCCGACATAGTCGGCAAAGGCTTCGCCCTCCCGGAACCCGTGCTTGCGGTACAGCGCCAGCGCCGGCTCGAACGGGCCGCCCGATCCTGTTTCCAGGCTGACACGCCGGTAGTTCCTGTCTTTCGCCAGGGAGAGCAGGGCGGTCAGCATGAGGGTTCCGGCGCCGCTGCGCAGGCGATCCGTCCGTGTGCGCATGGATTTCAGTTCGCCATGATCCGGCGCGAGTTCCTTGATCGCGCCGATAGCCAGCAATGTGTCGCCGTCCCAGACACTCAGGAAGGTGACGGCCGGGTCCTTCAGGCCTGACAGGTCGAGGGCGAAACTGTGCCCCGGCGGGGACGTGTCCGCCATGCCCTGCAGGTGCAGGCGCAACAGGTCCAGGATCTGCGGGTCGGCGAAGTCGCCGGGTTTGACGATCATCTCTGCTCCAAATGCAAACGGGTCCGGACATGCCGGACCCGCGCAGTGTCAGGTCAGCCTGTACCGGCTGGCGAGGGGGCTCAGGCCCGCTCGAGGCACATGGCTATGCCTTCGCCGCCGCCGATGCAGAGCGAGGCGACGCCCTTCTTGGCGCCGCGGTCTTCCATCGCCGCCAGCAGCGTGACGATCACGCGGGCACCGGAGGCGCCGATCGGGTG
>JAGQRO010000037.1 GCA_020425315.1 Hyphomonas sp. | reverse complement strand
ATCTCGGCCCAGTCGACAATCGGCACCGCCTTGATCAGGGTCACACCGAAATAGCCGAACCAGTCAAGGAAGCCGGTCTCCTCCCCGTTTGGCAGGATGAACATCTTGAGCTTGTCGATGCGCGGATCGCCAAACAGGCCGCTCCAGTGCGCGTCGCTCATCATCACGGGGATCAGGAAGAAGACGAAGAGGAAGCCGAGCAGCGTCTCGTCGCGATAATCCTCCCGCATCGATGTGCGGTAGGGCGTCGAGGGTTTGAAATCGGTCAGCGCGGCCAATGCCCGGTCATCTTCCACCCAGCTCCAGAGCCGCGAAACCGAAACCGCCGTCACGATCCCCACGGCGCAGGGAATGAGCCCCCAACCGGGCGGCAGATACCAGCCCAGCACGCAGAAGCAGACCAGCATGGTGCCGAGGATCACATAGCGCGATCCTACCGAGCGGTGTTCCATGCCCGCCATGACGGCCACGATCCGCACAAGGAATGTATCGACGGCCTCGTAAAACGCCGCCAGCGGCCGGGCCGCCCGGGCGGCCCACCCAAAGACGCGGCTCAGCCACTTTACGGGCAACAGGTCTGCCAGCGGGTCCATGAAGACCACGACGGCGAACGCCCCGACCACAAGGAACCCGACGCCGATGCCGATCAGATTGTCGAACGATACGCTCTCGTTCCAGATGCCGGCACAGATGGCGAATACGATGATGCCGCCGACAACCAGCGTGGCGACCAGAGCGCCCATGGCTTCGGCGTCCCGGGAATCCGGCATACTGTCGAGGTCGGCGACCGCGGCATCGGTCTTCCGGCGCTCCTCGGCCTGATAGCGGGCAAGGTTGGCTGCGTTCCAGACCAGCGGCACAAAGACCAGCGCGAGCATGGCGAAGATGCAGGCAAGGACGGGCGCCGTATAGGCTAGGCCAAGCGCCATCTCGCCGGCCGTGGCTAGGCTGGCGGTCAGCGCCACTAGGAGGGCGAGGCTGAGCAGAGGCAGGCGGAGCGAAGGCCCGTGGGCAAAATTGTCCGGCGAGTCACGGAGCAGAAGCGCCAGCGGCACCAGGGACAGGATCGCCGCGCTGACGAACCAGAGCTTCGCCGCCTGCGTTTCCAGCACGGGCTGGTCGGAGAATGTGTGCCAGAAGACGACCGCCGTCAGCGCCATCGCCGCGAGCGCGAAAGCCGTCAGAAAGCCGGTCTGCCGCCACGCCACCACACGCGACCAGATGCCGATGCGTGCGCCGGCCTCACCTTGTCCGGTGGCCTCGACATCCAGTCCGCCTTCAGCGGTTTCGCCCTCACCGTATGCCATTCCGGCACCCCTCGTTTCTCACCCGGAACAATTGTCCCGGGCGATGGGGATGTGTCAATTCCCGCGGGGGTGGAAGCGGCGTCCTAGTGCGCCGCGCAGGCGGCGGGGGCAGCGATGCCCAGCATGGGCAGGCCTTCGGTGCAAAGCTCGTGGCCGCCTTCCCAGATCATGCGCAGGGCGACGTAGAGGATCACTGCCAGGCCGACAAAGGCGATCCAGCGATAGCGCGTCAGAACCCGGGCGATGAAGCTGGACGCAACGCCCATCAGCAGGATCGACAGCGTCAGGCCGAACACCAGAACGACCGGATGCTCCCGCGCCGCCCCGGCGACGCCCAGCACATTGTCGAGCGACATGGAAACGTCGGCGAGGATGATCTGGACGACGGCCGAGCGCAGCGTCTTGCGGCCGGGTTTCTGGCCGGCAATCGTGCCGTCGGCATTGAGGTCCTCGCCCGCCAGCGCCTCCTCGGCATGATGCTGGGCGTTCTCGCGCAGCTCGCGCCACATCTTCCACGAGACCCAGAGCAGCAGCACGCCACCGGCAAACAGAAGCCCGGTGATCAGCAGCAGCTCCGCCGCGACCAGCGCGAACAGGATGCGCAGCACGGTGGCCGCGATGATGCCGATCAGGATGGCCTTGCCGCGCTGTTCCTTCTCAAGGCCCGCCGCCGCAAGGCCGATGACCACCGCATTGTCGCCGGCCAGCACGAGGTCGATCGCAACCACGGCAAAGAAGGCCTGAACGAATTCCGGCGTGAACATCTCGTGCAGCATGGACAGGCGGCCTTTCCTGCGCGCTCAGGCAATTGCGGCGCGGCATGGGCTGCAGATATGGGCCCGTTCGCCCGGCGCCGCAATGCGACAGACTCAGACCAGCAGACCCAGACCAGCAGACTCAGGCCTGCCGGCTCAGGGCTCCACGATGTTGAACCAGAACGGCGCCGTCTCCAGCGCGCCGAACCAGGCCAGCAACGCCGTCGCATCGCCATCGAGGCGCGCCTCTCCTGCCCCGGCGATTTCCTGGAAGGTCCGCGTCCGGAGGATCAGGTCGTTGAAGGCCGCGCGCGTCATGGTCAGCGTTGCGGCCGGATTGGCGGCGGCCTGCCCCGGGCGCGGGAAAGTCGTCGACCGGCCGACATCAAGGGCCAGCGTCTCGCCGGTATCGGTGAAGACGAAATTGAGGGCGAACGGGTCGCGCGTCATTTTCGACGGATCGTACCGCACGGCGAGGGCGTTGAAGAGGTCGACCGTCGGCACACCGCGAATGAAGTCCGCACTGCCGGCAGCGCGGATGGTGCCTTCGTCCGGCAGGCCACGGCGGAGTTCCGCCGCCCCGGTCAGGTAGTAGTCGCGCCAGGCCCCGGATTCGGCCTGGAAGCCCATCTGCTCATAGGAGGACGCCAGCCAGTCGCGGGCGGCCTGGTTCTGCGGATTGGTGAAGACGATGGCGTTCAGCACTTCAGCCGCCCAGCGATAGTCCCCGTCCCCGAAAGCCTTCTGCCCGGCCGCGAGCGCGGCATCTTCCCCGCCGGCGAGGGCGACCATGCGCTTGGCATGTTCTTCCATCGGCCAGGCATTGAAGGTGGCGGGCACGCCGTCCCACCAGCCGAAATAGTGCTGGTAGACGGCCTTCGAATTGTGATTGAGCGTGCCGTAATAGCCGCGCGTGTCGAAGTTCGTGGACTGGATTGCCGGCTCCTCGATGGCCTCGGCAATCTCGAACTGCGTCTGCCCGCTATTGGCGCGGCGCACCGTCTGGTCATGCGTGTAGCGATAGATGTCGCGCTGGCCACGCAGGAAATCCTCTACCCGGTCCTGGCCGAATGTCGGCCAGTGATGGGAGGCGAAGACGACATCCGATCGGGCGGCATAGTTGACCAGCGCATAGTCGATCACGCGGCTCCATTCGAGGAAGTCGCGCACTTTCGCCCCGCGCAGGGTGAGGCCGTTATGGAAGGTGGCAGTGGCGACCTCCGCTGTGCAGAGGGCGCGGAACTGCGGCAGGTAGAACATGAACTCGGCCGGCGCCTCGGTATTGGCGGCGTCGATGAATTCGAAGTCGATGCCGTCAACTGTGCGCCGGGTGCCACGGCCGGGCACTTCCTCCGTCGGCGGAATGATGCCGATCGTGCCGCGCGACAGGCGCCCGCCAAGGCCGACGCCGACCTGCTCCGTCGCCGAATCCGGCAGCGTGTTGCCGAACATCAGGACCGCCCGGCGCGACATGTAATTGCCGGCCAGCAGGTTCTCCGACACGGCGGCCTCGGTAAAGCCGATCGGCGCGAGGATCGGCACGCGGCGGGCGGCCGCATCGGCCTCGTCGATGACGCCGCGCACGCCGCCGAAATGGTCGCCATGGGAATGGGTATAGATGATGCCGGTCACCGGACGCTCGCCCAGCGTGTCATTGACCAGCTTCAGCGCCGCCGCGCCGGTCTCCTTGCTGAGCAGCGGATCTACGATGATCCAGCCGGTATCGCCGCGGATGACGGACATGGTGGCAAGGTCATAGCCGCGCACCTGGTAGAGCCCATCCTGCACCTCGAACAGGCCATGGATGGCGTTCAGGGATTCCTGGCGCCAGAGGGAGGGGTTCACCGTGTCCGGCGCCTCGCCGGTGATGAAATCGTGCGCGTTGACAGCCCAGACAATACCGCCTTCGGCATCCACGATGTCTTCGGTGATCTGGGCGAGAAGGCCGCGGCTGGCATCGTCGAAGTCTGACCGTTCGCCAAGCGGCAGGCGCGCGGCAAGGGCCGCATTGGCCGTCCTGGTCGCTTCGGTGGCCGTGCCCGCAGGCGGGGCTTCGGCCGATGGCGCGGGTGCAGCGGCTTTGGAGCAGGCAGCAAGGGCGATCAGCCCGGCGAGCGCGGCGGCGGCGTAGTTCATTCTTCCTCCCCGGGGCCGGTTGGCAGGCCCTCTCAGGTGCCAGTGTGCGCCCCGCCGGGGGCTGGGGCAAGGGTGACGTGCCGTCAGCGCCTCGCCAGCTTTTTTGCGGGGCCCTGTCGAAATGGCGCCTGCCCGGCCGTCTTGGGGGTATGGCGCAGGATGGTCCTGTGCCAGATTTCCGCTGAAGGGAGACCTGACATGCAATTTGCCCTGTTCCTGTATGACATCGAGACGTTCCACGACCAGACCGAGGCCGAACAGATGGCCGTGGTGGGAGAATACATGGCCTACACAGCCGAGCTGGAAGCGGCCGGCGCCCATGTCAGCGGCGTGCCGCTGGACGCTTCGACCCTGGCGCGGACGCTGATGCCCGGCGGCGCCATCCAGGACGGCCCCTATGCCGATACGAAGGAGCAGCTCGGCGGCCTCTACATCATCCATGCAGGTTCAATGGACGAGGCCCTGGCCTGGGCCCGCAAATGCCCCTCACACCGCCATGGCGGCCGGATCGAGGTGCGCCCGATCCCGGACTATGGCGACTGACGCTTCCGGCATGGAGGCCGGCGCGGCCGCCGAGTGGGCGGCCCGCACGGCCTATGGAAAGCTGGTCGCGCAGCTGACGGCCCAGTGCGGAGACCTTGCGGTGGCCGAAGACGCGCTGGCCGATGCCTTTGCCCGGGCGCTGGAGGCCTGGCCCCGGCGCGGCATTCCAGCCTCGCCCGAAGCCTGGCTGATGGCGGCCGCGAAGCGGCGGACCGTGGACGCGGCGCGGCGCCGCCAGACGGAGGCACGCCATGCCGCTGCGAGTGTGCCGGCCATTTCGGATGCACCAGACAGCGCGGAGACGAAGGGCGACCGGCGCCTCGAACTCCTCTTCTTGTGCGCCCACCCCGCTTTGCCGGAGAGCGTGCACACACCGCTGATGCTGCAGGCCGTTCTGGGCTTCACGGCGGAAGAGATTGCGGCGGCGACGCTGGAACCGCCGGCAAGGGTGGGCCAGCGGCTGGTGCGGGCCAAGCGCCGGCTGGCGGAAGCGAAAGTGCCCTTCGCCCTGCCGCCGGCCCATATCCTCCGGGAACGGATGGCTGGCGTGCAACGCGCGATCTATGCCGCCTATTCCAGCGGATGGGACGATGCCGCGAATGGCGCCGAGGCCGCCACGGGACTGGCGTCGGAGGCGGAATGGCTGGCGCGGTGCCTGGTGCGCCTCGCCCCGGAAGATGCCGAAGCGAAGGGACTGCTGTCGCTCATCCTCTATTGCGAAAGCCGGCGCCCTGCCCGCCGCGACGACGCGGGCCGGTTCGTGCCGCTGGACCGGCAGGATACAGGATTGTGGGACACGCGGAAGATTGGCGAGGCGTCTGCCCTGCTCCGGTCTGCGGCGGCCCGGCGCGTGCCCGGCCGGTTCCAGTTCGAGGCCGCCATTCAGGCCGCCCATGCCGACCGCCGCAAGACCGGCCAGACGGACTGGGCCATGGTGCGGCGCCTCTATCGCGGGCTGATGCTGGCCGCGCCCTCGCTTGGCGCGCAGATCGGCGAGGCGGCCGCCGCGCTGCATGCCGGGGCGCCGGAAGAGGCCCTCGGCCTGCTGGGTCATCTCGATGCGAGCCGCGTGGCGGGCCATGGCCCCTACTGGGCAACGCGGGCACATGTGCTGCAGGCACTGCAGCGCCATGAGGAAGCCAGCGAAGCCTTCGAACGGGCTGCAGCGCTGGCCCCCGATGATGCGGCTCGCGACTTCCTGCTGGCGGCGCGCCTCAGAGCGCCAGGCTGATCGACAGGGCGCCGAAGCGCTGGGGGCCGTCCTGGTAGGCGAATTGTTCGGTGCGGTGCACGAAGGTGAAGGCCAGCTGCACGTCGCGATAGTGGACGGCGAGGCCGGCCTGCAGGTCTCCGGTGAAGTCGCGCCGGTCTGTGACGCGCGGGGAGTCCCGCCAGAGATTTCCGTCCAGGAACATGTCGCGGGCCACGGCCCGGCCATCGATGCCGATAAAGGCATAGCCGCCCCAGGGGTCTTCCTCCGTACCCGGAATGAACTCCCCTGCCCCGGACAGCGCCGGACGGATGCGCGGCGGGGCGAAACTGGAATTGAGATCCCAGCCGATGCGCGCGGTGACGCCCATGTTCGCATAGGTGCGCACATTGCCGAGCGCCACGCCAAGATGTGCGCCGATATCGGTTTCCAGGCCCAGCGGCAGGTCCGGCCCATCGAACATCTGAAGGCGCTGGGCGATGATTTCGAGACCCGGCTCGTCCTTCAGCTGGCGGTCCCAGCCATCGGCGCCCTCGATGCCGATGATCTTGTGCCAGTTGTTCTGGACGAACTCTCCGGCGGCCGACGGTCCGACAATGCCGAGATTGACCTGCAGCGTGTCCTGCGTGTCTTCATCCGTGGCGACGATCGTGGACGAGAGCGCAAGCCAGGCGGCATAGGGCCGGTCCAGCGGGTCCGGCGTGGCGGTATGGATGTCTTCCGGGGTGAAGATGGCGTGCGAGATGCCGAAGCCCTGGCGCAAATCGGTGCGGTCGACATCGATCCAGGGCAGCCGGTCGGCCACCCAGTTGAGCAGCGGGTGCACATCGTCAGCGGCCGAGACCCGCTCGATGCGCAGGCCATTGGAATAGTTGCGATCCGTGCCGCCGCCGAAGAAGTCGTTCTCGGTCGTGATCGAGACGACGGCGGGCTTGCGCACCTTTTCCGGAACGTCTGGCGCGCCGTCCTCGCCAGAAGCGGGCGGCGCAAACAAAAAGGCCGCGACAAGCGCGGCCCCGGGGATGCTGAGTCGGGCCTTCATGGGCCCGGCGAATAGCACCTATCGGCGCATCGTGAAACTTACGCCTGCGAAATCTTCATTCTCCTTGATGGAGCCGTTGCGGTCCTGGAATTTCACTTCGCGGCGGATATAGGACAGCGACAGCTGGCCGCCGCCGCGCTGGATGGAGATACCGGCCTGCATGTCGCCCACGGTGACCTGATCGGTCAGGGCCATATCGCCCAGTTGAGGCGAGAAGCCATCGCGGTCGGCATCCCAGACCAGCGCTTCGCCATCGGCGCCGGCAAAGATGTACCAGCCATCGACCTGGCCATCGGAATCCTTGAGATCGAAATTGCGACCGATCCGGACTTCACCACCGAAGCGCTGGGTCAGCACTTCGCCGTCATCGCGCACGGCGATGCGGGGGGCGACGCCGACTTCAAAGTCGAGGCCGGTCTTTTCGCGGGGCGCCGAGAAGGCAATCTCGGCAGCAATGTTCTTTTCGATTTCCCGTGTGCCGGGGCGCAGCATGGCGGCGCCCGCGCGCTCAGCGGCGATGGCGGTCAGCGCGCCGGTGCCGGACCAGGTGAGTTCCGGAAGACCCGGCGGCGTGGCCAGCATGGCGCCAGCGGAGAAATCGTCCGGCGTGCCGGTGAAGGCGCGGGCGGCAATCTCGCTGCCGAGCCCGATGGGGGTGCCGGTGAAACGGTTGGGCAGGCCATCGACCACATGGACGGACACAGCGCTGCGCTCGGACGCATTCGCCCGCTCAGCGCCGGTGGCCATCATCATGCCAACTGTCGGGGGAACGGCCGGGCCGGACACGGCCACGTCATGGGGTGTGGCGACACATCCCTGACACGCCATAGACAGCACTGCAGTTGCAATCACTACTACCATCTGACCCACACCTCTCATGGCGTCACCCCGGGAACAAGCGTTAACAGGGAGTAGGCCATGGTTCATTTAATGTAGCATGAAGGGTCGGGTCACCCAAACGCCATTCTGCCACAAATTTATTAATTCTGGGTACGCTAAGCTCTACCTGCAGAAGCCGCTGCAGTCCCCGGAAATTGTGAAACTTTTTCACGCAAGAAGCGGGCCGCAGGCGTGATTCGAAGCGTTAACATGTTGAAAAAATTGGCAGATTAGTGGCCCGCGACCGGCCCGATGCCCGATTTTCAGACACGGCCGGACCCGCCTCACAAAGGGCCAAACGGCGGGGACCGAAGCCCGGCCCCCGCCGCACATGACAGGAATTCCACTTTTGGCCGAAGCGCCTACTGGCAGGCGAGGCACTCGTCATAGTCGGTGTTGGGCGTTTCCATCTGGCCGGCTTCGGCCTTTTCGGAGCCCGCGAACGCGGCCCGCTGCACCGATTTGGAGCGGCAGTAATAGAGCGACTTCAGGCCCTTCTCCCAGGCGGTCCAGTGCAGCATGTGCAGGTCCCATTTGGAGATGTCGCCCGGCAGGAAGACGTTCAGCGACTGCGACTGGCAGATATAGGGCGTGCGGTCGGCCGCGAGCTCGATGATCCAGCGCTGGTCGAGCTCGAAGGCGGTCTTGAACACGGCCTTTTCATGCTCGTCGAGCACATCGAGATGCTGGACCGAACCTTCATGCTCGAGGATCGAGGTCCAGACTTCCGGTGTGTTGGCGCCCTTGCGCTCGAGCATTTCCTCAAGCTGCTGGTTCTTCACCGTGAAGGAGCCCGACAGGGTCTTGTGGGTGTAGACGTTTGCCGGGATCGGCTCGATGCCGGCGGACGTGCCGCCGCAGATGATCGAGATCGACGCAGTCGGCGCAACGGCCATCTTGTGGCTGAAGCGGGCCATCATGCCGGCGTCGCGCGCATCCTCACACGGGCCACGCTCTTTCGCCAGCTTCACGGAGGCCGCATCGGCGCCCTTGCGGACATGTTTGAAGATCTTCTCGTTCCAGACCTTCGCCATGGCGCTTTCCATGGAGACGTTCATGGTCTGCAGGAAGGAGTGGAAGCCCATCACGCCGAGACCAACCGAACGCTCTCGCTTGGCGGAGTAGACGGCACGTTCCATTTCCGACGGCGCACGCTCGATGAAATCGTCCAGAACGTTGTCGAGGAAGCGGAACACGTCCTCCAGGAACAGTTCGTCCTTCGACCATTCGAGATATTTCTCGGCATTCACCGAAGACAGGCAGCAGACGGCCGTCCGGTCGACGCCGCGATGGTCGACGCCCGTCGGCAGGGTGATCTCCGAGCAGAGATTCGACTGGGTGACCTGCAGGCCCAGCTTGCGCTGGTGGGCCGGCATGGCGTTGTTCACGGTGTCGGTGAACAGCAGATAGGGTTCGCCGGTCTGGATGCGCAGCTCGAGGATCTTCTGCCACAGCTTGCGGGCATTCACCTTGCGCAGCACTTCATTGGTCTTCGGCGAGATGAGGCCGAATTCCTCGTCATTGCGAACCGCTTCCATGAAGGCATCGGTGATGTTGATGCCGTGGTGCAGGTTCAGGGACTTGCGGTTGAAGTCACCGGACGCCTTCCGGATTTCCAGGAATTCCTCGATTTCCGGGTGGTGGATGTCGAGATAGCAGGCGGCCGAGCCGCGGCGCAGCGAGCCCTGCGAAATCGCGAGCGTCAGCGAATCCATCACGCGGATGAAAGGGATGATGCCGGAGGTCTGCCCGTTCTGGCCGACCT
>JAGQRO010000433.1 GCA_020425315.1 Hyphomonas sp. | reverse complement strand
GACTTCGAATCGGCCTCCCAGACCATCTCGAAATCATTCTCCGGATCGACCGAGCCATTCTTGGACGGAAGGTCCCGGATGTGCCCGTAGGACGCCAGGACCTTATAGTCCTTGCCGAGATATTTATTGATCGTTTTGGCCTTTGCGGGCGACTCGACGACGACAAGTTTCATTCAGGGCACCTCTTCAAGGGCGCGAGTGATGGCCGCGTCGGCAAGGCAATGTCAAGGCTGGATGCGCGTCAGCCGTCTTCCCGGTAGGCCACCCAGGCCAGGGTCGAGAACAGCACGAACAGGGGCGGGCTCCACGCCGCGATGAGCGGCGGCGCGGCCCCGGTGGCGCCGAGGCTGGAGGAGAACTGCGTGAAGAAATAAAGGCCTATGGCGCCCAGCGCACCGATGGCGAGCAGCTGCGAAGTGCCCCCCATGCGCTGCAGGCGCAGGCACACAACCGCCCCGATCAGCGACATGGCGACAAATAGCGCCGGGGTCGCCATCAACTGGTGCCAGCGCATCCGGTAGCGCGACACGTCGAGGCCGGCATCGCGCGTCTGCTTGATGAATCTCGGCAGGCTCCAGAAGCCGACCGTATTGGGCGAGGCGAACCGGTCGAGCAGCGTGTTGGCGTCGAGGCTGGACGGGATGGTCAGGTTGCTCTTGCGGTCCGGGGCCTGGTTGGGAAGGTTCTCGATCACGTTTTCCAGCTGCCAGAAGCCGTCGCGCAGCGTGGCGCGGCTGGCATCGATGCGGCGGGTGAAGGCGAAGTCGCTGGTCGGCTGGCTGCCGGCATAAAGACGCTCCTCCTCGATCATCTTCACATCGCGCAGTACGACGCCGCCTTCCTCGACATGCGCGGCATGGATGACGATCTGGCTGGTATCGTCGCCCTGGCGCAGCCAGATGCCGGTATCGGAAACGGCCACGGCCTGCCGGTTCTCGTCCAGCATGCGGGCGCGGGTGATTTCGAAGCTTTCGGTCAGGCGCGCGGCGAACGGGTTGAGGATCGTGGTGGCGAAAACGCCTAGCACCAGGCCGAGCACCATGGCCGGGGCGAGGAAGCGCCAGGCTGACAGGCCGCTCGCCCGGATGATCGAGAGTTCCGAGCGCCTGTTGAGCCGCGTGAAGGCCATCATCGAGGCAACCAGCAGGCCGAAGGGCAGGGTCTGTTCCACGATCTGAGGCATTTTCATCAGCGACAGGCGCAGGGCGCCGAGCAGGCTGAGGCTGACATCGCCGCCGACCGTGCGCAGCTGTTCCACCACGTCGATCATCAGGATGGCGACCAGGAGGATGCCGAGCACCAGCACGAGGCCCATCAGGCATTCGCGCAGGATATAAAGCTGGATGCGGGAGACGAAGGGCATCAGGCGCTCGCCCCTCTCGGGCCGCGGAAGAGGTCGACCGTTCGCCGCTCACTGCGGCCGATATGCCGGCCGCGCCGGAAATAGATATAGGACAGCACGGCCGACGCCCCGATGGGCAACAGCCACAGAAGGAAGATCAGCGACGGGTCGTCGGCGGCTGCCGACTGGAAGATCAGCTGCAGGATCAGTGCGGAGATCGCGCCGGCCGAGGCAATGCCGATGCGCCGGGAATAGCCCTTGCGGCTGAAATCCCCGCCCAGCACGGCGAACACGGCAAGCAGGGCCATGACGATGTTGAGCAGCGGCCCGGTCAGGCGGGTGTGGCCCTCAGTCAGCAGCAAGTCGGCATCCTTGCGCTCGAAATAGTTCGTGCGGTCCACGAAGAAGAGTTCGTAGAGATACTTGTCCGATGCCTTGAGGGCGAGTTCGGAGTCTTCTTTCATATAGTCCGTCAAATCGAACGGATATTGCTCGAATTCGAGGATGGAGAGCTGTTGGTTCTCGTCGAGCTGCTGGCTGACGGCGTTGCGCAGCAGGAGGGTCGGGCGGCCCTCGACTTCCACCAGCGCCGCGCTGCGGGCGAGGATGTCGGTCGGGAATTGCGGGTCCGTCATGTCTGAGATGAGCACGCCGCGCAGCTCCCCGCCCACCTGTTCGCGGGCATAGAAGGTGAGCCGTTCTCCATTGGTGGTGAACTGGCCGGGCCGGATCAGGGCGGCGGCAAGGTCGGCGCGCGCCTCGGCCACGGTCTCGCGCATGGCGCGCTGGGC
>JAGQRO010000036.1 GCA_020425315.1 Hyphomonas sp. | reverse complement strand
TCGGCGACTTCGAAGTCGGCGATCACGCCATCGCGCATCGGGCGGATGGCTTCCATGTTCACCGGCGTCTTGCCGAGCATGTTCTTGGCCTGCTCGCCGACCGCATAGACGATCTTGCGGCCGCCCTGGGTCATGTAGGCGACGACCGAAGGCTCATCGAGCTTGACGCCCTGGCCCTTCACATAGACCAGCGTATTGGCCGTACCGAGGTCGATGGCCATGTCCGTGGACAGCATGCCGAGGAGGCTACCAATCATGTCGTTTCGCGCTCTTTCCTGAGCGGCCGGGCGACAAATCCCGGCGCGCGTGTGCATATTCGTACACAGCCCCATATCCCATTGCCGTTAACGCCGCTTTAATGCAAGGGACGGCACGCAGATAAACGGAACGCTTCGTACTTAGTACGCGATTGTGTTGGTATTATTGGGGATTCGTGGCGATGGCGGGGAAAGTGGCGTTTCCATGCGGAACGGCGCGTACAGGAAGGGTTAATGAAGCCTTTCGGGCCTGTTAACAGGCTGGCCAGGGGCATGAGCCCGCAAGCGCGGCGCCTGGCGTCCGAGTGCTAGGTTGCAGGTGTCCCTGCGGGGCCGGAACGGGCCGGCTGGACACGATAGAGACGGCCGCCGCCGGGGATGGTCCCCTCTTCCGAAACGGGCTGGAGCCAGCCCGGCGCGTCCCCCGCATCGAGGCGTGCGAGGAAGCCGTCCGGCCGCTGCCGGGCGAGGATGTCGGTGCCCGGCAGGCCGGGACAATAGAGGACGAGGCCAACATCCGCCTCGCGCACCAGGTCTTCGGCCGCGTCCGGGGCGGCGCCGAAGGCGGCCAGCGCGGCGGCAATGCCGGCGGCGTCGCGGTGATAATTGCCGCTGAGGGCGCGGTGATGGGTGGCCTCCAGGAGGGCGGCGCCCATATTCTCGCTGGCAAGAATGGTGGCCGGCGGTTCGCTGTTCAGCTGCGCGAGCATCTCCTCACTGAGGCAGGCGCCGGCCTCGTGCCCGCCCGCCTCGGCCGGGGCAGGCGCAATCAGGGCGGCCGGCAACACCCAGAGTGCCGGATTGGCCACCGCGATGGCCAGAAGGTAGGCAACGCTGCTGGTGCGCCCGGCGCGGCCCTCGGAAAAAACATGCGCGCACCAGAGCGCCAGCGGCACGATGGCGATGAGATGGCCGAACACATAGAAGCGCACCTGGTAGACCATGAGCAGGATCGACAGTGCCAGCAGCGGCGCAATCAGCAGGTGCGCGCGCACCTGCCGTCCACCGTTGATGGCCAGCAGGGACACGGCCAGTCCGGCCACGGAAGTTCCGAGCGCGAAGAAGGCAAACTGCGTGCGGTCGTCAGCCGGGGCGAACATGCCGCGTGCCTCGGCGACATTGCCGAGCCAGAGGGTGCGGACTTCCGCCGGCAGCTGGCTCAGCGGATTGGAGAGGGCGTGCGGGGCGAGGACCAGGACGAGGATCGCAAGGGCAACACCGACCCCGCCCAGCGCGGCGACCCGGATCCTCAGTTCACGGCCGGACACGGCCTGTGCCGCGACAGCGAGCCCCGCGCCACCGGCAACGGCGCCGGCAAGCGAGATCAGCGAGAGCGTATCGGTCCAGGTCTCGCCCCAACGCGCCGGCGGAACGGTCGCCAGGAAGCACAGCGCGACCGACCCGGCAAAGGCAAGGCCGAAGGCGACGGCGCCTTTGCGGGCGGCCTGCCCCCGCAACGCCCAGTCCAGCGCATAGAAGGCACAGAACACGCCGACAAAGGGATAGGTCTCCGCCCCGATGGCGACCGACAGGCCAAGCGCCACGCCGGCGATGGCCATCTGGCCGCGCCGCATCGCTGCGTCGAGCCCAGCACCGAGCGCCACGGCGAGCAGCGCGATCTGGAGATTGTGGTGGTCGATGGCGCCCGAGAGGAAACGGAAGTGCACGAACAGCGGCGCCAGCGCGACGATCATCATGAACACCAGCACGCGCCCATCGCCCAGATTGCGCGCGGCAAGCCAAAGGCCCCAGAACACGATCAGCATACTGAGCGGCGGCCACACGCTGATCGCCCACATCAGCGCTGTCTCGGACGGCAGGAAGACATCAAACAGGCCGTAAAGAACGAGAATGGGGATTTCCGGGATGCGCGACCAGTGCATCAGTACACCGCCCTCCGGACCGAGCCGGTACTGGTGCAGGTCGAACCAGCCCTGCCCTGCCAGCAGGTCGCGGATCTGCACTAGGCGCATCACATCGTCCCCATCCGGGCCGACATGGCCGAACCGCCCGCTCACAAAGCTCCAGACAATCACGCTGGAGAATGCTACAAAGGCGAGCAGAATCGCTGAGGCCCGAGAAACGGGCGTGAATTGGGTCTGGTCTGGCATCAGAACGCGGGATCCTCACGGCGAAAGGCTAACTTAACCTTGAGGCGGTATAGGAATGCCTAAAGCGGACAAAGAATTCCCGCGGGGATGATGATGATGGACGAGGAACTCAGGGGCCTGAACGTGGCCGTGCTCCTGCCCTGCTATAATGAAGGCGCCTCCATTGCCGGCGTAGTGGCCGGTTTCCATGCCGTCCTGCCCAGCGCCCGCATCTATGTCTATGACAACAATTCGACCGACGACACATCCGCCGAGGCCAAGCGCGCCGGGGCGATCGTCGTTCCCTCGCGCCGGCAGGGCAAGGGCAATGTCGTGCGCCAGATGTTCGCCGATATCGAGGCCGACGTATATGTGATGGCCGATGGCGACGGCACCTATGACCCCATCGCCGCGCCGCAGATGGTCCGCAAACTGCTCGAAGAACGCTGTGACATGATTGTCGGCACGCGCCGCGACGTGACGCAGGATGCCGGGCGCAAGGGCCATGCTTTCGGCAACCGCCTGTTCAACGGCATCTACCAGTCCCTGTTCGGCAACGACTTCTCTGACATCTTCTCCGGCTACCGCGCCTTTTCGCGCCGCTTCGCCAAGAGCTTCCCGGCCTCCTCGCCGGGGTTCGAGATCGAGACGGAAATGTCCGTACACGCCTCGATCCTGCGCCTGCCGGTGTCGGAAATGGAATTCACCTATGGCCGCCGGCAGGAAGGCTCGGTCAGCAAGCTTTCCACGTTCCGCGACGGCCTGCGCATCCTGCGCATGATGGTGCTGCTGGTGAAGGAAACGCGGCCCTTCGCCTTTTTCGGCGCGATCAGCGCGCTCCTGTTCCTGGGCTGCATCGGTTTCGCCGCGCCCGTCGTGCTCGGCTATATGGCCACCGGATCGGTGGACCGGTTCCCGACCTGGATCCTCTCGATGACACTGCTGCTGGCCGCAATGATGACCTTCATCGCCGGCGTGATCCTCGATTCCGTCGCCCGCGGCCGGATCGAGCAGAAGCGCATCCACTATCTCTCGATCCCCACCGCCCGCGGCGAGCGCACGCTGCTCGGCGCAACGCCGCTGCATGACCGGCGCGGCGACCAGATGGGGTCCGTGCGGCACCGCCGGGCGGAGTAGAGGCTGGCTTACCGTTTATGTCTGGCCGGCGCTTGCTTGCGCGGCGCGCATTCGCTCGCCTAAAAACGGTCCACTGGACCGTTTTTTCCGGCTGACGCCAGACCGGCAGCGAATGGTGGGCGGTAACGGGCTCGAACCGCTGACCCTCTCGGTGTAAACGAGATGCTCTACCAACTGAGCTAACCGCCCATCCGGCGCCGTTCATGCCGGGGCTTTCCCCAAAAAGCAAGACGGCCGCCCCAGT
>JAGQRO010000432.1 GCA_020425315.1 Hyphomonas sp. | reverse complement strand
GCGGTCACGTAGAGCTTGGCCTGGGCCTCGGGGCAGCTTACCGTGCCGATGTCGCGCCCGTCGAGCAGGGCCCCGCCGTCGCGCGTCGCGAAGGCGCGTTGCAGCTCGAACAGGGCCTGGCGCACTTCCGGAATGGCGGCGACGACACTGGCGGCCTTGCCGGCCTCAGCGGTGCGCAGGTCTTCCTCATCGAAGTCATCGAGATCGAGACTGCGGGCGATGGCGGCGACGGCTGCGGTATCGGCAAGGTCCACGCCTCTTTCCAGAGCGGCGACGGCCGTGGCGCGATAAAGCCGGCCGGTATCCATGTGCGGCAGGCAGTAATAGGCCGCCAGCCGCTTGGCGATGGTGCCTTTTCCGGAAGCCGTGGTGCCGTCAATCGCGATGATCATGGGCGCGGGCATTGAGCGATGCCCGCGTCCAAGTCAAGCAGAGAGAAAAATTTGCAGAGATGGAGGGCGCGCAGCGCTTAACGCGGCGCCATTCGGATGCCGCCATCGAGGCGCAGGGTCTGAGCATTGAAGTACGAGTTGCGCACCAGTTCCAGCGCCAGCGAGGCATACTCTTCCGGCTTGCCGAGGCGTTTCGGGAAGGGGACCGAGGCGGCAAGGCTGTTGAGCACCTTGTCCGGCGCGCGCAGCATCAGGGGCGTTGCGAAGATGCCCGGCATGATCGAGTTCACGCGGATGCCGATGTCCATCAGGTCGCGCGCCATGGGCAGGACGAGGCCGTTGACGCCGGCCTTGCACGATCCGTAGACGACCTGTCCGATCTGGCCGTCCTGCGCGGCGACAGAGGCGGTCAGCGTGATGCAGCCGCGCTCGCCGTCTTCGAGTTCCGGCAGGCCCGACATGCCGAGCGCTGAAAGCGAGGCGATGCGGTAGGATGCGACCAGCACGCCTTTCGCGCCGAACTCATAGTCTTCGGTCGAGAGGCGCTTGTAGCGGGCATTCTCCTTGTCCCAGGACAGCGTCTTGCCGCCCTTTGAGGCCATGGCGCAGTGGACGGTGATCCGCTCCTGGCCGTTGGCCGTGCGGGCCTTTTTGAAGCCGGCCACGCATGACCCTTCGTCCATGATGTTCACATTGCAGAAGATGCCGCCGATTTCCTTGGCGGTGGCTTCGCCGGCCTCTTCATTGATATCGAAAATGGCGACCTTGGCGCCGGCCTTTGCCAGCGCGCGAGCCGTGGCCTGGCCGAGGCCGGACGCGCCGCCGGTGACGACAGCGGCGGTGTCTTTGGTGATCTGCATGGTCTTTCCTCCTGATTATCTCTGATTGTGCCGGATCAGGCTGTCTCTTCGACAAAGCCCTTCCATGTCTTCATGTAGCTGACGAAGGCCTCGCCCAGCCGTTCGGCGCGCAGGTGCGCTTCCGGCACGGGCAGGGGATGGGGGATGAAGTCCGGATCGGCCTGCACCTGTTCCGGGAAGTCATGGTGCAGGATAGCGCCCCGTCCGATGATGACAAAGTCGAGCCCGGCATCCATGGCATCCCGGCAGGCTTGCCCGGTGGTGATCTTGCCGGCCGCGCCAAGATGGCAGGTGCCGCGCGGCAAAGCGCCAAACCATTCGACAAGCGATTTGCCCTTGTGGGCCTCGTCCTGCGGTTCCTTGAAGGCATCCCACAGGGACATGTCGAGATAGTCGATGCGCGGATCGTTCAGCAGGGCACTGGCCAGGCCGAGGATCTCACCGATATCCATGCCGAACCGTTCGGGCGAAAGGCGAACGCCGAGCGAGAAATCCTTGCCGCATTCGGCGCGCACGCCGTCTATGCATTCATAGAGGAAGCGGGCCCTGTTCTCGAAACTCCCGCCATATTCATCCGTGCGCTGATTCACTTCCGAAGACAGGAACTGGCAGATGAGATAGCCATGCGCCCCGTGCAGTTCGGCGCCGTGGAAGCCGGCCTTCTCCGCCCGCCTGGCCGCCGCGATGAACGCATCGCGCGACTGCTTCACCTCGTCCAGGCTCATCGGCCAGGCGCCGAATTCCTCATTGGCGGAGGGGCAGTGCGGTGCCTCGCCGATCAGCTCCTTCGGGGAGCGCATGCCGGCATGGTGGAGCTGAACCACCGAATGCGTGCCGGCCTTGTTGAGGGCTGCTGCAAGCCGCGTCAGGCCCGGAAGGTGTTCGTCTCCAAAGACGCCGAGCTGGCCGGGGAAGCCCTGTCCCTTCGCCTGCACATGCGCGGCGCAAGTCATGGTGAGACCAAAGCCGCCTTCGGCCCGGTAGGTCAGCCAACGGAGTTCGTCATCGCTGAGCGTGCCGTCGGCATGGCTTTGCAGATTGGTGAGTGGGGCCAGCATGAAACGGTTCTTCAGGGCCGGGCCGCGGGCGAGGGGGAGCGGGGAAAACAGCAAAGTCATGTCCCAACAATGGCGCGCCGATCCGGCCCGTCAATTTCTGCCGCCGGGGCAGGGGTCAGGTATGGGCGCGCAGCGCGGCGGCCAGCGCGGCCTGGTTCTGCGGGTCGAAGGCGGCAAACACGATGTCCCGCCCGGCCGCATGCGGATGCCGCGCACAGATGGTGACAGCGATATGCGCGGCGGCCGCTGCCGGGTAGCCATAGGCACCGGTGGAGATAGCGGGGAAGGCAATGCTGGCAAGGTTCCGGCGGGCAAGTTCGGTGAGGCAGTTACGGTAGCAATTGGCGAGAATGTCGGCCTCACCGCTCTGGCCGCCATTCCAGATCGGGCCAACCGTGTGGAAGATAAGTCGCGGGGCGAGGCCGAAGCCTTCGGTGACGCGGACTTCGCCGGGCGGGCAGGGCGCCAGCGGCCGGCAAGCCTCGACCAGTTCCGGCCCGGCGGCGCGGTGGATGGCGCCATCAACGCCCCCGCCACCGAGAAG
The DNA here is from genome assembly GCA_020425315.1 of Hyphomonas sp. Taxonomy (GTDB): domain Bacteria; phylum Pseudomonadota; class Alphaproteobacteria; order Caulobacterales; family Hyphomonadaceae; genus Hyphomonas. Next base: position 1,627 of record JAGQRO010000432.1, on the reverse strand, counting down.
TGTGGAATTGGCAGCATTGACGATGACGTCTGCGGCGACGTCGAGCAGGCTTCCGGAATGCAGGATGAGGCGCGGCATCAGCCCTCCGAAATGTCGGCTCCCAGCGTGGCCATGTGGGCGAGGAAGTCCGGATAGCTTGTGTCGATCATGGAGATGTCGTCGACGCTGACGGGGTTCATCGCGGCGGTGCCCATGATGAGGGCGCTCATGGCGATGCGGTGGTCGTGGTGGGTCTCGACGAGGCCGCCGCCCGGAACCTTGCCAGCGCAGCCCTGCACGATGAAGCCGTCCGGCGTTTCCTCCGCTTCGACACCATTGGCGCGCAGCATGGCGACGGTGGCGCCGATCCGGTCGCTTTCCTTGACGCGCAGCTCCTCTGCGCCGGTGACGATGGTCTCACCCTCGGCGAAGGCGGCGAGTACGGCGAGGATCGGGAATTCGTCGATCATTGCGGGCACGAGGTGTTCGGGCACATGAATGCCCTTCAGGCGGGCAGGACCGGCAGCGATGTTGATGAGGCGCTCGCCGGCGGCATCGCCCGCTTCCTCGGCGCCGAGATGGGCGCCCATGAGGTTGGCGGCATCATAGAAGCCGGAGCGGGTCGGATTCGACATGACGCCGTCGACCTGCACGTCGCCGTCGGAGGAGAGAATGCCGGCCGCGACGAGGAAGGCGGCAGAGGAGGGGTCGCCCGGTATGTCCGCATCGATGGCGTGCAGGCGCTGGCCGCCGCGAATCGAAATGCGAACCGGCTGGCCGGCAGCGCGCTCGACGCCCACTTCGGCGCCGAAGCCGCGCAACATGCGCTCGGTATGGTCGCGTGTGGGCTTCGCCTCTTCCACGATCGTGGTGCCATTGGCCGAAAGGCCGGCGAGCAGGACGGCGGATTTCACCTGGGCCGAGGCTTGCGGCGGAGCATAGGTGATGGCTTTCAGGGTCTTGCTGCCAGTGATGGCGAAGGGCAGGCGCCCGTCCGGCGCGGCGGTGTCAGTCAGGCCCATCTGGCGCAGCGGGGTGAGGATCCGGTTCATCGGGCGCGAGCAGAGGCTCTTGTCACCGGTCAGGCTGGCGGTCAGGGCGTGGCCCGCCATGACGCCCATCATCAGGCGAGACCCAGTGCCGGAATTGCCGAAATCGAGTACATCGGCCGGGGATGAGAGGCCTCTCGCGCCGACGCCGGTGACTTCCCAGTCGCCCCCGCCGAGGCGTTTTACGTCCGCGCCCAGGGCGGCCATGGCGGTGCCCGTGCGCAGCACATCGTCGCCTTCCAGCAGGCCGGAAAAGCGGCTGGTGCCTTCGGCCAGACCGCCGAAGATCAGGGCCCTGTGGCTGCAGGATTTGTCGCCCGGCGCGCGTATGGCGCCGGAGAGGGTTTTGACGGGACGGCTGGTCCAGGCCATGAGGTATTCCGAACGTGTGTGAAAGGCGTGAATTGGGGCTTTGACAGCGCGCGGCGTTCATGGCAAGCGCCCGCCCAGACCAAATTCACAGATACGCTGAGGAGGCGCGCCCCCGTGTCGAAAGACAAGCTCGGAACCAAACAGGTCTGCCCGTCCTGCGAAGCCCGCTTCTATGACCTCAACAAGCGCCCGGCCGTGTGCCCGAAATGCGGTGAGGAATTCGATCC
>JAGQRO010000431.1 GCA_020425315.1 Hyphomonas sp. | reverse complement strand
CGGGGTCAAGGCCCGGAGCAGCTGGGTAAGCGGCGCATATAGTCCGGATGGGCGCGGAATGCGAGGCCGCTTTGCCGGGCGGCCTGTGAAACACACTTGTGACTTGACAATTCGCATTCATCCATATTGTTACTCGATTATCTTTTATCGATAATCGGAATTCAATATGGCCCGGACTGTCTGTCTTCCCGCGTCGCTCCTGCTTGCCTCCCTGCTCGGCGCCTGTGCCGGCACGCCCGCCCCGGCACCGGAAGCGCCTTCAGAAACCGCGGTCACCGCGCCCTATCTGGCGGCGGCGGCAGCCATCAATGCCACGATGCGGACCTATCACTACAATCCGGCCGAACTGGACAGCGACGCCTACCGGGCCATTGAGGCCGCGACGCTGGCGCTGGCCGCCTCCAGCGACAGCGATGAGGCCTTCCTGGAGGGCTTCGCCGCGCTCTGGCAGGACGGGCCCTTCTCCCATGTCACGCTGCAGACGGCCCACGGCACGGCTGACGAGACGGCCGCCTATCTCGACACGCTGACTGTCGGCAATGGCGCCGAGCTGGCCTGGCAGGACGACGCGGCCATCCTGACGGTGCACACGATGATGGGCCTCGACACGATCGACCAGATCGATGCGGCCTATGCCGAGATCGCCGCCAAGGGCGCCGGACGGCTGGTGATCGACCTGCGCGGCAATACCGGCGGCGCCTTCGCCGTGGTGCCGCTGGTGGAGCACGTTCTGGCCGAACCGCTGGATGCCGGCGTGTTCGCCGCCCAGCGCTGGAATGCAGATCATGACGCCCCGCCCACTGGCGCCGATGCCGCCACCATCGACCCCTGGACGGGCTGGTCGATCCGCAGCTTCTGGGCGGACGTCACCGAAGCGCCACTGACGCGCATCCGGTTCGAGCCGCGCGAGGGCGCCTATTCCGGACCCGTCCTTGTACTGATCGCCGGGAAGACCGCCAGCGCGGCGGAAATGGCCGCCGATGCGCTGAAGGCCTCCGGCCGCGCAACGCTGATCGGCGAGACGACGGCGGGCCAGATGCTCTCGCAGAAAATGTTCGACATTCCGGGCGGCTTCCAGCTCTCCCTGCCGATTGCGGATTATTATTCGATTGCGAATGGCCGGATCGAGGGCCAGGGCGTGACGCCGGACATTGCCGCCGATCCGGAAACGGCGCTGGAGATTGCGCTCAGCCAGTAGGCCTCACGCCACCGAGGCGGCGGTGCCGTGTTCGGTGCCGGCGGGCACCCAGGCGCCGCGCACGTCGCGGGCCGGTTCCAGCTTGTCGGAAAGGCCGATCAGGCTCTCCCCCTGCCCCAGCAGGATCATGCCGCCCGGCAGCAGCTGGCCGGCCAGCGAGTCCGCAATCTGGACCCGCGCCGTGCGGTCCATGCCGGAAAGCACATTGCGGCACAGGATGACGTCGAACTTGCCGAGCCCGGCGGCGCTTTCGAGCAGGTTGTGCTGGCGGTAGCTGATCGCCGCGCGCAGCGTTTCGGAGGCTTCCCACTGCCCGGTTTCGAGGCGGGTGAAATGCTTCATCAGGCGGTGGATGGAGAGGCCCTTCTGCACTTCGTAATGGCCATAGCGGGCTGCACGGGCACGCTCGGTCGTCACCTTGCAGAGATCGGTGGAGAGAATGTCGATCTTCGCCCCGCGCAGGGCCGGCGGCAGCTCATCGGCCAGCAGCATGGCGATGGAGAGCGCCTCCTGCCCGGTCGAGCCGCCAGCGACCCAGATCTTCAGCCGGCCGGTGTTCGAATTCTTCAGCGCAGCCGGCAGGATGTCGTTGACGAGACGGCCCAGCACGTCGCGTTCCCGGAAGAACCAGGTATCCTTCGAGACCAGCGCAGCGGCACATTCGGCCACGAAAACAGGGTTGTTGCGCGACTTGATGCAATGGACGAGGTCTTCCATCGTGCCGAAGCCCTCGCGCCGGGCGATCGGCGAGAGGCGGGCTTCGACCAGGTATTCCTTCGAGCGCGGAATGGCCTGACCGGACCCTTTCAGAGCCAGGTCCGCAAGCTCGTCAAATACCCCATCCTGCATTACCTGCTCCGCCGCCTGACGCCTGGTCCCACCCAAACGCAATGGTCACTGCAAACGTTACCGCTACAGTAATCTACGTTAACAAATCGCTTCAGGCGAGCCCGACTTCGGCAAATTTGCTTTCCAGAATTTCCGCGTCGAACGGCTTCATGATGAACTCATCCGCCCCCGAACGGATGGCTTCATTGATGTGTTCGGCGTCGGTTTCAATGGAACAGAACAGGACCAGCGGTTTTTTGCCGCCCTCTTCCCGGCGCAGCGCGCGCAGGAAATCCAGCCCGTTCATCACCGGCATGTTCCAGTCCAGCAGCACCGCATCGGGCATCTGCTTGCGGCACAGCGCCAGCGCTTCGGCGCCGTCACCTGCTTCAGATACAGCGAAACGCAGATCTTTCACGATCCGCGCCGCGACCTTGCGCACGACCCGCGAGTCATCGACGATCAGGCATGTTTTCATGGCGATTGGGTGCTCCGGTCAGCCTTCGGGGGACGCTCGCCGAGATGTCTTAACAAAATCTTGCCGGACGTTAACCCCGGCTGAAGATCAGCCCTCTGCCCGCACGCCGGTCGCCATGAAAATGACCTGCCCGTCGCCCTGATTGGCCGAAAGTTCCCCGCCGAGGCCCTCGCACAGCATGCGCGCGAAATAGGGCTGGATATTCTCCGGGCGCCAGCCATCGGCCGGCTCGCCGCCGGTCAGCGCGGCTGCGGTGTCGTCCTTCAGCTTGGCGCGCTCGCCCTTGCAGGACAGCACCATGGTCATGCCGGCGGCCTCGTTGCGGATGCGCACATTGATCACCCCGCCGCGCGGCAGCGCATCGGTGCCCATCATCACGAGGTTCATCATCAGGCGCACAT
>JAGQRO010000430.1 GCA_020425315.1 Hyphomonas sp. | reverse complement strand
AGACCGGCATGGACGATGCCCGCCGGATCATGACCGAATCGCGCGAAGACTGGGAGAAGATCGCCACCGGCCTGCTCGAATACGAGACGCTGACCGGCGAGGAAATCACCGACCTCCTGGACGGCAAGCCGCCGACGCGGCCGGACCTGTCGGAAGAAGAGCTTTCGCCCGGTTCCGCCGTGCCGGTGATCGGCAAGCGCCGCAAGCCGAAGGGCGATGCAGGCGAAGCGACCGGCGATCCGGAGCCAAACCCGGCCTGATCGGGGCCGGACAGACAGGCTTTCAGGAACGCGCCGGGTAACCGGCGCGTTTTTCTTTTCCCGGGGCATCAAGAAACATCGGCCGGCCCAAGACCTTCGGATGGCTTGCGCCGGCGGCCTGTTCGCGGCTCAATGGGGCTGAGGTTCCCGCAATCTCCGAGGAGGGGCCATGTGTACCCAGCCCGTGCAGATCACCCTCAAGGATGGACTTGAGGTGGAGTTGCGGCCCGCTGGGCCGGCGGACGAGGCGCGCTTCGAATATATCGTGACGAATATGTCGGAGGAGTCGCGCTACCTGCGCTTCTTCTCCGGCGTGCGGAAGATCCCGAAATCGATCATCCATGCCCTCGCCGATGCGGATGGGCACCGGCATATCGCCTGGGGCGCGGTCGATGTGAAGGCGCCGGGCCGGCCCTTCATCGCGGCGGCCCATGCCATCCGGACACGGAGCGAACTGGAAGAGGCCGAGCTCGCCCTCGGCGTGCTCGATGCCTATCACGCCCAGGGCCTGTCGCGCATGCTGATCGCCTGTGTCGCGCTCTGTTGCCGGGCCGAGGGGATCGTCACGCTGAGCGCCGAGACCCTGCCGGAAAACCGAAAGGCGGCAGCCCTGTTCAAGGGGATTGGCGGACGCGTCGTGCGTTCGGCCCCGCCGACGACGCTGTGGCAGTTCCATGTCGGAGAACTGATCAGCGTGCTGAGGGCGATGGAGGCGCCGAAAGGCCTGCGCGAAGTGTTCCGCGTGAACGGGTAAGGTGCACATACGGGAGAAGGCCAGGCTGTAGTCTATTCCGGCGTCTGGGCTACGCAGCCCCAGCCATCATAGTTGCCTTCCAGTTCAGCAATCCTCGTGAACAGGGGGATGACGACGTCGTCGATTTCACTTGGCTTGTCGGATCGCTCGAACCACACGCCCCATTCGCCGGAATGGTCGTCCAGTTGTTCGACCCGGGCGACCTGATAGCCTTCTGCCAGGCATTCGTCAGCAAAAGTACGGGCTGCGCGTTCGGACCCGAACGTCGCGAAGTGATCGATTGTCCTGGAGATGGTCAGGTCATCGCCATGCTGCTTCAGCTGATCGCAAACACGGCGGTTTTGGATGCGCTGCATGGAATTTGGACTGGGATAGAGGAAGCGCGTATAGGTGCTCCAGTCGGCATCGGGGCGCGTCCCCAATTCAAATTCATATGCCGGAAAGCTTGCCATCGCATTCTGCGCTGCACGTTCGAAACGCTTCGCATCGCGTGTGTAAAAATAGAAGTCCCGGCAACCGCCGCTCGTATTGCGGCCAACATAGAGCGACTCGCCCTCTGCTTCCACAAGGCCGGTCAGTGCAACATCAAGTGCACTTAACGTCTCAAACTCCACATTGCTGGACAGGCCGTCTTCGCGAGGCTGGCGCATATGGAGGTGGACATAGGCCATCTCTGAATAATTCGGCACAGGAAGGACCTGCCGGTATGCCAGATTGACCATGATCGATGCAGGTGCGTCATCGACAAGAAGTGGATAGAAATCCCAATCGTCTTCGGCGCCGGGCGCGCCCACGTCTAGGCGACCCGTTCCACCATCATGTGCTTGATCTTGGCGATGGCCTTGGCGGGGTTGAGGCCCTTGGGGCAGACCTGCGCGCAGTTCATGA
>JAGQRO010000429.1 GCA_020425315.1 Hyphomonas sp. | reverse complement strand
GGTCGCGCGGGCGCCCGGTGATCGTGGCCACGCAGATGCTGGAATCGATGATCGAGAATGCCGCGCCGACCCGCGCCGAGGCCTCCGATGTCGCCACCGCGATCTATCAGGGCGCCGATGCCGTGATGCTGTCAGCCGAAACCGCTGTCGGGCGCCACCCGGCAACCGCTGTTGCGATCATGGCCCGCATCATCCGGGCCACCGAAACGGCGGAAGACTATCGCCAGGCCATTGCCCAGTTTGCCGGCAATCCCGGCCCGTCGCTCGCCATCGATGTGGTCGCCCGCACGGCGCAGGACATGGCCGAAGCCGAAGGCGCCGCCGCGCTTGCCCTGCGCACCGGCGATTTCGGACGGCTGGCGCGCTTCTCCCGCGTGCGCGGCGCAGCGCCCATTCTTTACGGCTCGCTGGACGACCAGCGCCTGCGCCAGGCCTGCCTGCTCTGGGGCGTGCATCCGCAGCGCCTCAATGCCGGGGCGGCCTATTGGTACCGCGACCTGATGGAGGCCTCCGGCCTGCGCGGGCGCGTCGCCTATGCTCGCTGGGCGGGCGACGATGCGCGGTTTGCGTGGGAAGTGGGTGTCGGCAAGGGCGAGGACGGAAAGCCGATCACTGGCGTATGATCATCGTGTCGCCCTTGAACTCATAGGCATAGAGTTCGCCGAGGAAGCTCATGCCGAGCAGCGACTGTTCCAGACCGTCCTTCAGCACCATGGCGCGGACTTCCGTGATCTCCACCCGGCCGATGCGGACATTCTCCAGCACGACATAGGCGCCCATCGTGATGCCGCCGGCGGTGCGGATCTCGCTGTCGAAGACGAGCTCGGCCGGCTTCAGGCCGACACGCTGGGCGTCGTTCAGGGTCAACGCCACAACGCTCGCCCCGGTATCCACCATGAAGCGTACATCGGTGCCCTGCACGTCGGCGCGGGTCCAGAAATGGCCGTCGGATTCACGGGAAATGATGGCGGCATTGTCGAAATTCGCCTTCGGACGGGAGGAGGTCGTGCCCGAGCCCACATCCGTCAGGGTCGCTGCAGCCGGCGGCGGCGCGCCCGGCGCGTTCGTCTTGGGAACGACGAACAGCGTCACCGCCGCGGCAATCATCAGCGCGGCGGCCAGCATCGGCAGGAGGTGACGGGCGTACATTGCCTCAGCGTTTCCCCAGCGTTTCAAGTCGGGAAATCCGTTCCGGCAGCGCGGCCATCACGGCATCCCGGCCTGTTTCTCCCATGGACACCCATTTTGCAATTTCTTGCAAGGTCCTGCCGCAACCAAGGCACCAACCTGTCGCACCGTCAACGGCGCAAACCTTGATACATGGGGACTTTATTGCTTCGGCACTCATCAATATACCCGTATTCAAATAGGGCTGCGGGGCCAAGCATATCATGGGCAGGGTAACAAATCCTTGTCGCATTTTGCGTGTACGCCCTGATAATGAAGTGATTGTCCGGCCCGTCCGGGCTGAAGGAGCGTATCAGTGAGCCAAACGACCCCCGACGTGGCCCCGCTGGCCGATGTGAAGGCGCTGGTCCGCAATGCACCGGCCGCGAACACCGAGCCGGGCATGAAAGTGCGTGAGGCGCTGCTCGGCATGGGCCGGGAAGGGGATTTCGGCCGCCTCGGCCAGGCCGCTGAATGGCTCGCCAACTGGCAGAACCGCTATCCGCCCCGGATCGAGAAGCCCGTGCTGGCCATTTTCGCCGGTTCCCACGGCATCGTGGAGGAGGGGGTGTCCCTCTCGTCCAACCAGGATACACGCGCCCATGTCGATGCCCTGCGGGAGGGCAAGGCCCCCCTGTCGGCCATCGCGACACAGGCCGGGGCCGGCATCCGCGTCTTCGAGCTCGCCCTCGACCAGCCGACGCCCAGCATCGCCGACACCGCCGCCATGACGGAAAAGGAATGTGCGGCGACCATCGCCTATGGCTTCGAGGCGACCGAGGACAAGCCGGACCTGCTGGCCTTGGCCGTGTCCGGCGCCGGGGTCGGCACGGCGGCGGCGGCGGTTGCCTGCGCCCTCTATGGCGGCTCACCGGACTACTGGGTCCGCCCGTCCAGCCAGGCGACGCAGGCGCTGGCCCGCAAACGGATCGACCTTGTCGCCCGGGCGTTGACCCTGCATCGCGGCCATCTCTCCGATCCGCTGGAAGCGCTGCGCTGCCTGGGCGGGCGAGAGCTTGCCGCCTGTGTCGGCGCGATCATCGCGGCCCGCCATCAGGGCATCCCGGTCGTGCTGGACGGCTTTGCCACCACCATCGCCGCCGGCGTTGTGCATGCGATTGATCCGAAGGCCATCAGCCACTGCCTTGCCTCGCACATTACGCGACGTCCGGCCCATGAAGCCGCCCTCGAACGGCTCGGCCTGACACCCCTGATGCAGCTGGAATTCCAGACAGGCGGGGGCCTTGGCTCTGCAACGGCCATCGGCCTGCTCAAAACAGCGTGTGCACCCTTCATTGCGGAACCCGCCGAAAGCTGACGCGAGGTCATCCGCGACGAAGTTTCCGTTTACGTCTGCGTCACCTTGCCAGCCATGCCAAATGGCTGACATAGAGAGGCGGAGAGCCTGCTATACAGGCCACGGTATTTTCGGAGGAACACCCGTCATGAACCTGGAATTTAGCCCGGAAGAGATCGAGTTCCGAAAGGAAGTCCGAGCCTTCATCGAAGAGAATTACCCCAAGGAGCTGATCGGCACGGGGGTCCGCGAGGACCTGACCCGCGAGCAGTTCCTCGCCTGGCACAAGATCCTCGGCAAGAAGGGCTGGTCCGTGCCGGCCTGGCCGGAGAAATACGGTGGCACCGGCTGGACCTCGACGCAGCGCTACATCTGGTCGGAAGAGAACGCCCGCATGGACACGGTCATGCCGCTGCCCTTCGCCGTCTCCATGGTCGGCCCGGTGATCTACACGTTCGGCAATGACGAGCAGAAAGCGAAACACCTGCCGGGCATCCGCTCCGGTGAGGTCTGGTGGTGCCAGGGCTATT
>JAGQRO010000428.1 GCA_020425315.1 Hyphomonas sp. | reverse complement strand
GCTGGCGCATCGGCTATGCCGGCGGACCGGACAAGCTGATCAAGGCGATGGGCAAGGTCATCTCGCAGACGACGTCCAATCCCTGCTCGATCAGCCAGTATGCCAGCATCGAGGCGCTGAACGGCACGCAGGATTTCCTGCCCGTGATGCGCGCGGCCTACAAGAAGCGCCGCGACTTGGTGGTCGCCGGCCTCAACAAGGCGCCCGGCCTGCACTGCCCGACGCCGGAAGGCGCGTTNNTATGTCTATCCGTCCTGCGCGGGCGTGATCGGCAAGACGGCCCCCTCCGGCAATGTGATCGAGACGGATGAGGACTTCGCCCGCGAATTGCTGGAGACGGAAAAGGTGGCGGTCGTGTTCGGCGCGGCCTTCGGCCTCTCCCCGGCGTTCCGGGTGTCCTACGCCACCTCGGATGCGGCGCTGGAAGAGGCCCTGAAACGTATCCAGCGCTTCTGCGAAGCCCTGCGATAGACGGCTTCTATAGGTAAGCGCCGCGCAATCGATTGGCGGCCGGGTGGCCGGCCCCCCATCTGTAGCTGGTAACGAGAAGAAGGATACGACAATGCCTATCGACATCGGACTGACAGACGCCGAGCGCGAGCAATCGGTCGCCGCGCTGAAGAAACTGCTGGGCGAAACCTACGCCCTCTATGCCAAGACCCATGGCTATCACTGGAACGTCACGGGCCCGCGCTTCAATGCGCTGCACACCATGTTCATGACCCAGTATATGGACCTCTGGAACGCCCTCGACGAGATTGCTGAACGCATCCGGGCGCTGGGCCATTTCGCGCCGGGTTCGCCGGGAGAAATGACCGACCTCGCCAGCATCAAGCCGGACAATGGCATCCCCGATGCGGACGAGATGGTCGCCAATCTGGTCAAGGGCCACGAGGCGGTCAGCCGCGCCGCCAAGGCCGGCCTGAAGACGGCCGAGGAGAGCGGCGACGCCGTCACCGCCGACCTGATGACCCAGCGGGCCACCATCGCCGAGAAGACCGCCTGGATGCTGCGCGCCAGCCTCTAGCTGGCGGCGGGATCACTCTACCTTGTTCGGGGCGATATAGGATTCGCCCCGGCCGTAGAGTTCGATCCAGTTTTCCGGCGGCAGGGGCAGCGCGCGGCTGTCAGTGTCGCGCGCCGGCGTGAAAGCCGGCCGCGGCTCGGCCGAGCGCACCTGTTCCAGCCAGAACACACCGTCATTGTCGCCGGCATTGCCGCGCGGGGCGATGATGTCGAGGTCGCCATCGCCATCCATGTCGCGGCTGACGAACATGTCATACATGCCGCGCACCCGGCGGGAGACGTCGTGCCGTGCCCATGTCCCCGCCGGATCGCCCGGATTCTCGAACCAGGCAATGCGCCCGACCGTGTCGGCGGCAGTGACGGACGGCTCGTCATGATCGCGTGAGGCACCGGAATAAGACCCGGCAAGAATGTTGAGGCCGGAATACCCGCCCGTCACCGCATCGAGATCGCCATCGCCGTCTATGTCGGCAAGGTGGATGCCGATCACCCAGTCCGGCAGCGTGTTGCCGATCCGGTGGAAGCGCCACGGATCTGACAGGTCTTCTGGCTGTTCCAGCCATCCGAGCCCGGACGGCAGGGATTTGTCGGTGGCACTGCGCTCGACGACGTTGAGGACAAGGTCCACGCGGCCGTCGCCATTGAGGTCGGCCA
>JAGQRO010000427.1 GCA_020425315.1 Hyphomonas sp. | reverse complement strand
TCCTGCATCAGCACGCGGGCCGGCCGGTAGGAGATCTCGTGATCGTCCTTGCCCTTGTTATCCAACCATTTTTTGAAGGCGACGATGTCATCCTTGGTGACCGTCTTGCCGTCCTCGAAGCGCAACATGTTTTCCAGCAGCACTTTCAGCGAGGCCGGCAGGCGGGAGACGTCGCCGAGGCCGTTTTCTGCCGCTGCCTGCAGCGAGTAATAGGTGTACGTCTTGCCGGCGGCGGTGAGGGTGCGTTTGGACTTGAAGCTGTCGAGAGACGGCATGGATGGGAGACCTCGCGTCTGGTGTGAATCCGGGCCTGCCGGAGGGCTCCGGCGGCATGTGGCCTCTCCATATAGGCGGAGCGGCGCCGACGCAATCGGGACAAAGGGTCTATGCCCCGCCTGCGAAGCCGCTAAAACGGGCGCAACTTCAAGGCCGGGGGCATCGCCGCCCCCGCCGGGCATGCCGGGCAAGCGATTCTGAGCGACCTATCCACCCTCCTCTCCACCACCCCGCTCGGCATGATCCGGGGGGACAGGGTGTTGTTCAAGGATGTCTGCGTGGTGGCTCCCATGCGGTCCACGGTGACTCTGAGAGGGTCCAACGGCACGGGCAAGACGACCCTGCTGCGCATATTGGCAGGCCTGACGCGACCCGAAACCGGCGCGGTCACCCGGAATGCCCCCCATCACTGGATCGCCCATCGCGAGGGCCTGAAGCCGCATGAGACGCCGCGCCAGCATCTCGCCCTCTGGGCCCGGGCCTGGGGTTCTGAGGCTGATATTGAGTCCATTTTGCAGACTATGAGTCTCGCCCGGCCGGCCGATGTCCCGGCCCGGCACCTCTCGGCCGGGCAGAGGCGTCGCACGGCGCTCGCCCGGCTGCTGCTCGACAAGCGCCCGATCTGGCTGCTGGACGAACCGTTCACCGCCCTCGACGCCGACGGCCGGGCGCTGGTCCTCTCCCTGATCGAGGATCATTGCAGGCAGGACGGATGTGTGATCGCGGCCATCCATGGGGACGCCGGATTCGAGGCAACCGCCGAGGTGGTCCTGTGACGCCGAAACCGATCCTTGCTGCTTTCGGGCAGGCGCTGGCCGAGGCCTGGGCCGGCGGGGCGGGCGCGCTGCTTCCGCTCGGCTTCTTCGCAGGGGCCGCCGTCCTGGTGCCGCTGGGTATCGGCACCGATCCGGACACGCTGCGCGCCGTCGGCCCCGGCATCCTCTGGGTGGCGCTGGCCCTCTCCAGCCTCGTCACGCTGGAGCGGATCTTCCAGGCCGACACAGAAGACGGCACGCTGGACCTCTGGCTGCAGACCGAGGCGCCGGCCTCCGCCATCGCCGCCGCCAAGACCATGGCGCACTTCCTGACCGCCGGCCTGCCGCTGGCCCTGCTCTCCCCGCTCCTGTCGCTGATGTTCCTGGCGGACGCGGATGCGACGCTCCTCGTCCACGCTGCCTATTACGCCATTGGCGGCCTCGCCTTCTATTTCTGGGGCGGTGTCGGCGCGGCGCTTTCGGCGACGGTGCGGCGCGGTGGCCTGTTGATCAGTCTCATCGCCCTGCCCCTTTATGTGCCGACCGCGATCTTCGGAGCCCTTGCCATGACTGACGCCCCCGGAAGCCAGAGCGCGCCGCTGTTGCTCGCCGCCTCCGCCCTGTTCGCGCTGGCGGCTGCGCCCTTCGCCATGGCTGCAGCCCTGCGCTTGGCGGCGGACTGAGGAGAGGCTATCGCGAGACCCATGTTTTCCTGGTTCGCCAACCCCTCACGCTTCATGAACCTGTCGAACTGGTTGGCGCCCGCCTGCTATGCGGCAGGCACGCTGCTGATCGCCTGGGGCCTGTGGCAGGGACTCTGGATCGTGCCGAAGGACGACTATCAGGGCGGGGACATCATGCGCGTGATGTTCGTGCACGTCCCGTCGGCCTGGCTCGCCATGGCGAGCTATTCCGCCATGGCCGCGATGAGCTTCGTCTGGTTCATCTGGCGCCATGAAGTGGCCGATGTCGCCGCGAAGGCCATCGCCCCGCTTGGCGCGCTGTGGACGGCGCTAGCGCTCGCCACCGGTGCGATCTGGGGCAAGCCTACCTGGGGCACCTGGTGGCAATGGGACGATGCACGCCTGATGTCCGTGCTCTTCATGTTCTTCCTGTTCCTCGGCTATATCGCCCTGCGCGCCGCCATGGACACGCGCCAGCAGGCGGCCCGCGCCGGCGCCATCCTCGCCATGGTGGGCGCGATCAATGTGCCGCTGATCCACTACTCCGTGGACCTCTTCACCTCCCTGCACCAGGACGCGAGCGTGGTCACCGCCGACGGACCGAAAATGGCAGCCGTCTATCTCTGGCCGCTGCTGTCGAGCGCGCTCGGCCATTCCTTCCTGTTCGCCGCCCTCGTGCAGACGCAGATGCGCACCGAGATCCGCGAACGGCGCACGGCCAGGATACGCGCCGACCTGATGGCGGGAGGCTGACCCCATGCTGCCGGACTTTGACAAGAACGCCGCCTATATCTGGGCCACCGTCGGCATCGGGACGGTCTCCATTCTGATGACCACGCTCATCGTCATCCTGAAGGCCAGAGCGGCGAAGGCGGCCCTCGCCAAGGCCCAAGCCATGGCCAAAAAGGATACCGGGACATGAAGCGTTGGATGGCGGCCATTCCCGTTGGCGCGCTCGTCCTGTTCGCCGTGCTGGCGGGCTACCAGCTCAGCCATCCGGAGAAGGCCGAGTTCGAGCGTATCTCGCGCGCCGCACCGGAATTCGACTTCGCGCGGCTGGATGGCGAGGGCACGATCCGCTTCGCCCCTCCCCCCGGCGGGCAGAACGTTGTCGTGAACCTGTTCGCGAGCTGGTGCGCGCCCTGCGAGGCAGAACATCCGAAACTGATGGATCTTGGGGCTGCCTGGCCCGGCCGCGTCTATGGCGTGCTCTACAAGGATACGGCCGCCAACGGGCGCAAGTTCCTCGACGAGATGGGCAATCCGTATGCCGATATCGCAATGGATCCGGACGGACAGGGCGGACTGGATTTCGGGTTGACCGGCGTGCCGGAAACTTTCGTGATCTCAGCCGATGGCGAGATCCTCTTGCATATCAACCGGCCGCTGGATGAGGCCGGTGTGAAGCGGGTGAGCGAGGCGCTGGAAGCGCCCCGCTCGTAACCCTTCAGGATATTACTTCTTCTTGCGAGCCGGGGCCTTGCGGGCCGGAGCTTTTTTCGCAGGAGCTTTCTTCACCGGAGCCTTTTTCACCGGGGCTTTCTTGGCAACGGCTTTCTTCGGAGCAGCGGCTTTCTTGACCGGAGCCTTTTTGGCCGGAGCTTTTTTCGCCGGGGCTTTCTTGGCAGCCGGCTTCTTCGGAGCGGCAGCTTTCTTGGCCGGAGCCTTGCGGGCCGGTTTTGCCGGAGCCGGAGCTTCGGCGAGGCCGGACAGGCCCGACATCAGAGCGTCCTGCTTCACTTTCGGAAGCGCTGCGAAGAGCGCCGCGTCAGCGCTGGCCACGGCCGGAAGGGCCTTGTCGAGCGCCTTCTTGCCTTTTGCCGTCAGGGAGACGGACTTGGCGCGGGCGTCGGTCTTGGAGCTGGCGCGCTTGATCAGGCCGCCGCTTTCCATGCGGGCGACCATGTCGGCCAGCGTCGAGCGATCGATGCCGGTTGCGTTGACGAGGTCAGACTGGCTGACGCCGTCATTGCCGTCGAGGGCTGCGAGCAGCGAGAACTGGCGCAGCGTGATGCCGGCAGCGCGGAGCGCCTTGGCGGAGTGGTTGGCAGCAGCCTGCTGTGCACGATGCAGCAGATGACTGGGCGAGGCGTTGAGATTGAATGCCATTTTGGTTTACCTTTCGAGGGATGATGAAACTTCGGGCGGCCGACCCACCCACGGCATACTCCCTTTTAGAGTGCCCCGTGTGCGGATCAATGCCTTTCCCCATACAAGCGATAGGATGAAAATTCGATGACGGATCAATTATCGAATGGTTTCATTTCGCCCCTTTTTCAGCTCGAAGTGCCCGATGGGGACGATAAACTGCGGCGAATTTGCACTCACTGCCGATTTATCGACTATGTGAATCCGAAAATTGTTGCGGGCTCTGTCGTGACGAAAGACGGAAAGATTCTTCTCTGCAAGCGGGCAATCGACCCCCGGAAAGGTTACTGGACCTTGCCGGCAGGTTTCATGGAGGAAGGCGAATCGGTTGAGGAAGCCGCGCAGCGCGAAGCCATGGAAGAGGCGTGCGCGGAGATTCGCATCGATCAATTGCTGGCCGTCTATTCCGTACCCCGCATCGCGCAGGTTCAGATCATGTTCCGCGCGGAGCTAATGTCAGACATTGCCGCCGGTCCGGAAAGCCTGGAAGTGGGCCTTTATGACTGGAAGGACATTCCCTGGTCCGAGCTTGCCTTCCCGACGGTCGTCTGGGCGCTGACCCAGTATGCAGCGACGCGGCACCTTGCTGCTTTCCCGCCTTTCGCCAACCCTCCGGCGACGGACAGTCTCACTCGCTGAGGCTGTCTTCCTTTTCCGGGCGCAAATGTTTCAGCGTGTAGGGAAGGTTTGCCATGGCGAAGACCATGGAGATGGCAATATTGCCGAGCTTCCAGTTCGCCCAGGTTGCCTCGGAAAAATTCCGCCACAGGATCTCGTTCCAGATCGCCATGGCGACGAAGAAGCCGCCCCAGCGGATGGCCAGTGTGCGCCAGGCGAAATCCGGCAGGTCGAACACATCATGGAACAGCATCTTCCAGATGTTCCGCCCCACCGCGAGGCCGCCAAAGATCAGGCCGGCCAGAAGAAGATTGATGATTGTCGGCTTCAGGAACAGGAAGAGTTTCGACTGGAACACAATGCCCAGAGTGCCGAAAATGCCCACCAGGCTTGACGAAATGATCAGGAAGGGCGGAATCTTCTGCCCACGGATCAGCTTCATCGTGACTACCGACAGCGTCGCCACGACCAGTACGCCGGTTGCCCAGTAGAGTGCATTGTCCTTGGTCAACAGGCCCTCCCCTTCCGGGAAGCGGAGGAGAATATTGTAGACAAAGATGAAGCCGAGCGTCGGCCCGAGCTCCGCCATCAGGCTGCCCGCGCTGCGCGTAGGCGGGGCCGCTGCGGTATCGCTGGATGTGTTCGTCTCGCTCATGTCGCTCCTTACGCACATCATGTGCTTGCGGTTTTCTTAAGGCCGCTGCCTGACGAAACTGCGAATGCCGCCGGCATTCAGCAGGAAGAGAATGATTGCATAAGTGGCCGCGCCGCAAGCCGCCTTGAGGAAGACTTCCGTCCATCCACCCGGTGACGGCAGCAGCGCGATCACCGGCCACATGGCGAACGCCGCGGCGCAGATCTTCGCAAGGTCCGCCCACGGCACCGGCAGCGCCACATGCCGGCGTCCGGCAATGCTCAGCAGAAGGACCGCCGCCGCATAGGCAGCCACCGTCGCCACAACCGCCCCCATCAGGCCCATGCGCGGCAACAAGATGAAGTTCAGCGCGATGTTGAGTGCCGCCGGCACAAGCATCAGCAGCGCGCGCTCGCCGGTGTGCCGCGACAACTGGAACGCTTCTGAGACATAGGACACAAGCAATCCGTTGAGCAGGCCGGTCAGCGCGATCCACGGCATGATCCGGATCGCCCCTTCGCGTAGTTCTTCCCCGATCATGACCTCGGCAAACGGCCGTGCGATCAGTGCAATGCCGGCCGCCGCGGGCACGCCGGCCATCAGAAGGAAGGTAGCGAGTTGCCGGCCGGCCTCGCGCAGATCATCCGCCCCACCCTTTTCATAGGCCGCCATCAAGAGCGGACTGCCCGCCATCGCCGCCCAGGTGCAGATCAGGAGCACCGGGCGCTGCGCCGCGCCATAGCCCGCCGCATAGATGCCGACCTGCGCCTCGCCGTCGCTCAGCAAGGCCGCGATCATCGGCCGGTCGATCCCGGAGACGATCAGGTCCAGCACCAGTGCGGCGGCGACCGGAATGCCATAGCGCATCCATTGCATCTGCCTCGCGCGGCTGGTCTTGCCGCCGCGCGCCTTGCCGACCAGCCAGACAAGTTCCTTCACCGCCATCAGTCCGCCAGCCACGGCCATTCCGAAAAAAGGCGCCGCACTTCCAAAGCCAAGCTTCCAGGCGGCAAAGGCGCCCAGGGCGAAACCGGTCAGGAGCCGGAACGTTTCGGTGAACACATAACGCCCGACACGCTGGCCGGCCTTGTGCGCTTCAAGCGCCGTCTGCACGATCGTATTGATCGGCATCAGCGCGGCGATCCATGGAAGCGTCGCGGCATAGGCCGGTCTATCGCGCAGGAACACCCACATCACGGCGCACACAATCAGCGCCATCGCAACCGCCTGAACCATCAGCGGCAGCGCTGTGCGGTAGTGATCGGCAAGGTCGCCGCTTGCCTCTGCCGCGCCGGAAAAGCGATAGCCTGCCGCCTCCACCCAGGTAAGGCAGACAGTGTGGATCATCATCATCGCCCAGAACATCAGGGCATAGGTGCCGTAGTCTTCCGCGCTCAGCAGGCGCGTGAACACATAGACCCCGCCAAAAGAGGCAATCGCATTGGCGAGGTTCACCGGAAGATAGCCCGCAAGGTGCCGCGCCAGTTTCAATTTTTCCCGCTCCCGGTGTCTCGTCACCCGCCTGCCTGCATGAGAACGAGCCCGCCCGCAAGCACGGCAGCCGCAACGATGCGCCGGGCGCCGAAGCTTTCCTTCAATATCCAGGCGCCCATGGCGGCGGCGAACACGACGGATGTCTCGCGCAGCGCGGTGACATGGGCGGCATCCGTCAGCGTATAGGCAAAGATGGCAAGGCCGTAGGAAATCGTGCTCGCAATGCCGCCGAAAATTCCGGCGCGCAATTGCGGGCGAATGGTTTCGGCATACCGGCCTCGCCTCTGCCAGAGAAAGACAAGCGTCACGCCGATCCAGTCGATCAGGAATATCGTCAGTACGAATGTCATCGCCTGCGGCATGGCCCGCACGGCCCGCGTATCGTTCACCGCATAAAGTCCGACACCCACGGCGGTCAGCGCCGCCCAGAACAGGGCCCGCCGGTCCAGGCTGCGCCCTTCCGCGGTTGCCGCGGTCGGCAGGGCAAAGAACAGGATGGCAAAGCTGGCGCAGAACAGGCCGATGGACTGGATCGGCGTCAGATGCTCCTGCAGGACGAACGTCGCGAAACCGGCCGTCGCCAGCGGGCCAAGCCCGCGCATTACCGGATAGACCAGCGACAGGTCGCCCCGGTGCATCGCCCGGATGAGGCAGAACTGGTAGAACCAGTGCGACACGACACTCGCCGCAATCAGCGGGACGGTCTCCGCAGGCGGCAGCGGGAAGAAGGGCACCAGCGGCAACAGGATCGCCGCACTCGACACCGACACCAGCATCCGCGCCGTCAGCACATCGCCGCCGCGCTTCACCAGCACATTGACGATCGCCACCGTGATCGCGGAGGCGAGGCAGAGGATGATGGGGAGGATGGCTGCGTCCATGGGCCTGTCCGGGCGGGTTTCCTGCAAGGCGCCCGTCTCTGCCCGACTTCACCGGCAAGGGAAAGCGTGACGCGCGGTGAGGGTTTGAAACCCTCCGCACCTCTGGCATCCTTTGAAAAAAGGAGGACACTATGGGGACCAGCGACCTGATTATCCGGGGCGGGACGATCGTGGACGGCACGGGCAGCGCCCCATATGAGGGCGATGTGGCCGTCTCCGGCGGCATCATCACGCAGGTCGGCGGCCGGGTATCGGGCAAAGGCATCGAGGAAATCGATGCGCGCGGACAAGCCGTCACGCCTGGCTTTGTCGATATCCATACCCATTATGATGGCCAGGTGACCTGGGGCGATGCGATCAGCCCGTCCTCCCTGCATGGCATCACCACGGTTGTGATGGGCAATTGCGGTGTCGGCTTCGCGCCTTGCCGCGATGCGGACCAGACACGCCTCATCCGCCTGATGGAGGGCGTTGAGGACATCCCCTTCCCTGTCCTCTCCGAAGGCCTGCCATGGACGTGGGAGAGTTTCCCCGAATATCTCGACTTCCTGTCAGGGCGCACGTTCGACACCGATATCGCCGCCCAACTGCCGCATGCGGCCCTGCGCGTGTTCGTGATGGGCGAACGCGGCGCCAACCGGGAAGATGCGACCGCCGACGACATTGCCCGGATGAAACAGCTGGCAAAGGAAGCCGTCCTCTCCGGCGCCTTCGGCTTTTCGACCTCTCGCACGCTGAACCATCGCACGGCCGATGGCGAGCCGACACCGACGCTGACGGCCAGCGAAGCGGAACTCACCGGCATTGCCGAGGGCCTGAAAGAAGCTGACTGCGGCGTGCTGCAATTCGTGTCGGACTTCAACGATCCGCAGAAGGAAGCGGCCATGCTGCGGCGGATCGTGGAGACGTCCGGCCGGCCGCTTTCCGTTTCACTGGCACAGGCGGATGTGGCGCCGGATGGCTGGAAATTGCTGCTGGGTGCGATCGAACAGGCGGCTGCCGAGGGCTTGCCGATGCGGGCACAGGTGGCGCCGCGCCCGGTGGGCGTATTGCTCGGCCTGGAACTCACGCTGAACCCGTTCAGCGCCCACCCGACCTATCAGGCCATCATGGACCTGCCCTTCGAAAAGCGGGTCGAAACGCTGAAAAACCCCGAATTCCGTGAAAAACTGCTCGCCGACGAGCCGTCCACGGACCACCCGTTCCTGCGCGTGATGCTGCGCAGCTTCGGCAAGATGTTCCAGCTGTCTGACCCGGTGAACTATGAGCCCGGCCCCGAGCGCACGCTGGAATACATGGCGAGAGAACGCGGTGTCAGCCCGGAAGCCGTGGCGCTCGACCTGATGCTGGAGCGGGATGGGCGCGGCATGCTCTACCTGCCCTTCCTCAACTACTCGCAGGGCAGCCTGGAGCCGGTGCGGGCGATGATGGAGAGCCCGGCAACGCTGCCGGGCCTTTCCGATGGCGGGGCGCATGTCGGCATGATCTGCGACGGGTCCTTCACCACGACCATGCTGACCCATTGGGTGCGCGACCGTACAGCCGGCCCGACACTGCCGCTGGAATATCTCGTCCGCCGCCAGTCGCGCGACACAGCGCACTGGATGGGCCTCAATGACCGCGGCGTAATCGCGCCCGGCTACCGCGCCGACCTCAACGTGATCGATCTTGCGAACCTGAAACTGCACCTGCCGGAAGTGCGTTATGACCTGCCGGCCGGCGGGCGGCGGCTGATGCAGCGCGCCACCGGCTATACGGCCACCATCCTGAAGGGGGCGGTCACCCATCGCGACGGAGACCCGACCGGCGCCCGGCCCGGCCGCCTCGTGCGCGGCGCTCAAGGGGCGCAGCCTGCAGCGATTGCTGCAGAATGAAGAAATCTGTAAAGCACGCTTGACTTTGTAAAGCCAGCTTGTCATATTGTCATGGTCGCTAGACATTTTGACAAGGAGACAAGACATGGCCCAGCTCGGCTTTCGAACGGCTACCCGCCGCTACAAATATCTTTTCTGGCCAATGATGGCCGTTTACGTCGCGATCGTGCTCACGACGTCCTTCCTGATCGACAAGGATACCGCTGCCCCCTGGGTGAACGCAGCCTGCGCCGTCGGCGTGACGCTGCCGCTGTTCATTGTCCTCTACGCCATGCGCCGCCAGACAGAGGAGACCGACGAATACACCCGCATGAAACAGCTGAAAGCCATGCGCGATGGCGGCCTCATCACGGCCGGGATCGCCTTCCTCGTCGGCTTCCTGCAGATATTCAATGTGGTCGACTCGGTCGATATCTTCTGGTTCGGCGCGCTGTTCTTCTTCGCCTATGGCCTATCGAACCTCACCAATTGCTTTGGCCGGGTCGTATGAGCGCGCTGATGAAGAACATTCTCCGCATCCTGCGCACCGAAAAGGGCTGGAGCCAGGCCGAGCTCGCTGACCGGCTCGATGTGTCCCGCCAGTCGGTCAACGCCATCGAGACCGGGAAGTATGATCCTTCCCTGCCCCTCGCCTTCGCCATCGCGCGCTTGTTCGGGCGCAGCATCGAGGAGATCTTCGATGATGGCGTCGGCGCCGCCGAGGCGGCCGAATAGGCCGGAAACCCTCGAATTCCAATCGAAACCGGGCTTTCGGGCCCGGTTTCATGCGTTTTGGTTCAGGCGCCGACGAGCGCTTTCGAGAACGCCTCGGCGCTGAAGGGGCGCAGATCCTCGGCCTTCTCGCCGATGCCGATAAAGTGGATCGGCAAATCATAGGCCTCGGCAATCGCCACCAGAACACCGCCCTTGGCCGTGCCATCGAGCTT
>JAGQRO010000426.1 GCA_020425315.1 Hyphomonas sp. | reverse complement strand
AGCGTCGTCAGCTTGAATTCCAGGATGGAGATGAAGAGCTGCACGGCAAGGACGAAGAAGGCGACCATGATCACGGCCCAGGCGAGCAGCATGACCGCGATAAGGATGAAGTTTTCGAAGAAGGCGATCGGGCCCAGCATCTCGCCGACTTCTTCGAGTAATGGCAGCGCCGCCTCGAACCCGACCGAGGCAATATAGCCGGGCCGCATCAGGTCGGCCGCCGTCATCGTCGAGGAGCCAGCCTTGACGCCGAGCGCCGCAAAACTTTCGAACAGGATATTCGACAGGAGCGCGAAATTTCCGAGGATGAAGGCAAAGAAGCCGACATAGAGGACTTTCTTGAGCAGTCCCGCAATCACGTCTGAATTCTGCGACAAGGCCCAGAAGAGGCCGGCGAGCGTCACGTCGATCACGATCAGCGTCGACGTCAGATAGGCGACATCGCCCTGAAGCAGGCCGAAGCCTGAATCGATATATGCAATGAAGGTCTGCAGGAACCCGTCGATGACGTCCATCTCTTCCATGACAGATCAGTTCTCCAGGAAGGATTTGAGCCGGGCGCGGCCACGCTCGGCCTCGGCGAGGCGCCGGGCCTCATCAAGCGACTGGGCCCGGTAGTTCGCCGCCATCAGGGCCTGCATCTGGATCAGCTGTTCGGCCGAGAGCGCCTCGATCTGGTTGCCGGCTTGCAAGGCCTGGAGGTTGCCGATGGCGCCCTGGCTGCCTTCGACAAGGCCGCTCAACGCTTCGGCGTTCCCGGCATTGGCATCGCGGACTTCCGCAGCCATGAGCAGGACGTCGCGATGGGCCGTGCGGGATTGTTCCCAGCGGGTGCGGGCATCCTCGACCAGGACCGAAGACGATGGCGGGTGATCGCCATAGGTTTCCGGATAGGCCTCGTCATAGTCTCGTTCGACCTGATCGACTTCATAGCCGATGCCCTCGGCCCGCTTCAGCAATTCCTCGATCCGTGTGATCCGGTCCCGGATGATCGCGTGGGCGACCTCAGCCGGGAACGTCTCCAGATCCTTCGCCATCTTCTCGATCATGTCGATCTCATGGGCGAGCTGCTGGACCTGCTGGTCGAGCTCCTGCAGGGCCCGCACGGCCTGGAGGATATTCTGCGCATGATTGGCGGGGTCGTAGACGGCGAGCTGGGCAACAGCTGGCGGCGGCAGGAACACGGATATGGGGGCGGCAGCAAGCGGGACGCAGATCGCGGCAATCGGAGGCAAGAGACGTTTCATGGAGGGCTCCTATTCGGCTGCAAGGAGGGAGGCGGAGGGCGAGGCACCGCGATGTCCGGCCCAGGCCGGCAGCAGGTCGGCGGCCCAGCCGAGTCCCTTTGCTTTCAGGAACTCCGCTGCGAATCCGGCGGCCCCTGCCTTCACACGGCAGCGATCGATCAATGCCTGGTCCTCCGGCGATCCGGAGCCGCAGACGCTCAGCGCAATCGGTCCGAGGCCGAGGTCGAACAGCCGGCAGCCGAGCGGAGAGGTGTAGTAATAGTCCCGCTTCGGCTGGGCCCGGGACAGGATTTCCACCTGCCGGTCGTTGAGCCCGAAGCGGCGATATGTGGCGGCTTGTTGCGGTTCCAGCGCGCGCTCGTTCGGCAGGAAGATCCGCGTCGGGCAGGACTCGATGAGGACCGAAGAAATCGACGAGGCTTCGACATCGGCCAGCGACTGGGTCGCAAAAACGACGGCGACATTCTTCTTACGGAGCGTCTTCAGCCAGTCACGCAAACGTGCGGCAAACACCGGGTGGTCTAGGAAAAGCCACGCCTCGTCCAGCAGGAGGAGGGTTGGACGGCCGGTGAACTTTTCCTCGAGCCGGTGGAAGAGATAGGAGAGGACCGGGGCGACAGCGCCCGGCGCCTGCATCAGCTCTTCCATTTCGAAACAGGCAAGGTCTTTCAGGCTCAGGTCCTCGAGGTCGCCATCGAGCAGGCGCCCGTGGGGGCCTTCCAGGGAAAAGGGATGGAGCGCGGCTTTCAGCGCCGGCGATTGGAGGAGGAGGCAAAGCCCGGTCAGCGTCCGCTCGGAAACCGGCGCCGAAGAGAGCGCCTGGATGCCCTCCCAGAGCGAGGCCTTCAGTTCCGGCGCCATGGCGACGCCTTCCGCCACACACAGGCCCGCGAGCCAGTCGGCCGCGAAGGTCGCCCCGCGTTCCGTATCAATACCCCGCAGGGGCTGGAGCGCCGGAGGATCTCCGCCGCCAAGCGCGAGGTGCGCCCCGCCCATGGCCAGCGTGGCAGCGCGCGCCGAACGCCCCTTGTCGAAGACGAAGACCTGGGCGTCCTCATAACGGCAGAACTGAAGCGCCAGAAGCGACAAGAGGACGGACTTGCCAGCTCCGGTCGGCCCGACAATCAGCGTGTGCCCGACATCGCCAACATGCAGGTTCAGCCGGAACGGCGTCGAGCCATCGGTGCGGGCTTCGAGAAGCGCCGGGCCATCAAGGTGGTCATTGTGAGGCGCGCCTGCCCAGACAGCGGACAGCGGCACGAGATGGGCAAGGTTCAGGGACGAAATGACCGGCTGGCGGACATTGGCATAGACATGGCCGGGCAGGCTCCCAAGCCAGGCTTCCGGCGCGTTCAGGCTCTCCCGGATGGCAGTGAAGCCCCGGCCATGCAGGATCCGCTCGGCAGAACGGAGTTGTTCGTCCACCGCGGTCCGGTCTTCGTCCATCACGATGAGCGTCGTCGTGACATAGCCGTAGGAGACAAGATCGGAGCCCAGTTCCTGCAAAGCCGCATCGACATCGGACGCCTTGTTGGAAGCATCATTGTCGAGCAGGGCCGCCTCTTCGTTGAAGAGCGTCTCGCGCAGCACCGCGCCCACGGATTTCCGCTTGGCAAACCAGTGTCGGCGTTTCTTCGACAGGAGCTTCTCGGCTTCGGCCTTGTCGAGGGCTATGAAGCGCGTCACCCAGCGATAGGCAAAGCCCTGGCGGTTCAG
>JAGQRO010000425.1 GCA_020425315.1 Hyphomonas sp. | reverse complement strand
GAACAGTCCGGCAAGGGCCGCGCCATTTCGCTGACCCAGCCGGTGCGCGCCCGCAAGGTCGGCGCCAAGGCTTTCGCGATTGCCGGCACGCCGTCGGATTGCGTGCTGCTGGCCACCCATGAGCTGATGCCGGACAAGCCGGACCTTGTCCTCTCCGGCGTCAACCGGGGCCAGAACATCGCCGAGGATACGAGCTTCTCCGGCACGATCGCCGGGGCCATGTTCGGCATGCAGATGGGCATTCCCTCCATCGCCCTCAGCCAGGCGCAGAGCTTCCGCGAGCGCGGCTCTCTGCCCTGGGACACGGCCCGGGCCTGGGGCGCGAAGACGCTGCGGCCGCTGATCGAGCATGGCTGGCCGGACGATGTGGTGATGAACATCAACTTCCCGGATGTGGAACCGGAGGATGTGCGCGGCGTCCAGGTCACCCGCCAGGGCTTCCGCGACGAGTCGATCATCCATACCGACCGCCGGGAAGACCTGCGCGGCAACGACTATTACTGGATCGGCTACAAGGGCAAACTGTCCAAACCGGCAGCAGGCACTGACCTGCGCGCGATCTATGATGGTTACGTTTCGGTATCCCCCCTGCATGTGGACTTGACGCATGAGGCGTTCCTCCAAAAGCTCAGGGAGTCATGGCAGAGCTGATTGCCGACCCCTTCCGGTCCGCCCGCCTCGTCCTGCTGCTGAGGCAGGAGGGGGTCACCGATGATGGTGTGCTCAACGCCATGGAGACCATCGACCGCACCGCCTTTGTCGACGATCCGGCGCTTGCTCCGCTCGCCTTCGAGGATTGCACCCTGCCGATCCCCTGCGGGCAGACCATCCCGCGCCCGGCGGTCACCGCGCAGCTGTTGCAGGCATTGCAGCTGAAGCAGGGCAAGGAGGCCCGTGTCCTGCTCATCGGGGCCGGGTCCGGCTACACCGCCGGCCTTCTCGCCCAGCTTGCTTCGGACGTGTTCGCGGTCGAACGGTTCCATTCCCTCACCGAGGATGTGCGCCGGCGGATCATCGATCTTGGCCTGTCGAACCTCGCCGTGCGCTGCGAGGACGGGCTGCTCGGCTGGCCGGAGCGGGGGCCGTATGACCGCATCCTGCTGGCGGGCGCGGTGGAGGAGGTGCCGGAAGTCCTGCTGTCGCAGTTGGGCAAGGG
Source organism: Hyphomonas sp. (assembly GCA_020425315.1). Classification (GTDB taxonomy): domain Bacteria; phylum Pseudomonadota; class Alphaproteobacteria; order Caulobacterales; family Hyphomonadaceae; genus Hyphomonas. Next base: position 787 of record JAGQRO010000425.1, on the reverse strand, counting down.
CGGCCTGCTGGTCGCCCCGGTCGCCGGGCCAAGCGGGCAGGCCATCGCCTGCATGCATGAAGACGGCCGGCGCGAAAGCCTGCCGCTGACTTACCCCCTGCCGCGCCTTGTGGAGGGGCGCGCACAGGCGCTTTAACTGCGTTTCGGCGCCTGCAGCCCTTGTTTGCAATGGCCAACGGCCACAGCTATAGGGGCAGGACTTTTTGCGGGGCAACGGGAGAGGAATGCCATGCCGAACAAGCTTATCGCGCTGATCGCGGGGGCCGCCCTGACGGCGCTTCCGGCCCTGGCGCAAGGAGCTCCCGCCCGCCCCGGCGGCAGCCTGATCGAGCTTCTGATCATGCCGGCCGCCCTGGTCGGCATCTTCTATTTCCTCCTGATCCGCCCCCAGCAGCAGCGCGCCAAGAAACACGCCGCCATGGTGACCGGCCTGAAGCGCGGCGACACGGTCGTCACTTCCGGCGGCCTGATCGGCAAGGTCAACAAGGTGCATGATGACGAAATCTCCCTCGATGTGGGTGAGAACGTGAAGGTTCGCGTCATCAAGTCGATGGTCATCGAGGTTCGCGGCAAGAGCGAGCCGGTTGCCGCCAACGACTAGGTTCCTTCGCCGCTCCGGCGGCCAGTCAGGGATTCCCCCATGCTTCAGTTTCCGCCCTGGAAGTTAGGCCTGATCTTTCTCGTCCTGATCTGGGGCGTGATCCTGGCCCTGCCGAATGTGGCCAATATGTCGTCGGCGCCCGGCTGGATGCCGAAAAAAGGGGTCAATCTCGGCCTCGACCTGCGC
>JAGQRO010000424.1 GCA_020425315.1 Hyphomonas sp. | reverse complement strand
CATAGGCCGCATCCATCAGCTGGTCGCGGCTCTTCACATAGCCGGGCCGGGCCGCTAGGGCCTGCAGGATCAGGAATTCGGTCACCGTCAGGCGCACCGGATGGCCATCCCACATGCAGGCATGGCGGTTCGGATCGAGCGTCAGCTTGCCGCGAACGATGGGCTTGTGGTCGCCCTCTTCGGGGCCGGCCTGCCCGCCGCGGGCGCGGCGCAGCACCGCCTTCACGCGCTCGGCCAGCAGCCGGTTGGAGCAGGGCTTTCGGACGAAATCGTCGGCGCCGATGTTGAAACCGATGACTTCGTCGATCTCTTCATCCTTTGAGGTGAGGAAGATCACCGGCAGTTCGGAGGTCTGGCGCAGGCGGCGGAGCAGTTCCATCCCGTCCATGCGCGGCATCTTCACGTCGAGGATGGCGATATCCGGCGGCGTCTCGGTCAGCGCCGGCAGGGCGGCCTCGCCGTCATGATAGGTGCGGACGGTGTAGCCTTCCGCTTCGAAGAACATTTTCAGTGAGGCGACGATGTTTTCGTCATCGTCCACAAGCGCGAGTGTCGTCATTTTCCGGTCCTTGTCCGCCAGCCTCAGTCCGGCGCCTTCGGCGGGCCGGTCTGTTGGGGAGTGAAACATTGTTCGCGTCATGGAAATAGCCTCCCTTCCGTGCTGTTGCAATGAAAGGAGAAGAGTTCGGCGAGCGCTTGCTCACATTACGGCGTTTTAAGGGTCAATTGGGGCAGGGCCGCGGCGACGGGTTAACACCGGCGCCGGGAGAATTGATCGTCTGATGCCGGCCAGACTTCACGGCAGCGCGAAGGCGACCACCGCGTCCCCCTTCCGGGTTCCGGCCGAGCCATGGCCGCCGGCCGCGATCACGACATATTGCCGGCCTTCGAACTCATAGGTCATCGGCGTTGCCTGGCCGCCGGCGGGCAGGCGGCCCTTCCACAATTCCTCGCCGGTTTCGACATCGAAGGCGCGCAGGTAGTCGTCCATGGCTGCGCCGATGAAGACGAGCCCGGAGGCGGTAACGATCGGGCCGCCCATGTTCGGTGTGCCGAGCTTCAGGGTGAGGCCACCGGGCGCGAGGTCCCGCGTGGTGCCGAATGTCCGGCGCCAGACGATTTCCCCTGTGTCGATGTTCACACCGGCCAGCACGCCCCAGGGCGGCGGTGAGCAGGGCAGGCCAAGCGGCGACAGGACCGGCGAGCGCCGCATCGTGTAGGGCGCGCCTTCCATCGGCGAGAATTCGGCGCCGTCCTTGATCATGTTGGCCGGGCGGTCCTCGCCTTCCGGCTTGCGGGTCAGCTGGGCAAATCCGGCGAGGCTGCTCATATTGACGACGAGCAGGTTGCGCGTCGGATCGAAGGCCGAACTGCCCCAGTTATTGCCGCCGCCCTGGAAGGGATAGGCGAGCGTGCCTTGTTCGGTGGGGGGCGTGTAGAGGCCATCCCGCCGAAGCGACCTGAACTGGCTCGCGCAGCTCATCTTGTCCCAGAGCGTGATGCCGAAGGCGTCGCCGGGGTTCAGCGTGTTCGGCACGACGGGCGGCGTGATCGGGAAGGGCTGTGTCGCGGAGAGAGTTTCTCCTTCGACGCCGTCCTGGGGGACAGGACGTTCTTCGACCGGCAGGAAGGGCTCGCCGGTGTTGCGGTCCAGCACGAACACCAGGCCGGTCTTGGTCGTCTGGGTGACCACATCGTGTGCCGTGCCGTCGCGCCAGACCTGGTAGAGGCCGGGCTGGGCCGGCAGGTCATAGTCCCACACATCATGGTGAATGGTCTGGAAATGCCAGACGACCGCGCCGGTTTCGGCGTCCAGCGCGACAACGGAATCCGAGTAGTGATTGTCGCCTTCGCGGTTGCCGCCATAATAGTCCGGGCTCGGGCTTGAGGTCGGCAGGATGACGAGGCCACGGTCCGGATCCACGGACATGGTGGACCAGACATTGGCGTGGCCCGCGATGGCGGCGGAGTTGCCGGCCCAGCTCGCGATGGCCGGATCGTCCGGATCGGATGGGACGGGATTGAAGATCCATTTCTCATTGCCCGTGCGCGCGTCGAACGCATGGACCGTGCCTTTGGGGGCATTGGTGCGGAGATTGTCGCCGATGGCGGAGCCGGTGATCACCGTGTCGCCGATGATGGCCGGCGCCGAGGTGATCTGGAATTCGCCGGGCCAGCGCAGATCAAGGCTTGGTTCGATCTGCACTTCGCCATCGGTGCCGAACCCGGCGCACGGCGTGCCGGTGGCAGCGTCCAACGCGATCAGGCGGGAGTCGACGGTGCCCATGAAGACGCGGGACGCGCAGGCGCCGGTGTCATCCGGGGCGGAGGATTTCCAGTAGGAAACGCCGCGGCAGGTATACTGGTTGGCCGGATTGACGTCGGTCGGTACATGCGGGTCATGCCGCCAGATTTCGGTGCCCGTGCCGGGATCGATGGAAACGACCTCATTGAACTGGGTGCAGAAGATCAACTGGTTCTCGACCAGGATAGGGGTCGTCTCGAAGGCGGTATCGGAAAGAATGTCCTCATGGCCTTCGAGGGCGCCGGTATGGAAGGTCCAGGCCACGTCGAGGGATCTGACATTGCCGGGTGTGATCTCGTCATCGGCGGAAAACCGCATGCCCCCTGCATCCCCGCCATAGGCCGTCCACGCGTCGCCGGCGCCTGCCGGGATGTCGCGGACCTGTGCGGCGCGGCCATCAATCGTCAGGTTCGGGCCGAGCCCCAGCATCGACCAGACGGCCGATCCACCGAGGAAACTGATGGCCAGGAGCGCCCCAAGGGTGAGGAGGACCAGGCGGAGGGGCGTGAGTTTCATGGCGGGAGCTAAGTCGAAAGCCACTGCCGGATCAATACGGAGCTTTCCCCATGCCTAGTGCGCCTCGGCCCAGTTGGAAGCCGCGCGGGCGTCGACGACGAGGGGCACCGAGAGTGACAGGGCCGGGGCGGTGGCCTGCTGCATCGTGTCCTTCGCAACCTCGATCAGCGTGTCGGCTTCCTTGGCCGGGCACTCGAAGACGAGTTCGTCGTGCACC
>JAGQRO010000035.1 GCA_020425315.1 Hyphomonas sp. | reverse complement strand
CGCTTTCCGATTTCAGACGCTAGCACAAGCGAGCCCGCGCCATGGCAAAACCCGCCACCATCAAGATCCGCCTCAACTCGACGGCTGATACCGGCTTCTTCTATGTGACCAAGAAGAACCCGCGCAACATGACCGAGAAAATGGTGAAGCGGAAGTATGACCCGATCGCCAAGAAGCATGTCGAGTTCAAGGAAGGCAAGATCAAGTAAGCCCTTGATCCTTCTGGACTTTGGAAGAGCCCGCTCGTGACCCGAGCGGGCTTTTTCGTTGCGCCGTTTCGCGGATCGCAGTATCTTCCTGCCTAATGATCACGCGTCTTCTCGGCACCTATACTGGAACCGGGACATGGTTCGAGGATTCCGGCAGGACCTGCCGGTACGTTATCTCTCAAACGATCACACGAACGCCCGACGGCTTCCGTTTTGCCTTTCACCACACGTTTGAAAATGACGACCCGGAAGTCGACGCCGTGTTCGACATGGTCTGGAGCACCGGGCCCCTCTTCCTCCTGAAAGCCGGCGGTACCGAACTCGGCCGCGGATATGTGCTGGACGGCTTTTGTCATTACACAGTCGAGCTGCCGGGCAATCTGGTCGAGGTTTCGTGCCTGAAAACGGAGACCGGGCTCAAGGTCTGGGGCTCGGCCAGCCGCAACAAGGCCGGCCATGCCATCGCCTGGACGGAGACACTGACCGGCTAGAGGTCTTCGTTGTGCAGTTGGCGCGTCTTCCTGATCGCCGGGAACAGGAAGGCCCAGGCCGCCGCCACGCCGATGGCGGCCGCCCCGCCCGCAACCACCGTGAACACTGCACCCAGAGAGTGCGCCATGAAGCCGGCCCGCGCTTCGCCCAGCTCGTTGGAGGCGCCGAGGAAGACCGAATTCACCGCGTTCACCCGCCCGCGCACATTGTCCGGCGTCCACAGCTGCAGAAGCACTTCGCGGATATAGACCGAGACCATGTCGAACGCCCCGACCAGCGCCAACGCGACAATAGAGAGCCAAGCCAGCGTCGAGGCGCCGAACACCATCGTGGCAAGGCCGAAGAGGCCCACCGTGACGAACAGGATGATCCCGGCATGGTCGCGGATCGGGAAGGCCGTGATGAGCGCAATCATGGCGACAGCGCCGATGCCCGGCGCGGCGCGCAACAGGCCGAGGCCTGAAGGGCCAAGTTCCAGAATGTCCCGCGCATAGACCGGCAACAGGGCTACCGCGCCGCCCAGCAACACGGCAAACAGGTCCAGCGAGATCGCCCCCAGCACGACTTTCTGGCGCCAGACATAGGAAAACCCGCCCAGCAGCGTCGACAGCGTGGTCGGCTCCCTCACGCCGCGCTGGGGCGGCTTCGGGATCGACAGGACCATGGCCCCGGAGGTGAGGAACAGGAGCGCGGCGGCCGAATAGGCCACCGGCCCACCCAGGCCGTAGAGCAGCCCGCCCAGCACCGGCCCGGCAATCGAGGCAAGCTGCCAGGACGCCGTCACCCAGCCCACTGCATTGGCGAAATCTTCCTTGGGGACAAGGTTCACCGCGAGGCTGGACGAGGCCGGAGAATAGAAGGCCCGGGCAATGCCGAACACGGTCAGCACGCCCAGCACGATATAGGGATCAAACCGCCCGCTGAGCGCGATGGCGAGGATCGCCGCCGCGCAGGCCATTTCCACGAAGACGGCGAGCCCCATCACATTGCGCCGCCCGAACCGGTCGGCCGTCACGCCGGTCACCACGACCAGGACAAGCGCCGGCAGGAACTGCACCAGCCCGATCCAGCCGAGCAGCGCGGCATTCTGCGTCTCGTCATAGATCTGCCAGCCGACGGCGACTGACACGATCTGCGCGGCCAGCGAGGTCAGAAAGCGGGAAACGAAATAGCGGCTATAGGCCTTGTGCCGGAATGCCGCGAACCGATCAGTCACACCTGCCCCCTGTTCAGGGCTGTCCCGTGCAGGCAGCCGGGGCCCAAGTCAATCAGGCAGCGATGCTTTCGACGCGGTTCCGACCTGCCGTCTTGGCATTGTAGAGCGCAAGGTCGGCCCGCTTGGTCAGGTCCGCGATCGTGTCGTCGGGGCCGGCAATGGTGGAGACGCCCGCGCTGACGGTGATGGAGATGTTCATCTCCCCGCCTGCGATCAGGAAGGGTTCGCCCGCCACGGCCCGTCGGATGCGTTCGGCCGCCGCGCAGGCAAGGTCGCCCGGCGTTTCCGGCATGATGACGAGGAATTCCTCCCCGCCCGGCCGGCAGACGACGTCCATGGGCCGCACATTCTCCCGCAGCCGGTTGGCGACCTCTTCCAGCACTTCGTCGCCGGCATCGTGGCCATAGGTGTCGTTGACGGTCTTGAAGTGGTCGATGTCGGCCATCATCACCGAGACGGGCTTTCCGCCCATTACCGAGCGCTGCATCAGCTGGCGCAGCTGGCTCATCATGTAGCGGCGATTGTAGAGGCCGGTCAGCTGGTCGATGACCGACAGCTCAAGCCCCTTGTCCACCCGGCGGCGCAACATCTCGATATAGCGCGAGCGGCGGGCCTGGGTGCGCACGCGCGCCAGCAGCTCCTGCCGGTCCACCGGGGTCAGGATCACGTCGCTGGCGCCGATTTCGAGGCCCTTGGCGGCGCGCTCGCGGTCGTCCGGATCGCAGATCAGCAGGATTGAAATGGCGCGGGTTGACGGCGACACTTTGAAATGCGCGCAGATCTTCAGCGCATCGAAGGTCTTGCTGGTGACGGACAGGATGAGGATGTCGACGCCGGTGGAGGAGAGGTCTCCCATGCCGCCGGACTCTGCCAGCGTCACCGCCGTATGGCCGGCTTCGCGCAGCACGGTGGCAAGCCGTGCGGAAGCGCGCACATTGTCGTCCACGATGAAGATGCGCGCCGGGCGGTCAGCCTCTTCTTTGGCGATTTCCTCCGCCCCGCCGGCGCCGAGACCGCTGGCATGGCGCTGACGCAGTTCGGAGGCCACGGCATTGTAGCGCATCAGCGCCCCGACGCGCGACATCAGCGCGAAATCGTCCACCGGCTTGCTGAGAAAGTCTTCCGCGCCGGCGCTGAGGCCGCGCACGCGGTCTTCGGCATCGCTGAGCGCGGTGACCATGACGACCGGGATGAAACTCGTGGCCGGATTGGCCTTCAGGCGGCGGCAGACTTCATAGCCGTCCATGCCCGGCATCATCACGTCCAGCAGGATGATGTCCGGCTGCTCGGATGCGGCCGCGGCCAGCGCCTGCGGCCCGTTTTCGGCCTGCAGCACGGTGTAGTATTGCGCTTCCAGCTTCGCCTTCAGAAGGCGGCGGTTGGCTTCAATGTCGTCGACGACGAGGATCCGGGCGCTCATGCCGGCTCCTTCGGCATCAGCGCCTCCACAGCCTTGAGGAATGTCATGATCTGGATCGGCTTCGACAGGTAGCCTTCGCACCCGGCTTCGCGCACTCGCTGCTCGTCTGCCCGCATCGCAAAGGCCGTCACGGCCAGGACCGGGATGTGGGACACTTTGGCGTCGTCCTTGAGCCAGCGCGTGATATCCAGCCCCGACACTTCCGGCAGCTGTATGTCCATGATGATCAGGTCAGGCAGTTCGCGCCGCGCGATCTCGACCGCATTGGCGCCATCGCGGCACTGATAGGTCTGATAGCCATAGGCATCGAGCAAGTCGCAAAAGAGGCGCATGTTGAGTTCATTGTCCTCAACAACAAGCACCTTCCTGGCGTTTGCGTCTGCCATCTTTCCTCGCGGCTGCAGCGATTCGCGCGGTCGTCATGACCATGCCTCAGCTAGCCCCGAAAGTGTTAACGGGTATTTACGATCACCTGTCGGATTGCCGCCGGCACCAGAACATGCCATGAACATGACTGTCATGCCGCTGCTCTGCCGGGACTGTTTCCAGATCGCCGAAATTGAGGCCGGCTCCTGTCCAGCCTGCAACAGCGGACGCGTCATTGTCCATGACGCGATCAGCCGACTCAGCATTGCCCATATCGACTGCGACGCCTTCTTCGCGGCGATCGAAAAACGGGACAATCCGGACCTGAAGGACAAGCCGCTGATCGTCGGCGGCGGCGAGCGGGGCGTCGTGCTGACCTGTTGTTATCTCGCCCGGCTCTACGGCGTGCGCTCGGCCATGCCGATG
>JAGQRO010000423.1:2631-6194 GCA_020425315.1 Hyphomonas sp. | reverse complement strand
ATTTCGGTCTGCGACCATTCCAGCAGGATCAGGTCGCGGCTCTGGCGCAGTTCCAGGAAAGCGTCGACCGGGCCGCACAGGAGCAATGTGTCGCCGGATTCGAGGCGGATCTCGCCGAGTTTTGTGCGGATCATCCGGCTGCGGCGCTGGATGCCCAGTGTCACCGCGCGGGTGAGGCGGCGGAAGCCCAGCATCTCCACCGTGCGGCCCACCATGCGCGAGCCGGGCGCCACGACCGCTTCGGTCAGGGCAAGGCGGTCCGGCCGGCCGGTCTCGTCGACATCGCCGCCGGCCGACTGCCAGACCTGCTGAAGGAAATCCGGCTGGCGGGCGAGCACGTTCTGGAGCGCTGCGCGCGTGGCCGCGACGATCACAAGGTCGCCGGGGCGCAGGCTGAGTTCCTCATAAGGCGGCAGGAAGGCGCGCTCGCCGCGCTGGATCATACGCACGGTCATGTCCGGCAGGTCCAGGAACATGCCGGCGACGGGTTTCTTGCCTTGCAGGAAGTGGCCCTGGGTCACTTCGATCTGGGCGAGGAATTGTTTCGAGGAGGTCGGCGCGATGTCTTCGGTCAGGCCCTCGCGGGCCGGCAGGAAAAAGGCGGAGAAAACGATCAGGTATATGGTGCCCGCAGCTGCCAGGATCAGGCCCATCGGCGTCTGCTCGAAAAAGCCGAGTTCGCGGCCCTCGATGCGCAGGAAGGCCTCGGCGGCGAGCAGATTGGTCGAGGTACCGATCAGCGTGGTCATGCCGGCAAAGATGGAAATGAAGCTGAGCGGCATCATCAGCTTCGAGGCCGGCGCCTTCATGCGCTGGGCGATGGCGCTCATCACCGGCAGGAACATGATGACGATGGGCGTGTTGTTGACGAAGGCGCTGATTACGAACACGGCGGCGAAGGCGAAGACCAGCGTCCGGATGGGCCGCCGGTCATAGCCGGCCAGCAGGGCCTTGGTGGGGCCTTCCAGCGCCCCGGTCTGGAACAGGCCCTGTCCGACAACGAGCAGCGCCATGATGGTGATCAGGGCCGGGTTGCCGAAGCCGGAGAGCAGGTCCGCCGCGCTGATCGGCGTGCCATCGGCCCCGTGGGAGCCCGGAATCGTGAACAGGACCAGCAGGCCCGCCATGACGCAGACGGAAATCAACTCCATCGACCAGCGGTCGGACATGTAGAAGCCGATTGCGGCGCACACGACCGCAAGGCTTGCCCACATGGGCCAGTCTAGGAAGAACTGTTCGAGCATTCGGGCTCCGGATTGTTACAGGTCCGGTCCCCCGGAGACCGGAGGGCGTTAACCCTCAGTCTGGACCAGTATGCTGATCCGCCGGTTAACGGGCAAGTGGGGCTGTCCCGGCACCAGAGGGCGGGTATCGGCCAACCCGGTGACCGCCCGGACCCGGCTGGGGGCAATGCCGGCCGCTTCGAGCGCGCGGCGGGCCTCATTGGCCCGGTCAGCCGAGAGTTCCCAATTGGAGTAGTTTTCAATGAGGCTGGGGAAGGCATCGGTATGGCCTTCAATGGTCAGCTGGCCGTCCAGGGAAGAAAGGGAAGCGCCCGTTTCCGACACAAGCGCGAGGCCGGTGGCGGTGAAGCGGCCACTCGCACGGTCGAACAACGGGCGCTCCTCAGTGTCGACGAGGTCGAGGCGGACCCCGTCGGGTTCCCTGGTGAGGTGAATGCTGGCACCGGCCGAAACGAGGGCCGGGTTCTGGCTGAGGGCGCTGAACAGGCGGTCGGCCTCGGATGGGCCGGTCGTGGTGGCTGCGCCGGCGGCCAGATTGTCTTTCGGCTGGAAGTAATTGGCGATTTCCGCCCTTGCGTCGGGCGACACGCCGCTGACCAGCCACAGGAGGAGGAAGAACGCCATCAGGGCGGTCAGGAAGTCCGCATAGGCGAGCTTCCATGTCCCAGCCTTGCGGGCGGGCGCGCTGGGCATTCTGCCCGCGCCTGTGCGTGTGAAAGCGGCGTAAGCCATTCGCTCGCGCATCCATTCCTTCTGAGTGGTGTGCCTGTCTTAGCAGGTCTTGGTGAAGGCCCCCTCACACTGGACGGTGGGATTTCGATGAAATTCGATCTATCTGTCGTGAGGATTGCAGGAGACCAGATATGGCAAGAGCGGCGTTTCTCGGATTGGGGGTCATGGGGTTCCACATGGCCGGGCATTTGGCGGCGAAGGGGCACGAAACGGTGGTGTGGAACCGCACGGCCGAAAAGGCGAAGACCTGGACCGGCCAGCACAAGGGCGAAACGGCGAAGGACCCCGCCGCCGCCGTGTTCGGCGCGGAATTCGTGTTCCTCTGCCTCGGCGACGATCCGGATGTGGCCGACGTGTTCGCCGCTCTGGAGCCGAGCCTCGGCGCCGGCATGATTGTTGTGGACCACACCACGGCTTCGGCCGGCCTTGCCCGTGACCTCTATGCCCGCTGCAAGGCGAAGGGCGCGCATTTCCTCGATGCGCCGATCTCCGGCGGTGAAGCGGGCGCGAAGAATGGTGCCCTCACCATCATGTGCGGCGGGGACGAGGCGACCTTCGCCGATGCCCGCCTGGTCATGTCCGCCTACGGAAAGAAGATGACGCTGATCGGCGGGGCGGGCGCCGGCCAGCTCGCCAAGAGCGTCAACCAGATCTGCATTGCCGGCATCGTGCAGGGCCTGGCGGAAGGGCTGCACTTCGCCGAACAGGCGGGGCTGGACCCGGCCAGGGTGGTCGAGGCGATCAGCGGCGGCGCGGCGCAGAGCTGGCAGATGGAAAACCGCTGGAAATCCATGACGGAAGGCCACTACACGCACGGCTTCGCGGTCGACTGGATGCGCAAGGATTTGCGCATCACACTGGAAGCGGCGCGCGAGAATGGCGCGAGCCTTCCCCTGACGGCGACGGTGGACCAGTATTATGCCGATGTGCAGGCCATGGGCGGCAGTCGCTGGGATACGTCCAGCCTGCTGGCGCGGCTGAAGCGATAGGACGCGGCGATGGCGAAGGCGGAGAACAAGACGAAGCCGACGGTGGTGAAGCCGAAGGATTATGTCGAGGCGCTGGATCATCCCCAGCGCAAGGCGGACGCGAAAACCCTGCTGAAATGGTTCTCCGATGTGACTAGCCTCAAGCCGAAAATGTGGGGGCCGAGCCTGATTGGTTATGGCAGATATCACTACAAATATGACAGCGGGCGCGAGGGCGACATGCTGATGACCGGCTTCTCGCCGCGCAAGGCGAACCTCGTCTTCTATGTCATGCCCGGATACCAGTCCGCGGCCATGAAGGAAAAGCTTGGCCGCCTCGGCAAGTACAGGACCGGCAAGTCGTGTCTCTATGTGAACAAGCTGGCCGATATCGACATGGACGTCTTGCGCGAGATTGTGGAAGAGGGCGTTGCCTATATGCGCAAGAACTACGAAACATTCGACGCGTAGGGGCACCCTTGTTCCGCTCACGGATCGCCACCGAAGATGACATCCCCGCCATCATGGGCGTGATGGAAGCGGCCATCACCGAGAACATGAAACCCTTCCTGTCAGCCGAGGAAATCACCGCCGCGCGCGAGACGATGGGGCTGGACCG
>JAGQRO010000423.1:0-2566 GCA_020425315.1 Hyphomonas sp. | reverse complement strand
TGGGGCAAGCGGCGCACGCTCTATGGCGGCGACCAGGCAGGCTGGCGCGACGATTCCCTGTCCGATCCCGCGGTGGATGCCGCCCGCATCCGCGCAATGTACACACATCCGGACTTTACCCGTCAGGGCGTTGGCACGCTGCTTCTGGACCTTGGCGAAGCGGCGGCGCGCGCGGCGGGGTTTCGCACCATCGAACTCGGCTCCACCATTGCCGGTGAGGCGCTCTACCGCGCCCGGGGGTATACGGAGTATCACCGCGAAGTGATGACCGGCGCCAACGGTCTTGTGAAAACCGTCATCCATATGCGTAAATCTCTGTAATCGCCAAGTTTTGCGGCAATTCGGGCGGCCCGGCGGGTTTACATCCCGGCAGGAGGCCGTACCCTTTGCGGACGACACCGCCGGGCGCCCGCATTCGCGGCGCGGCCATTGACCCAGACCCTCCCGAAACGATTGGACATTTCATGACGCAAGTCAAAAACGGCGACACCGTACACATTCACTATACCGGCACACTGACCGACGGCACGGTCTTCGACAGTTCGCAGGGGCGCGATCCACTGGCCTTCCAGGTCGGTGCAGGACAGATCATTCCCGGCCTCGATGCGGCCATTCCCGGCATGGCCGTGGGCGACAAGAAAACCGTCAATGTGCCGTGCGACCAGGCCTATGGCCCGCACAATCCCGGCATGCGCCAGCAGGTGCCGCGCGCCAACATCCCGGAAAACATCCCGGTGGAGGTCGGCACGCAGCTGCAGATGCAGACGCAGCAAGGCGAAGTCATTCCCGTTGTCGTCGTGGCGGCGGACGAGACTGAGGTGACGCTGGATGCCAACCATCCGCTTGCCGGACAGGATCTGACGTTCGCCATCGAACTCGTTTCCATCAAGTCCGCCGCCTGACCGGAGGTAGCCGGCAGGGCGGTTCAGGCCGGGTTCAGGCCATGTTCAGGTTTGGCCCGCGAAGGTGGAAAACGTATTGCAGACCATGAGCAGAGGGGACCTCTCATGCACCTTGCCGCACGCACCATCGCGCTCGCCGCTGCGCTGTCGTTCAGCTTGGCCGCCTCGGCGGAAGAGATCGCGCTTGCCAATCCGGGCTTCGAGGCTGATGCGCTGGTCGATGCCGGCCAATCCGGCAAGTCCTGGCATTTCGGCATGCAGGACTGGGGCGGCAGCCGGCAGGGCATCATGCGGCCGGATGTCCAGCACTTCCCGTCAGGCCTGGCGCCCGGCGGCCGGAATGTGGCGTTCCTGTCCTATGCCGGATCGTGGATGGAGCAACAGGCCACCGATGTGCTGCGCCCGGAGACTCACTATTCGCTTCAGGTCCTGGTCGGCGCCCGAGCGGATGGCAATTTCGCCGAGGGCGGCAACTACACGCTGGCGCTCTATGCCGGCAATTCGCTGCTGGCCGAGCAGACTTCGCGCACCGCGCCCGGCGGACAGCTGGTGCTCGATTCGCTGGAATTTGTTTCCGGCACGAAACCGCCTGCTGAGGGCCAGCCGCTGAAGGTGCGCATCAGCAATGTCGATGCGCGGCAGGTGAATTTCGACAATGTCAGCCTACGGATCGTCAACCCGGACGCACCGGCCGAGCCCGTGCCGGAATGGGAGACGATCGGCTACTGGACCTATGATGAAGTGGACGGCATGCGCCTTGCCGACGGGCTGGTCCTGCGCCCGGACACGGGCGGCATTCTTGGCCACACCTGGCAGTACAAACTGGAACTGACGACCCATGCCGCCCTGCTGGCCCGCCAGCGCATGTTGTGGCCCGTCAGCCTGAACCGGACCGACAAACGTGTCTGTATCGATGCGCCCTATCCCTCCTACATTGCCCATATCGACCTGCCGGGAGAGGCCTATGACGGCGTCTATGCATTCGGCACCTGCAAGGGCGGCTTCTGATGTATCAGGCGCCGAGCGCTTCGGCTGCTTTCTCCGCGAAATAGGTGACCACGCCTGATGCGCCGGCGCGCTTGAAGCACATCAGCGATTCCATCATCACCCGGTCGCCATCGATCCAGCCATTCTGGGCAGCGGCCGTGATCTGCGCGTATTCGCCGGAGACCTGGTAGGCGAGCGTCGGCACGCCGAACGTGCTGGAGACGCGCTGGACAACGTCCAGATAGGGCAGGCCGGGCTTTACCATCACCATGTCGGCGCCCTCGGCGAGGTCGAGGGCGACTTCGCGCAACGCCTCGTCGGAATTGGCCGGGTCCTGCTGGTAGGTCTTCTTGTCGCCCTGCAGCGATTTCGCCGAGCCGATGGCATCGCGGTACGGCCCGTAGAAACCGGAGGCGTATTTGGCCGCATAGGAGAGGATCATCATATTGGTGAAGCCCTCCTCTTCGAACGCTGACCGGATCGCGCCGATACGGCCATCCATCATGTCGGAGGGCGCGACCACGTCCGCGCCAGCGCCGGCATGGGTGAGGGCCTGCTGTACCAGTTTCTCCGTGGTGGCATCGTTCGGGATCGTGCCGTCCTGATCGAGCAGGCCGTCATGGCCGTGGGATGTGTAGGCGTCGAGCGCAATATCGGTGATCAGGCCGACGCCGGGG
>JAGQRO010000422.1 GCA_020425315.1 Hyphomonas sp. | reverse complement strand
AATAATGGTCGGAGCGGCGGGATTCGAACCCACGACCCCTAGTCCCCCAGACTAGTGCGCTAACCGGACTGCGCCACGCTCCGACGAGTGCGACTTGTAACCAAGCCACACCGGCTGTGCAATCGCTTATGTGGGTTCAGGCTGCGCGCCGCGCCAGGGCCGCATCGATGCGGGCCTTGATGTCGGTCAGCTCGCCAAGGGCGCCTTCCAGCTTGCCGCGGCGCTCATCGGTGAGGCCTTCGCCGTCCTGCAGCGCGCCAAAGGCTTTGGCGACGCTGGCCTGCAGTTCCCGCGCCGGGCTGGTGCCGGCCGGGGCGCCCGCGCCGAGCGTTGCCGCGCCGGAGAGAACCGCTTCCAGCCCCTGCTCCGCGATCAGCGCCTTGGCGCCTTTCAGCGTCATGCCATTGTCGTGCACCAGGATCTGGATCGCCCGTAGCGCATCGACATCCTTGGGCCGGAACAGGCGCCGCCCGTCGGCCCGTTTCACCGGGCGCACTTCCTTCGGGAACTTGCTTTCCCAGTAGCGGATGACATGGGTCTCCACGCCAAGCTCCGAGGCCGCCTCCCCGATCGACCGGAACGCGGTCGCGGATTTCTCAACTCGGGCTCGGCTGGCACTCATGGCGCGACCTTTCTTCGATCAGCTTTCGTCGACGAGCGCCTTCAGCATCGGCGACGGGCGGAAGGTGACCACCCGCCGTGCCGCGATGGTGGCCTCTTCTCCGGTTTTGGGATTGCGGCCTTCGCGGGCGGCCTTCGACCGCACGACGAAATTGCCGAACCGGGAGAGCTTCACCTCGTTCTCCTGCTCCAGCGCGGCGCCGATCATGTCGAGCGTGCGGTCCAGCAGGTCGGAGGAGTCCTGGCGCGTCAGGCCGACCACGCGAACGATCGCATCGGTCACTTCAGCGCGGGTAATGGTCTGATTGGACATTCACGTCTCCCGATCAGTTAAGGCCTAGACCGGGAATATTAACGAAATCCTAGCGCTGCCGTCAGCTAAATTCGCTTAAGAAAGTGGCCTTATCGCCTGAAATTACAGGCGGAATAGGCTTGCACCCCATGAAAATCCGCCGCCCATGGCCTCGGAGAGGACGAGATCGCCCATTTTGGCCCGCCCTGAACGCACGGCGTGGTTGAGCGCCAGCGGGATGGAGGCCGCCGATGTATTGGCGTGCTCGTCCACCGTGACGATCACCTTGTCCTCGGAAATATCCATCTTCCGGGCCACGCCATCGAGGATGCGCTTGTTGGCCTGGTGCGGCACGAACCAGTCGATATCGGCGCCGGTCAGGCCCGTCTCGTCATAGATCGCCTGGATGGCCGAGGAGATATTGGTCACCGCGTGCTTGAACACCCGGTTCCCCTCCATGCGGACATGGCCGATCGTGCCGGTGGAGCTGACGCCGCCATCGACATAGAGCAGGTCAGACTTGGTGCCGTCGGTGCGGATGTGGTGCGTGATCACGCCGGCGAGATTGTCGCCGGTCCAGTCCTCGGCCTGCAGCACGACCGCGCCGCCGCCATCGCCGAACAGGACGCATGTGCCCCGGTCCGACCAGTCGAGAATGCGCGTGAAGGTCTCTGCGCCGATCACCACGGCGGTATTGAACAGGCCCTGCTTCAACAGCGAGTCGGCCGTCGTCAGGGCGAACAGGAAACCGGAACACACGGCCTGCACATCGAAGGCCGCCCCGCCCGTCATGCCCAGCTTTGCCTGCACGGCGGTTGCGGTGGCCGGGAAGGTCTGGTCCGGCGTGGTCGTGGCCAGCACGATCAGGTCGACTTCGGAAACGGGAATGCCGGCCGCTTCCAGCGCATTGCGCGCCGCGGCCGTGGCGATGTCCGATGTCAGCTCGCCATCGGCGGCGACATGGCGGCGTTTGATGCCCGTCCGTTCACGGATCCACTCATCCGTCGTGTCGACCATTTTCGACAGTTCGTCATTGGTCAGGATCTTTTCCGGCAGGTATCCACCGGTTCCACGGATGAAGCTGCGACGTGCCATTCTACATTCCTCGTGGAGGTCAGCGGGCCGTCAGCCGGCCGCAACGCCCTTCTGCTGGATTCGGGTAAGGTTGGCAGCCACTTCTTCCTGGTAATGACTGGTCGACAGGTCCGCGGCGAGCACGCAGGCGGTCGCGAAGCCGCGTGCATCGGTGCCGCCATGGCTTTTCACCGATACCCCGCCAAGTCCCAGCAGGACGCCGCCATTTGCATTGCTCGGGTTCATCTGCTCGCGCAACTCCTTCAGTCCGGAGGATGCAAGAGCGGCGCCAGCCTTGGTCACGAGGCTTTTCGTCAGGGCTTCGCGCACGCGCGTGGCCAGCATGCGGGCCACGCCTTCGCCGGTTTTCAGCGCGACATTTCCGGTAAATCCGTCCGTGACGATCACGTCCACGCTGCCCATGGAAATGTCGTCGCCTTCGACGAAGCCGCGATAGTTAAGGCCGATATCCAGCGTGCGGAGCATTTCATGCGCCTCGCGCACTTCGTCATGGCCCTTCATCTCTTCCGAACCGATGTTCAGCAGGCCGATGGTCGGGTGTTCCTTGCCCAGCGTGGCGCGCGCATAGGCCTCGCCCATGATCGCGAAGGAGACGAGTTGGGCGGCATCGGCCTCGACATTGGCGCCGACATCCAGCAC
>JAGQRO010000421.1 GCA_020425315.1 Hyphomonas sp. | reverse complement strand
GCCGCCATCAACCGCGGCAATTCCGGCGGACCGCTGTTCAATCTCGGCGGCGAGGTTGTCGGCGTGAACACGGCGATCATCTCGCCCACCGGCGGCTCGGTCGGCATCGGCTTCTCGGTGCCCTCGAACCTCGTCAAGCGCATTTCCGGCGAACTCATCAAGTCGGGCCGCATCCGCCGCTCCTGGCTGGGCGTCAATGTTCAGGATGCGGACGAAACGCTGGTCAAGGCCTATGGCGCCACGGCGCGCGGCGGCGTCATCGTCACCCGCATCACCGATGACGGCCCGGCCGACCAGGCAAAGCTGGAAGTCGGCGACCTGATCCTCAATTTCGATTCCAAGCCGGTCGCCAGCGTGCGCGAGCTGACCCGCGTCATCACCGACACGCCGATCGGCAAACAGGTGCCGGTCAGCCTGGTGCGTGACGGCCGCGTGCGCGCCTTCACCGTCACCATGGGCGAACTGGAGGAAGACGAGGGCGATGCCGGCGCCGCCCAGCTGCCGGACCTGCCGTCGAGCAACAACGATCTCGGCGCCGACCTGTCCGGCCTCGACGATGATCTGCGCCGGCGCTACGGCGTGCCGAAGGATGTGTCCGGTGTGGTGGTGACGTCCGTTTCCGCGCGCGGGCCGAGCTATGGCAAGCTGCTGCGCGGCGACGTCATCCTGGAAGTGAATTTCGAGCGCGTCTCCACCGTCACCGAGACGCTGGACAAGGTGAAGCTCGCCCGTGCAACGCCGAACCAACCCGCCCTCATCCGCGTCAAACGGCGCGGCGAATCCGGCTGGTTCGACCAGTTCCTCAGCGTGGAGCTGAAATAGCGCGGCCTAGTTGGCGAGGCGCAGATTGGTCAGCTGGCTGGCAATCTTCGAATAGGCCTGCTTCAGCTCGTCGCCATCGGCGGCATCGAAGAAGCGCGTGTCATCGCCGCCGGTGCAATCCTTCAGCACCGTCTTGGCCGAGCTCGGTGCCTGGAAGGCGACGGCATAGACCGCGACGCCCTCGTCCCGCATCTTCTTGCAGAGCTTTTTCGACTGGGCGGCCGAGCTGCCCTGCGCCATGTCATACTGGGTGTTGAACTGGCCATCGGTCATCAGGATCACGGCCTTGATGCCCTGCGGCGCGTCATAGGCCATCGGGGCAGAGTCCGCCGGCCAGATATCGTCCCAGTCCGGCGCGATGAGATACCAGGCCCAGGCGACGCCGAGATGGCCGGCCGTCATGCCGCCGGCAGAGAGGCCATCGATGCCGGTCTTGAACGCGGCCTTGTCGCCGGTCAGCGGCTGGAGGGAGCTCGCCGGGCAGGACGAGGCGCTGAGGCCCATCCACTGGCCGGCCGCCGGGGCCTTGTCCTTGAAGGCGGCGGCGCCGGTACGTTCCGACACGCAGGTCTCGCCCGGCACATAGGCCGGCCCCTTCACGGCGGCGGCATAAGTGCCTGCATTCACGGCGGTGGAATAGGTGTTGAAAGCCATCCGCACACGGCCATTGCTGGACGGCGTGATGAGAATGTCGGCGGCGTCCTTGGCGGCGGTTTTCAGGTCAACAAGTTTCTGCCCGCCCATCGAGCCGGACACGTCCAGCATCAGCGCCACATCGAGGCGCGTCATGTTGGCGAGCGCGCCGGAGGTGGCGCCAAGGTCGATCTCATTGGTGCCGACAATGCCGGCAAAGACGGCCGGCAGCGCGCAATCGGCCGTCAGGTCGACGCGGTAGGCCGTGCGGTCGATGGCGACGGCCGGGTCCTGGCAGACAAGGTCGAGGTGCGCGGAGGAGAGGTTTTCGTGGAAGATGGCGATGCTGGCCGCGGTGATCTCGTCATCGGTCATGCCGGCGTCTTCGAGCATTTTCGCGCCTACCAGCGCCGCCGCATCCAGTGACGAGCGCATCGCCTGATGCTCTGACACGGCCCGCGAAGTATCAGTGGCCACACCGACAACTGCCAGCAGGGCAATGATGCCCATCGCATAAAGTACGGAGATGGACCCGTCCCGGTCCCGCCCCCATGCTTTACGGGAAGTTTCCCCGATCGCGCGAAATTTACCCATCTGTTTCACCCTGCAACAGTCAAACGGCGCCCCACACACGCCTCGCAGGGGAATTTGCAATTAAAACGCCATTAACCATGGCGCTCGTCCGGAACCTGGTTGGCGTCCGCTGCAGCCGGGATTAAGCTGGCGCCGGGACGGAAAACTCAGGTGTGTGCGATGCTGCGGAAACTGGTGTGCCTGTTACTGTTGGCGGGATTGGCGCAAATTGCTGCGGCCGAGCCGCGCTATGCCCTCCTGATCGGGAATGAGGATTATCCGGCCACGGTCGGCCCGCTCAGCCTGCCGCATGAGGATGTGGACAATATCCGCACAGGCCTGCTGCAGGCCGGGTTTGCGGCGGAGGACATAAAGGTCCTGCGCGATGCGACGCAGATGGACATTAACCTTGCCGTTGCCCAGCTCGCCTCGGATTTGCGCGCCGGCGGGCCGGACTCGGTTGGATTCTTCTACTATTCCGGCCACGGAGGGTCAGCCGAATCCGCCGGCACGCGCGCCAATTACCTGATCCCGGCAAAATCGCCGATCACCGGCGCCGAACAGCTGCCCATTCTGGGCGTCGCCATCAATTCGATTGTCGACACGCTGGCCGCCACCGAGGCCAAGGCCGTGTTCGTCGTGTCGGATGCCTGCCGCAACACGCTGCCCTTCACCTCCTCCAAGGGCGGGGCGGCCGACAAGGGCATGGTGCGCGTGCCGCGAAAGCGCGGCCTGTTCATCGCCTTCGCCACCGCCGATGGCGCGACGACGCCGGATGACGGACTGTTCTCGAAGGCGCTGGCCAGGCGCCTGCCGGAACGCG
This sequence comes from Hyphomonas sp., assembly GCA_020425315.1. Classification (GTDB taxonomy): domain Bacteria; phylum Pseudomonadota; class Alphaproteobacteria; order Caulobacterales; family Hyphomonadaceae; genus Hyphomonas. The sequence continues at coordinate 1,056 of JAGQRO010000421.1, read as the reverse complement.
GCCTCTCGGCTGACCGGGCCTTCACGCTCGCCCTGCGCGAAGTGTCCGCCGCCCGCCCCGGCAATGCGATGCCCTTCACCGCCGATGGCCTGACCGAAGACATCTGCTTCACCAGCTGCGACGCCGCCCCCTCGCCCGTGACCGCCGGCAATGCGGATCTCGCCTATGTCGCCGCCACGCAGGTCAACACGGTCGATGCCTATCTCGATTTCATCGGCGCCTGGCCGGACAGCCGCTTCGTGCGCAATGCCCAGGAAGGCATCGTCACCCTGTTCTATGACGAAGCCCCTTCGGCGAAGAAATTCGAAGCGCCCTATGACATCATCAAGGGCCCGCCGGCCTTGCTCGAAGCGTTCCACCAGTTCGCGGTCACAGCGGATTCGCGCGACCAGACCGATACCGCGTTCGAGATCTGGACCATGATGTGCCAGTCCGGGTTCGCCAGATCCTGCACCGCGGTGGCCAAGCTGATCGACGAGGGCGTCATGAACGCCCGGTTCAAGGACAGCAACGGAACCATCGATTCGAAAATGCGCGAAGAGGCCATCCTCGGCGGCTATCAGGGCGGCTGCGTGTTCGGAGACCAGGCCGCCTGCGACTGGCTCGCCGCGAAAGGCCATGACCGCTGGCCGGCATGCGATGAAGCGATCGGGACCGACGCGATAACCGCCGAAATCGGCGAGACGTTCCAGGAAGTCGGTGTATCGCCCGTCCCCGGCTGGAACTGATCAGGTCCGGTCCAGCGCCAGGCTGACACCTTCCGTATACCCCGCATCATAGGCCGCGTCGCGGATGAGGGCGAGGACGCCGGTTTTGGCCTGTGGATGGGCCTGCAGGGCGATGCGGATCTCCGGCGTCTCGGCGCGCAGGCGCTCGATGGCGGCGCGCACCGAGCCGATATCGGTCAGCCGGCCATTGACGCGCACGACGCTGTCCTGGTCGACATGGATCAGCATGGCCTCGCCCTCGCTCGGGCCATCCGCCGGTGCCGGCGGCTCGATGCGGATCGCCTGCTCCTCAGCAAACGTCGACGTCACCATGAAGAAGATGAGCAGG
>JAGQRO010000420.1 GCA_020425315.1 Hyphomonas sp. | reverse complement strand
TTCATCGAGATGAACACCCGGCTGCAGGTGGAACATCCGGTGACCGAAGCCATTACCGGGATCGATCTCGTGCATGAGCAGATCCGTGTGGCATCGGGCGGCGGGTTGTCGGTGCGCCAGGAGGATATCCGTTTCTCCGGCCATGCCATCGAATGCCGGATCAATGCCGAGCATCCGGAGACCTTCGTGCCCTCGCCGGGTCTGATCACCGATTTCCATGCGCCCGGCGGCCCGGATGTGCGCCTCGACAGCGCCGCCTATGCCGGATACCGCATCCCGCCGCATTACGACTCCCTGATCGGCAAGCTGATCGTGCACGGACGCACCCGCCGCGAATGCCTGATGCGCCTGCGCCGATCGCTGGCGGAAATGGTGGTCGGCGGCGTGCACACCACGCTCGACCTGCACCGTCGCCTGGTGGACAATGAAGACGTCAAGAATGGCGACTACAACATCCACTGGCTGGAGAAATTCCTCGCCGACGCCAAGGCCGCCGAAGAGGCCGCTGCCGAATAGGGCGGCCTAGGGGATTGCCCCGGTAGACAATCGGCGCGGCGCGCCGCCATAGTCAGCCCATGTCTTCGCGTTTCGGCACCGCTGACCTTCTCGCCTGCTACCGGCGCGGCGTGTTCCCGATGGGCGATGCGCGCGACGATCCGAACCTGTTCCTCGTCGATCCGGACATAAGGGGCATCCTGCCGCTCGACGGCTTCCACATCCCGAAGCGCCTGCAGCGGACCGTCCGTCAGGACCCCTATCGCGTTACAGCGGATACAGCCTTCACACGCGTGATGGACATGTGCGCTGAAAGCACCGATGGCCGCGAAAGCACCTGGATCAATTCCACCATTCTCAACCTCTACAGCGCGCTGCATCGTGAAGGGTATGCCCATTCCATCGAATGCTGGGATGGGGACCGGCTGGTCGGCGGGCTCTACGGCGTCGCCCTTGGCGGGGCTTTCTTCGGTGAGAGTATGTTCTCGCGCGCCACGGATGCCTCAAAGATCGCGCTGGTGCACCTGGTCGCCCGGCTTCTGGAAGGCGGGTTCGTGCTGCTCGATGCGCAGTTCCACAATCCGCATCTGGAGCAATTCGGGCTGATCGAGATTCCGCGTGCGGACTTCAAGCGCCGCCTTGCCGCTGCGCTGAATGTCGAAGCGGACTTTTATTGCGGGTCGAGACCGCCCGGCGGCGGATCGACAATGTCGATGCCGGCAGGCCGGTCTTCGATCACCGGTTCGTCCGACGGCGGAGGACGCGACGCATTCGGCAATTTCACCGGCTCGGGCGCCGTGCAGCGGATCACCCAGATATCATAGACCGGGTGTTCCAGCGCGCTGAGGCCCGGCGAGGAAGCATACATCCAGCCGGAAAACAGGACCGGATTCTCCTCGCTCACCGTCTCCACTTCAGAGGCGTCAACCGCCGCTTCCATGGTTTCGACGGCAACCGGCTGGGTGGAGGCGATCTTCAGGAAGGCCGCGCTTTCCGGCGCCTCTTCCGGCGGTGTCTGGTAGCAGGCCTCAAGTTCAACCTTGAGCGAGCCGAACACGACCGGCTCTCCCACCTTCACTTCAATATCGGTCGACCGGCCGGTAATCTTGTCGAGCGCGCGCAGCGTGGCCCGGTCCTTCGCCGCGAAGGTCGCGGCATGGGCCAGTCCGGCTGCAGCGGTCAGCGCGAGGGCGATTACGGCAAGGCGTTTCATCACTCATAATCCTCAGCAGGATAATCGTCTGCCGCCGCAGCGGGCGCAGGTGCGGGCGCCGCGTCCGTGGACCCGCCATTGCCGGACGCAAACGAGGCAAATAGCGTCAGCAAATCGACCGAGCCGCGCGTGAACTGGATCTCGCCCGTGCCATCCTGCGGGATGTTGTCGAAGCTGCCGCCGGGCTCCAGCGCCACATAGGCGCCGCCGAGCAGGCCATCCGTCGAAATTCGCGCATCGGTATCGTCCGGCAGTTCCCATTTCTGGTCGAGCGTCAGCGTCAGGACAGCCTCGAACCGCTGCGGATCGCCGGATACGGCTTTCACGATCCCGGCCTTCACGCCGGCGATGCGGACGTCGGAGCCACGCTCGATGCCGCTGATATTGTTGAAGCGGGCGGTGACTTCATACTGGTTCGGGCCGGCGCCGGTCTCGCCGCCGCGCGCCATGGCAAACCAGGCAAACAGCCCGGCGACACACACAACCGCCAGGCCGACCAAGGTTTCAAACAGGGATTCACGCATCCGGGGTCCAGGCCTCATAATCGCCGCTGGCGCGCTGGCGCTGGCCACCGCCGGAAAGGCTACCCTTGGGTTTCGTTGCCCAGGGCGTGCCGGTCATGTTCGGGCGGTGGTCGGTTTCCCACTCGCGGCGGGTCAGCGGCGCCTTGGTCGGCGGCTCCTCCACCGTGTGGTGCAGCCAGCCATGCCAGTCGGCCGGCACTTTCGAGGGCTCTGCGAGCCCCTTGTAGATCACGTAACGGCGCCGGCGGCCTTCGATCGAGGGCTTGCGCTCCTCGAAATAGCGGTTGCCGTACTCGTCGGTGCCGACATAGCCCGAGCGCCGCTTGATATCGAACGCGGCACCCACGGTGATCCCGCTCCACCAGGTGAAAATCTGCTTCAGCATCCTGTGGCCTGTCCTGCCTTGTGTTGGTGGCCGCAATATGGCGGCTCAGGGGCAACTAATCCAGACCGGCGCCGCAGGCAATGTCCGTCAAAATCCTGTGTGCAGGCGGGGGTTTTCATGGGCTGGACGGTTGCTCCGGCGCGACTGAGGCCGCACCCTTTGCACAGTGATTCGGCAGGAGGCGGGCCCATGCAGGCGACTCAGGTGACGGAAATCCTCCAGGCGGCGGAAACTGAAGGGCTGTTTTCGGCAGAAACAGTGCTGGGAGACCTCTTCCGCGCTGCGGGCCTGCGCCGGCGCCCTCTGACGCCGGAAGCGCTGAAGGCGACGGCTGCGGCAACCTCGGCAGCGGCCCTTGTCAGCGTCTCGCAGCTCGCCACGGCGGAAATGCTGGAACGGCTGGGCGACGCGCCGCGCAACGCCGATATTGCCGAGGCGCTGGCCGCTGGCCTGCCCCAGGACGTGGTGGAAGAGGCCCTGCGCCAGCCGGGCGGCTTCCCGCGTACGGCCGACGCCCTGCGCGCAGCAGCGGTCAACACGCCTGCCCCGCCGCCCGGCGTGTTCGAGGCGGCAGAGTTCGACCCGGTTCTGGAAGGCCTGCTGGTGGACGCCCTGATGGAAGGCGCCGAAATCGTCATCGCCGCAGAAGACCTGCCGGCAGCCCAGACGCCCGCCCGCATCGTCGATCTTGGCGCCGCCATTGGCCCGGCCGGGCTGGAAGCGGACCTTCTGGCCGACAGCGTCGAAGCGGCGGCCCGGTCCATGCCGGCGGGTGGCGCCATCGTGATCGCAGGTCTTGCCGCCGCCGTGATGGCAATCGGTCTCGATTACGCTTCCGATGAGGGCATCGCGGCCGCCGCAGCGCTCTGCGCGCTGGTGAAGTCCAGTGCCACCGGGGCGGCTTTCCCTGCCGCGCAGGCGAAAGCCCTTGGCCTGGAGGCCCGCAAGGCCGGCACCAAGCGCACCTGCGCGGTTCTGGTCCTGCCCGTTGCTGACCTGACGGCCTGGCTGCCCGATTGCGAAAGCGGCGGGACCGAGCCGATGCCGGGCGTCCTCGCCTTCAGCGACGATGTGCCCACCCTGTCCCGCGCGGCCCGGCTCGCCATTGCACACCGCGCGCCCGAACGCCTGCCCGAAGCGTTGGAACGGATTGCCGCCTCTGGAGAGCATGATCTCGACCGCGCCCTCGGCATCGACCGGCTGCGCGACCGGGGCTTCTCAGAAGACGCACTGGACCGTGTCTCGCGCGCGCTGGGCGAAGGGTTGCCTCTGAATGCTGCCTTCTCCCGCTGGGTGCTGGGCGACGAAGTCATTTCCACAGACCTGCGCCTGCCGCCGGAAAGCTTCGATGCCGATGGCCGGGGCCTGCTGTCGGCCATGGGCTTTTCCCGCAAGGACATCCAGACCGCCGAAGCGACGCTCGACAATCGCAGCGAAGACACCGCTTCAGCCATCGCGGCCGATTGCGGCATCGCCGTCGGTGCCAGCGCGGAAGCGGAGATCGCCCTTGCCGCTGCCTGCGCCAAGGCACTCGGCGGCAATGTCGTCCTGTCCGTCGGCAGCCGTGGCGGCCTCGACATGATGGAAGCGGCCCTGGCTGAAGGCCTTGCCGTCCAGCTGGTCGGCCACCGCATTGCCGCCGGGGAAGACGTCCGGGCCCGGATGGAACATATCCTCGCCCTCGCCGAAGAGATGGCAACCGAGGCAGAGGCGCCCACAGCGGCGCCGTCGCGCGGCGCCGAGGCGGGGCATGCCCGCCGCATCCGCCTGCCCGACCGGCGCAAGGGCTATATCCAGAAAGCTGCTGTCGGCGGCCACAAGGTTTACTTGCACACCGGCGAATTCGATGACGGCTCGCTCGGCGAGATCTTC
>JAGQRO010000419.1 GCA_020425315.1 Hyphomonas sp. | reverse complement strand
CCGCGATATGAGAACATAAGCAGAATATTCACGTTTTGGAAAGAAAAAAGTTCTGATTTTGTTCACGGAGAACCAAAATGGAACAGAATCAAGGGCTTTGAAGAATCAAAAATCGAACCGGCGGATCGATTGCCCCGAAACGACCCAAGCGCGAGCGCAGGGCTGGTGCTCCTGAAGTCATCCTTCGACTTCGCTCAGGATGAGTCCGGGACGTGCCGCTCTTAGTCCCGGACAAGCGCGCCGCGCTTTCCGGGATGACAGGCATTGAGGTCAGCTGCCCAGCCGCTTCAGGGCCCGTTCGCGGCCGATCAGGGGCAGGATGGCGCCCATGTCGGGGCCGTGTTCCTGGCCGGTGAGCGCCTTGCGGAGCGTCATGAAGAGGGCGCGGCCCTTGCGGCCGGTGGCCTCTTTCACGGCATTGGTCCAGGCGCTCCAGGTCTCGCCCGTCGCTTCGCCGGCCGGGAACAGGGCGGCGGCCTCGGCCACGAACGCCTTGTCCTCGTCGGCCACCATGGGCGCGATGTCGCCGAACACGGTGTCGACCCAGGCCGCCACCTCGGGCAGCAGGGAACAGTTCTCGCGCACCACGGTCCAGAAGGCCTCGTCGGCCGCGCGCGGATCGACGGCGGCAAGCCGCTCCTTCACCGCGTCGAAGGGCAGGCCATGCAGGATGGCGGCGTTGAGATTTTTCAGCTCGGCCTCGTCGAAACGCGCCGGCGCCCGGCCGATCTTGGCGAAGTCGAACTCGGCGGCCAGTTCCTCAAGGCTGCTGCGCGCTTCGACATTGTCGGACGTGCCGATTTTCGCCAGCAGGGAGCAGATCGACATCGGCTCATAGCCCTCAGCCCGCAGCTCGCCCATGGAGAGCGAGCCGAGCCGCTTCGACAGGCCCTGTCCATCGGCCCCGATCAGCAGCGGCGTGTGCGCCATGTCCGGCGCGGTGCCGCCCAGGGCGCGGAAAATCTCGATCTGCGCGCCGGAATTGGTCACATGGTCTTCGCCGCGCACGACATGCGTGATGCCGGCCTCGATATCGTCCACGACGGAGGGGAGGGTATAGAGATAGGAGCCGTCCTCGCGGATGAGGATCGGGTCCGACAGGCTGGACGTGTCGATGCTCTGCGGGCCGCGCACCAGGTCGGTCCACTCGACGCGCTCGCCGGAGAGCTTGAAGCGCCAGTGCGGTTTCACGCCCTCTGCTTCCAGCTTCGCTTTCTCGTCATCGGTCAGCTTCAGGGCCGCCCGATCATAGACCGGCGGTCGCCCGCGGGAGAGCGCGATCTTGCGCTTGCGCTCCAGCTCGTCGGCGCTCTCATAGCAGGGATAGAGCAGGCCCATGGCGCGCAGCGTGTCGGCGGCGGCGTCATATTCGGCAAACCGGTCGGACTGGTTGAACGTGCCGGCCCATTCGAGGCCCAGCCAGGTGAGGTCCACCTTCAGGCCATCCTCATATTCCTGCGTCGAGCGTTCGAGGTCCGTATCGTCGATGCGCAGGATGAACTTGCCGCCCTGGGCCTGGGCGAACAGCCAGTTGATCAGCGCGGTGCGCACATTGCCGACATGCAGGCGGCCGGTGGGCGAGGGGGCGAAACGGACAATCGGGGCAGACATGAGCGGTCTTTAACGGGCTTTCGGGGCTGGCAGGGGGTAATTTGTGCCGCTTTCGACACCAAATCGCAGAAAAAGCCAAGCGACCCCTGCCACATTCTTGCTAATCTGTATGTTATTGTGGCACCCGGCACTGAGTCGCCATCGAGGAGGGCATGATGAGAACGGCATGGATTCTTGCCCTGGCAGGAAGCCTCGTGGCCTGTGGCCCGGCCAGTGCGCCGCCGCCGGATGCGCCCCCCGTCGAAGTGGAAGACCCGGCCGTGCCCGCCGCGGTGGACACCGCGCCGCTGCCTTCCCCTTACGAAGTGGTCGAGACCCAGCCGGAGGAGAAGGATTTCACCGCGCTGGCCGGCTATCCGGAGGGCTGGCATGTCTCCTATGGCTGGCCGGGGGAGTATCCCGCCGGCTTTGTGGTGCTGGACCCCGGCGTCAGCGTCGATGGCCGCGCCCGGCCGAACAAGGGCGAGCCCGCGACCGTCTCCTGCGCCCTGCCGCAATTTGCCAATTACCAGATCTGGAACCGCGCCCGCGTTGAGGGCGACGAACTTGATTTCATCGTCGCCACGAAAGTGCAGACGATCACCCTGTCGGTCGATGCCAATATCGAATACCCGACTGACAATGGCATGCAGATGCTGGAACTGAAGGCGGGGGATACGCTGTCTTACCTGCGCTATCTCGGTGAGGGTTTTGCCATTTTCGGCTTTGATGGCGGCGAGTACGACTTCAACGAGGCCGAGCTGCGCGACATTTCCGATCTCGCCTCCGCCACGATCACCGAAGACCAGTGGGTGGATGTTCCGTGCAAGGAAGGCCACCGCGCCTGGCTGCTGTATGATGAGGTGATCGCGGAGGACTCGATCGTGCCCTCACCCATCGTCGGTTATGGCGATGCCTATGACATCGATCCCGATGAAGTGGAGCAGGTGCGCTCTGAAGGCCTCGAACGCGAAGCCTTCGAGAATGCGCCGCTGGATGAGATGACGGGGGATTAGGCTTCAGCCAAGGCGGCAATCCCCGCTCTCCGCCGGACCTGAAATTAACAGGATATTCTCTTTCTGGCTGAATATGGGTCTGAAGCGCTTTCGGAGCCCGCCATGATTTCCCTGAACGTCGCCAGCACGCTCATCGGCCCGTCTGCGTCGAACATGATTGGGTTGAACTCAGGCAAATCCCAGGATCCGGTCCTCTCCATTCTGGACGGCAACACTGAGAATGAAGCCGGTCAGGACGCGTTCAAGGTCGATCTGACAGAGTCCCTGTTAGACAAGCAGATTGAGGTCGCGCTGAGGGCAGGGGAACTCGAATCCGACAAGGCAACAGCGCAAAGCGAGGGAAAGTATGTGCAAGCGGCCTATATGGCGCTTGCGCAGGTCGAGTATTCGAAAGTGGCCGCCGCCCTGAGCGACGAAGTGGAAGCCCGAATTGAAGAAGCCTCGGCCCTTGCCGCGAATGACAGCCAGCTTGCTTCCCTTGAAAACGCCAAAGAGATGATCGATGCAGCGGACGGCGGCGAAGAGGTCTCAGCGGACGCGTCATCCGCAGACGATGCGGGGAAGCTCCAGGAAAAGGCCGAAGAAGCCGCTGAAGCGGCCGAGGATTCAAGAGAATTTGAAGCTTAGGCTTTCGGGTAGAGCAGGCGCTCTATCCGCTGCACGGTTTTTGCCGGAACCCGTATTGCGGCACACGGATGTTTTCAAAGGCCAAGGTCAGGGTGGCGCCCGGACAATCCGGCAGCCTGCTCAAAAGCAAAGCCAAGGCGGACAAGCTCCGGTTCGTTCAACCGCTTGCCGATGATCTGCATGCCGAATGGGGCGCCCGCATCGGTAAAGCCGGCGGGCACGGTCAGCGACGGGATGCCGGCAAAATTCACGGGGAAAGCAAACCGGAACGTGGCGGCGACGGCCTCGTCGGACGGGATGACCAGACCGCCATAGCCAGTATCGTTTGACGCGAGCCCCGGCTCATGCCCGGATGGGCACACAAGACCGTCCACGCTGGTCAACGCCAGTTCGACAGCCTGTCCGTATGCGCGCATCTGGACCAAACGCCGGGCAAAAAGCTCGTCAGTCACGCCCAATCCGAATTCGAGGAACCCGCCGAAGGATGCGCCATAAGAGTCTGCTTGGCTGGGATAGGTGTCGCGATGCGCGCGCACGGCCTCATAAGCACAGATCTCGACCCACATCATGAATTCGTCGAGGCCGAATGCAGGCATCTCCATATCGACAATCTCCGCTCCGCTCGCGCGGAACATGTCGAGCGCACTTTCAAGCGCCGCGGCGATATCGGAGTTCACGCCGTCCAGGGCATACTGAGGATCGAAACCGACCTTCATGCCCGCGATATTGCCATCGAGCGCCGTGGTCAGGCTGGGCACCGGATCGGCAAGGGACGTGGTGTCTTGCGGATCATGGCCCGCCATCGCCTCGAACATGATCGCGGCGTCGGTCACATAGCGGGTCATCGGGCCGACATGATCGAGGCTTTCCGCCAGAACAAACACACCCTGCCGGCTGACCCGGCCATAGGTCGGTTTCAGCCCAACCACGCCGCTGGCGGAGGAGGGGTTGCGGATGGACCCGCCCGTGTCGGTGCCGAGCGAGGCAAAGCAAAGCCCGGCCGCCGTCGCGACGCCGGACCCGCTTGACGATCCGCTCGTGGAATAGTCCGCATTCCACGGATTCACGGGTATCCTGAAATCGGGGTGATAGCCGTTGAGGGCGCCTTCGGTGAGGTTCAACTTGCCGAGGATGATCGCGCCGGCCTGCTTCAGTTTCTGCACCACCGTTGCGTCATGATCGGGGACGAAACCGGACCGCGCCGCGACACCGCTTTTGGTCACCACACCGGCGGTAAAGAACAGGTCCTTGACCGCAATCGGGATGCCATGAAGGGGGCCAAGATATGTGCCGGCGCCGATGGCGTCTTCCGCCGCGCGCGCCGCCGCCATGGCCTGCTCGGCCATCACGGTCTGGTAGCTGTTGAGCTGCCCATCAAGGCCGGCGATGCGGGCCAGCATCAGCTCAGCCAAGGCGACGGGAGAGACCTCCCCCGACTTCACCCGCTTCGCCACGTTTGTGATGCTGTCAAAGTGCAGGGGCACCGCTGAGAGCCCGCCCGGCGCCGGGCTCTGGGCGCCTCCGCACCCACCTGTCGCCGCCGCGAGCGCCGCGCCTCCGAAGAGCCGCATGGCATCGCGCCGATGCACCGCGAAGCGATCTGATCTGGCCGTCATCGCTATCCCCCAAAGCTTGCGCCCCAAACGGTGGCGCAACTTCTCCAGGGGTTCAATCAATTATTTGCCGGGCAGGCCCTTAATCGTCCCGGAACCGGTTCGTGATCGGATAGCGCCGGTCACGGCCGAAATTCTTGCCGCCGATCTTGACGCCCGGCGGGGCCTGGCGGCGCTTGTATTCGGCGATGTAGAGCAGGTGCTCGATGCGCCGCACGGTGGCCGCGTCATGGCCGCGCGCGAGGATCTCGTCCACGTCTTCCTCACCCTCCACCAGGCCGCGCAGGATATCGTCCAGCACGTCATAGGGGGGCAGGGAGTCCTGGTCGGTCTGGTCTTCGCGCAGCTCCGCGCTCGGCGGCTTGGTGATGATCCGTGTGGGGATGACTTCGCCGCCGGGGCCGCGGGCGCCCGCCGGCACGGCGCTGTTGCGCCATTTGGCCAGTTCGAACACTTCGGTCTTCCAGAAATCCTTCAGCGCATTATAGCCGCCGCACATGTCGCCATAGAGCGTCGCATAGCCCACAGCCATCTCGCTCTTGTTGCCGGTCGTCACCACCATGTGGCCGAACTTGTTGGAGAGAGCCATCAGCGTCACCGCGCGCAGGCGCGACTGGATGTTCTCTTCCGTCGTGCCGGGCTGCGTCTCCGCGAAGGCATCGGCCAGCATCTCGTCCAGCGCGTTCACGCCGGGGCGGATATTGATGATGTCATAGCGCGCGCCCAGCGCCTCGGCGCAGGCCTTCGCGTCTTCCAGACTGTCAGACGAGGTATATTTCGACGGCAGCATCACGCACCAGACCCGTTCCGGGCCCAGCGCATCCACCGCAATCGCCGCCGTCAGCGCCGAGTCGATGCCGCCGCTCATGCCCAGCACGACGCCGGGGAAGCGGTTCTTGTTCACATAGTCGCCCAGCGCCAGCATGGCGGCGCGGTATTCGGCTTCCCATCCCTTCGAGAGCTGAGTGGGCGCATCCGCCGGCGCGAACCGGTGCGTCTCGCCATCGAAGCTGACCAGCGCCGTGCCAGTGACGAAATCGCCGAGCAACTGGTGCTCCGTCCCGTCGAAATCGACGGCATAGCTTGCCCCGTCAAACACGAGTTCGTCCTGCCCGCCCACCTGGTTGACGAAGAGATAGGGCACGCCTGTCTTGGTCCAGGCGGAGAAGGTCGTGTGCCGCTCCACCTGCACGGTGCGCCGCCAGGGCGAGCCGTTCGGCACGATCAGCATTTCCGCGCCCGCCTCCGCCAGCGCCGACGGCACGCGCGGGAACCAGATATCCTCACAGATGGCGATGCCGACGCGCACGCCGCCAAGGTCGAACACCGGCATGGCGCCCTCGCCGGGGTCGAAGATGCGCTTCTCGTCGAACACGCCATAGTTCGGCAGCTCGCGCTTGTCATAGC
>JAGQRO010000418.1 GCA_020425315.1 Hyphomonas sp. | reverse complement strand
CGCCGACGCGCGGCCTGATCGGGTACCAGGGCGAGCTCCTGTCCGACACGCGCGGCACCGCCATCATGAACCGTATCTTCCATGAATACGCCCCGCACAAGGGCCGCATCCAGGGCCGCCACACCGGCGTGCTGATCTCCATGGAGCAGGGCGAGGCCGTCGCCTTCGCGCTGTGGAACCTTGAAGACCGTGGACCGATGATGATCCATCCGGGCGACAAGGTGTATGGCGGCATGATCGTCGGCGAGCATACCCGCGACAATGACCTCGAAGTAAACGTGCTGAAGGGCAAGAAGCTCACCAACATGCGCGCCTCGGGCTCTGACGAAGCCGTGCGCCTCACCCCGCCGCTTCAGATGACGCTGGAAAAGTCGCTCGCCTACATTGCGGACGATGAGCTTGTGGAAGTGACGCCGCAGAACATCCGCCTGCGCAAGGTCTTTCTCGACCCGCACGAGCGCAAGCGCCACGCCAAGGCAAACGCCGACGCCTGAACCCGCTTCAGGCAGCGTACGAACCGTGTTAGCCCTTCCTCTGCCGGGGGAACGGGGACACGCGTGTATTCGAAGATTCGACTTCTTGCCGTCAGTCTGATCCTGTCCTTCCTGATGGCGGTTCCGGGACCGGCAATGGCGCAGGATGATGCCACCCAGGACGAGGCAATCTATGCCGCGGTGAAGAAATGCTTCTCCGGCCTGGCGCAGGCCTATCAGGACGGCCGCTGGAACGAGATCGACCGCGCGAGCCGCCTCTGGATGCTGCGCGCGGAAGCGTGGGAGATCCGGTTCGGCTGGCGCTCGCATGGCGATCCCGGCATTTGCGTGAACCATTACAGCCCCGGCCAGGCCGACTATCCGATGTCAGAGTGGACGCTGATCCAGTACGTGCCGGTCGAAGATGCCCGCGCTGCCTACGATGCTGAGCCGAATGCCGCCGTCAAACAGGCCTATCTCGCGCGCTGGGCCTATTCCGATACATTCCCGGCCGACGTCTCAGCCGATGCCCGAAAGTGGGCCATCGGTGTCCTCTATGATTCAGGCCCCCGGAATGAGACCGACTGGGAAGACGCTGGCCACGTCATTCATGCGCTGGCCCTGAAAGGGGACCAGAATGCGCAGATGGAAATCGCCAGGAAGCCGGCACTGACGCGCCGCTTCCCGGATTTCACCATGGCGCGCCTGGTCGAGGCCGGACATCCCGGCGCGCTTCAGTACCGGAACTGGTTCACGCCCACGCCGCCGGCGAACAGTACGCCAAGCGGGCCATCGACCGGCCAGATCGTGAATCAGATGAATGAGCTTGCGGCCTACTGCAAGACCGCGCCGTCCGATCCGAAATGCAACAGCCTCTGCCGCACCGATCCTGATAACTGGTCGTGTCAGGACCATTCGGTGAACTGGAACAAATAGGCCTGTTCCGTGCGCGGCCGTTCAGGCGGTCTGCGGCGCGGCGAGGGCATCGGCCTTGGCGAGCACCTCGGACCAGGCAGACTCCATCGCCGGCGTCCAGTCGGCACCCGCGGCCTGCTTCGTCACGTCACGGATGATATCGAAGAAGACCTCGAACATGCCGGCCGGCACATCATAGGTGTCATGGTTCACCCGCTCCGACCGGATCACCGTCTCGGCCAGCACGCCCGGCCCCTCGGCAAGATCCATCAGGCAGTCGAACGCCTGGGCGAGCATCGACCCCCGCACCCCGCCATCGGTATCCATGGAGAACAATGCCTCCAGTTCCGGATGCACCGCGAAGAGGCGCGCATAGACTTCATCCGTCACGTCGCCCGCGCGTTCGGAGAGGAGGGTTAGGCTGTCTGTGAGGTCGGGATCATTCTTCAAGGCCACGTTCCTTTAGCAATGCCAGCGTGCGCTCAAGATTGCGGCTGGCAACGCCATGATAGGCGGAGGCGCGTGCATCCGTAAATTCCTCCAACGCAAGCCGGTAACATATTGCTGCGTCTCTCAGGGCGTTGTCATCGCCGCGTGTCCCGAGGGTTGCGAGCGCATTGCCGAGATTGTTCTGGGTCATGGCCCAGTCGAGGGGCACGCGCTCGCGGGTGTATTCCTTGAGGGCCTCGCGATAGGCAGCAATTGCGTCCGCAAGGGCGGCGTCATCGCCGCG
>JAGQRO010000034.1 GCA_020425315.1 Hyphomonas sp. | reverse complement strand
GGATAGAGCGTGTTGTCGAGGTCGAACACCCAATGGTCGACATGGGTGAAGCGGCCGAACGGCGCGAGATGGACCCCGGCGGGCTTACTTGTCATTCCCGGCCGCCTTGGCGAAATCCCGCTCGAAGAATTCGAATACCAGCTTACGCTCGTCCGGCGGCGGCGTCGCGGCGAACAGGGCCGTGCGATAGGCCGAGGCCTCGCACTGGTCGCGCCCTACAATGGCGAACTGGGCATGGCCGACGCAGAACGCATCGGAGGCTTTCGACAGGGTGCGGATCTTCGTGCCGTCCTCCATCTCGCCATAGACATAGTATTCGGTGCCGCGCAGCGGGCGGTCGATCACGCGGGCACAGCCGCCAGCCTCCAGCATCCACCAGCCCCGGCTTTCCCAGCCTTCGGTGCCGCGCCGGGCAATCGCGCTCCAGACACGGTTTTTCGTCCGGTTGCACAGGGTGAAGCCGACATTGCGGCCGCGTTCCTTGGCCACCTGTTCCAGGAAGTCGATGAGGTCGGCATCCGAAGTCGTCGCCGGCAGGCCATTGGTCTTCAGGAACTCCCCGATGGCGACGCGCGTGCGGTGGCCGATATGGCCGTCAATCGCGCCGGAAGAGACGCCGGATTCCTCCAGCAGGCGCTGCAAGCCGGCCGAGCGAGCGGTTTCAAGGTCGTAATTCTCGATCTCGGTGAAGTCGGTGGTCCAGCGCACCTTGCTGGTCACTTCGACCGGGCGGAAACCGCGCACTTCCAGGCCCATGGCCGCGCATTCGGGCGGGTTCTCGATGGCAAAGCCGCCGGTCGGGTCGACGCAGAGTTCCGTGCGTCCGCCCCATTCGCGCCCCCCGCCCCGGTGGGCGGTGGAGGTGCGGGCATAGAGGAAGTGGAATTTCGGCTCCAGCGGCGCCTCGACGGCGAGCTGGCAGGTGCCGGGCTGCAGTTTCAGCCAGCCTTCCACGGTCACCGCCTTCTCATCCGGCTGACCGATGGCCGCCTCGATGATGTAGGAGGTCTTGTTGCACAGCTTCCAGCCATCGCCCGTCTGGGCGTGGGCGGTAAAGCCGGTGACGGATATGGCAGCCGCAAGGGCCGCCAGAACGTTACGAAATAAGCGTGCCGGCGCCATGTTCGGTGAACAGCTCCATGAGCAGGGCGTGAGGAGCACGCCCGTCGAGAATAACTGCCGCCCCAACCCCATGATTTACGGAATGCGCCGCCGTTTCAAGCTTCGGTATCATGCCACCTTCAGCTGTGCCGTCAGCAATGAGGCCCGGAATGTCGCTGACCTTGATCTCGCGCATCAGCTGTTTCGACTTGTCCAGCACGCCGGCAACATCCGTCAGCAGGAGGAGGCGGCTGGCACCCAGCGCGGCGGCGAGCGCCCCGGCGGCGGTGTCGGCATTGACGTTATAGCGGTGCCCGTCCGGCCCCATGGCGACCGGGGCAACCACCGGGATGAGCTGGGAATCGGATTTCAGAAGCGCGTCGATCACGCTGGTGTCGACCGTGTCGGGCTCACCCACGAAGCCGAGGTCCAGCACCTGTTCGATATGGCTGTCGGGGTCGCGCTCGGTCTTGGTGGCCTTTTCGGCCTGGATTAGGCGCCCGTCGGAGCCCGACAGGCCCACGGCCCGCCCGCCGGCCTGGTTGATCGCCCGAACGATGGATTTGTTGATCGGGCCGGACAGGACCATCTCGACCACTTCCATCGTGGCCTCGTCCGTCACGCGCAGGCCGCCCTTGAATTCGGAAACGATACCGAGCCTGTCCAGCAGCTTGCCGATCTGCGGGCCGCCGCCATGCACGATCACCGGATGGATACCCAGCGTCTTCAGCAGCACCACATCGCGCGCGAACATGGCGGCGAGTTCCTCGTCCACCATGGCATGGCCGCCATACTTCACCACGATGGTCTGGCCGGCATAGCGCTGGATATAGGGCAGCGCCTCGGACAGGGTCCGCGCGGTGAACTGGGCTTCGCTGAGAGCATCGCTCATGCGGTGCGGTCTCCCTTCCAACGGGGCTGGCAACAGGACTGGCGGCTTCATAAGGCGGTTTGACCGGCCGGGAAAGGCACCTATTGTCCCGCCAACAGATTGAGCCGGGGGAGCGGCCGCCATGAAGAAGATCCTGACGGGCCTTGGCGCCCTTGTCCTCATCCTGCTCGCCGGCACCGCCGTGTTCCTGTGGGATCCCCTTCCCGCCAATCCGCCGGCCGCCGAACTGGCGTCCGCCGCTGCGGCCTATGACGCTGAAATCCTGCGCGACGAGTATGGCGTGCCGCACATAAGGGGCGCGCGCGACCGCGATGCCGCCTTTGGCCTCGCCTATGCCCATGCCGAGGATGATTACGAGACGATCCAGGAAGTCGTCGCGGCCACACGCGGCAATCTCGCCCGCTATCGCGGCGCCGATGCCGCCCCGGTCGACTATATGGTCGCCCTGCTCGGCGTCTGGGAAACCGTCGATGCGCGCTATGAGGCCGACGTGCCCGAAGACGTGAAGGCGATGGCGGAGGCCTATGCCGCCGGCCTCAACCTCTATGCCGCCGAACATCCGGACGCGACATGGGCCGGCCTTGCCCCCTTCACGCCGCAGGACATCGTCGCCGGCTTCATCTTCAAGACGCCCTTCTTCTACGGCCTCGACGACACGCTGAAGGATCTCTTCGGCGGCGATCATACGCAATCCATCGCGCTCGACCCGAACGGCGACCGCAAGGCCTTCCTGATGGCGCCGCGCACCATGACCGAGCGCGGATCGAACGCGTTCGCTGTCTCCCCTGCCCGCGCCGGCGACGGCGTCACGCGCCTGATCATCAATTCCCACCAGCCGATGACCGGCCCGGTCGCCTGGTATGAGGCGCACATCGCCTCCGAGGAGGGCCTCGATATCACCGGCGGCATCTTCCCCGGCACGCCGGTCATCCTGCACGGCTTCAACCATGATGTCGGCTGGGCCAATACGGTCAGCGCGCAGGACCTGTCCGACGTCTATGTCCTCACCCGCAATCCGGACGACAAAGGCCAGTACTTGCTGGATGGCGACTGGCGGGACTTCGAGGAAACCACCGCCACGCTGCATGTGAAACTCTGGGGCCCGTTTGCCCTGCGCGTGAAACGCCCGGTGCTGCGCTCCGCCCACGGACCGGTGATCGAAGGGCCGACCGGCACCTATGCCATCCGCTATGCCGGCATGGGCGAAATCCGCCAGCTGGAACAATACTACCGGCTGAACAAGTCGACGGGCCTCGACAGTTTCCTTCAGGCCATGTCGCTCAACGCCCTGCCCTCGATCAATTATGTCTTTGCCGACAAGGCCGGCAATGTCGGCTTCATCCACAATGGCCAGTATCCGGCCCGCAAGGATGACTGGGACTGGTCGGGCGACATGCCGGGGGACCGGGCGGACCTGATCTGGCGCGGCTACCGTCCGTGGGCGGAGGTGCCGAAACTGATCAATCCGGCCTCGGGCTTCGTGTTCAATTCCAACAACACGCCCTATTCGGCCACCGACGGGCCGGACAATCTGAAGGCCGAAGACTTCCCGCAAAGCATGGGCCTGCAGGAGAACCAGACCAACCGCGCCCTGCGCGTCATCCAGCTGACAGACGGTTCCACGCCGATGACCCGGGAGGCGCTGCTGGCGATCAAGTTCGACACCGCCTATGCGCCGGGCTCCGAAGCCGACGGCGTGGTGAAGGCCGTCCTCGCGCATGACTGGAGCGCAGAGCCGGACATGGAAGCGGCCGCCGACCTGCTGGCGACCTGGGACTATGACATGGACATGCATTCGCGCAGTGCCGCACTTGGCGGCCTCACCGTGCTGCGCGAGATCACCCAGCGCTTCACCCATATTCCGGCGCCTGAACCGGAAGACGCCTTCCGCGAAGCCGTCAGCTGGCTGATGGAGCATCATGGCCGCATCGATCCGGAATGGGGTGAGGTCAACAAGCTGGAGCGCGGCGGCAAGACCTGGCCGATCAGCGGCGGGCCGGACACGCTGCGCGCCGTCTACCCGGCCGCCATCCGCGACGATGGCGAACTGCACATGAATGCCGGCGACACATGGATCGCGCTGGTGGAGTGGGATGCGGACGGCAACCAGAGTGCTGAAGTCATCAATCCCTATGGCTCGGCATCGCTCGATACGTCATCGGAACATTATGACGATCAGGCGCCCCTCTTCGCGTCGGAACAATGGCGCATCGCGCATCTGGACTGGGCCGAAATCGAAGCGGCGGCAGAACGGCGCTACCGTCCCGGCCGGCAGGACTAGTGCTGGTACTTGATGAAGCCGGTATTCTTCGCCACCCGGTCATAGAGCTGGCGCGCTGTCGCATTGTCGCCGGCCGTCAGCCAGTAGACGGCGCCCAGGCCCCGCGCATCCGCCTCGCGGTAGACCGCCTCGATCAGCGCCCGGCCGACACCCTTGCCGCGGGCCTCCGGTGAGGCGAACAAATCCTGCAGGTAGCAGACATCCTCGACGCGCCAGCAATGCCGGTGCGCCATGAAATGCACCAGTCCCACTGCCGTGCCGCCATCCCAGGCGAGCAGGCATCTCGGCTCATACGGGCCATCCGCAAACAGACGGTCGAACGTCGTCGCATAGACGGCCTCGCTGACCTTCGATTTGTAGAAGTCGAGATAGCCGGTCCACAGGGCGCGCCAGGCCGCATGGTCCTGCCGCTCCAGCGGCTTCACGATAAGGGATGACGTGTTCATGGGCAGGTTCTGTCCGAAGCCTGCGCCGTGCACAAGCTCAAACCAGCGCCGCGATCTCCGCGCGCAGTTCCGGGATGCCGAAACCTTTCTCGGAAGACGTCATCCGCACGACCGGGTGCGCCGCGCCGCGCTTCTTCAGCTTCTCGCCAATCTTCGCGGCCATCTTTTCGACTTCGCCCTTGGGCACCTTGTCGGCCTTGGTCAGCACGATCTGGTAGGTGACGGCGGACTTGTCCATCATGTCCATGACTTCATCGTCCGTATCCATCAGGCCGCGGCGCGCATCGACCAGAAGGAAAACGCGGCGCAGCGTCGGGCGCCCGCGCAGATAGGATTTGGTGAGCCGCGTCCAGGCCTCGGCCTGCGAGCGCGAGACCTTGGCATAGCCAAAGCCCGGCAGGTCGACGAGGAAGAGCTGGCCTTCCCCGATATCGAAATAGTTGAGTTCGCGCGTGCGCCCCGGCTCGGCCGAAGAGCGGGCGAGCTTTGCCCTATTGGTCAGCGCATTGATGAGGCTGGACTTGCCGACATTGGAACGCCCGGCAAAGCAGACTTCGGTCCGGTCCGAGGCGGGCAGGCCTTTCAGGTCCACCACGCCCTTGATGAATTTCGCCTCGCCGGCAAACAGCAGACGGCCCGCTTCCAGGGCCTCTTCGCTGAATTCTGGCGGCGTGCCCGGATCGTCCGACATCGGATCAGCTGGACGCCTTCGCGCCGCCACTGACCAGCTTCTTGACGAACTTGCCGATCTCCGTCTCGACGCCGTTCATGCGCATGATGGCGTATTGCTGGATGAAGGACAGCGTGTTCGACCATACCCAGTACATCACGAGGCCGGACGCGAACGTGCCGAACAGGAACATGAAGATCAGCGGCATCAGCTGGATCATGCGGCGCTGCATCGGGTCCGGCGGCGGGGGCGACAGGGTCTGCAGCGCCGACATGGTGGCGCCATAGAGCAGCGGCAGGATGCCGATGCCGATCACCATGCCGATGATCGGAATGGATTTCACGTCCGACGCCGCCCAGGGCAGCAGGCCGAAGAGATTGCCGATGGCCGTCGGGTCCGGAGCCGACAAATCCTTCATCCAGAGGAAGGCCGTGTGGCGCATCTCGATGGTGACCGACAGCATCTTGTAGAGCGCGAAGAAGACCGGGATCGTCGCCAGGATGGGCAGGCAGCCGCCCAGCGGATTGGCGCCCTCTTCCTTGTAGAGCTTCATGATCTCCTGCTGCTGGCGCTGCGGGTCGGCCTTGAAGCGTTCGCGGATTTCCGCCGTCGGCTCCTGCAGCTTCTTCATCTTGGCCATCGACTTGTAGCTCTGGTTGTAGAGCGGCACGAGCGGCGCCTTGACCAGAACCGTCAGGGCAAGGATGGCCCAGCCGAACGAGCCGAGCACGCCGGACAGCCATTCCAGCACGAAGAAGAAGGGCTTGGTCAGGAAGAAGAAGAAGCCCCAGTCGATCGCGTCGACGAAAGAGGGAATGCCGCCGGCCTGGTAGTCCTTCAGCACCTGGTAGCGCTTGGCACCGGCAAAGATGCGGTTCTCCATCGTCACGCTGGCACCCGGCGCAACATCCAGCGCGGCCGATTCCGTGCGCAGGTCGAGATCATTGGCGCCGGCGGCGATCTTGCGCTTGTCGACCATGCCGTCGAAATGCAGGTCCTGCTGCGGGATCAGCGCGCCGAGAAAATACTTGTCCGACAGGCCCCACCAGCCGCCGACATCGGAGGGGAACTTGCCGTCGGCCGTCTCGCCCTTGATCTTCTTCAGCTTCATCAGCGGACCGAACTTCCGCAGGCGAAGCTCACCGCCGGTCCAGCCCATCAGGCCCTCATGCGCGATGCCCCGCGCGGTCTGGCCGGGATCGGTTTCTTCGAGATAGGCCTTGTATTCGCCAAGGCGCTGGATCGCCCCGATGGCGCGCAGCGATTTCGGCGCGTCCGAATTGTTGGTCACCGTATCGGTAAAGGTGAACATGTAATGCTCGTCGAGGCTGATCGTGCGCTCGATGGTGACGTCATTGCCTTCCAGGCGCAGCGTCACGCTGCTGCCGGAGGACAGCGTGTCGCCCGACACCAGCGTCCAGGGCGAATTGCGCCCGGCGACCAGCGTCTGGCCGTCGGCCCAGTAATAGGTGGCGAAATAGCCGTACTCGGAATTTTCCGGGCGGAAGAGGCGCACTTCCTCGGTCTTTTCCACGGTGCGGTAATTGTCCTTCAGGCTGACATCGTCGATGCGCGCGCCGGCCAGGCGGATCGAGCCGTCCACGGCGGCCCCGTCGATCGCCACGCGCTCGTCGGCGGCCAGCGCCTCGCTGAGCGGCAGGACCTTCGCCGCACTGCTGGCCGCTGCGGGGCCGGTTTCGGGCGCTTCGGCCTGTTTGGAGGCCTCAATGGCGGCCTGCTCGGCCTCATAGCGCTTCTGGGCCGGTTCCAGGAAGAATTTCTGGTAGCCGAACACTACGGCGATCATCAGCACCATCGCGAGGATGAAATTGCGCTGGTCGTCTTTTTCCATAAGGAATGCCCCGGAAACGGTTGGAAACGGCGCCCAGGGGCGGCCCTTGTCAGTGTGCGGCGAGGCTTATCAGCGCGCTTTCCATATCGTCAAGCAAACGATCCCAGCCAATGTCAGCACTATCCTGACGCGCAATGAACACATAGTCCCAGCCCGGCCGCCCCAGTCGCGGCAACAGGAGGCGCGCCGCTTCGCGCAGGCGCCGCTTGGCCCGGTTGCGCACCACGGCATTGCCGATCTTCTTCGTCGCGGTGAAGCCGGCCCCGGCATGGGGCCCCGGCGCCTCCCCGGCGCGCTGGCGGGCCTGCACCAGCAGCGATTTGCGCCGCTCCGTGATGCCGCCGCGGACATAAACGAATTGAGGCCGCACGCGCAGGCGGGCGACCTCAATCGGGGTTTTCGTCTGGTCTGCCGTCACGGCCATCTCTCCCGAGTGGCGGACAGGCGCATGGGCGCCTTAGGCGGTCAGGGTCTTGCGGCCCTTCGCACGGCGGCGTGCCAGCACCTTGCGGCCATTCTTCGTGGACATGCGCTCACGGAAGCCATGGGTGCGCTTGCGACGGAGGTTGCTCGGCTGGAAAGTGCGTTTCATCGGTCTGCTCTGAAAGCTGGAAATCTTGGAAAGGGCGCCGATACAGGAAGGCCAGCACCGGGTCAAGCCGTGGCATCAGCATGATCTGCGGCCCGCCTGAACGGCCGGTCTTTACATATGGGAAGAGTCCGGGTGAGTCTCTTGTTCTGGGCGGTGGCAGATCGTGAGATGAGACGTATGGGGTTCCTGCGCACCGCAATTGCCTGCCTGGCCGTCAGCCTTCCCCTGCCCGCCGCATGGGGCGAGGGCATAGACTATGGCCGCCTCGACGGGCGCATCGAGCGCCTTGCCGCCAAGAATGAAGAGATTGTCGGCCTCGCCGTCGCGGTGATCGATGGCGGCGAGATCCACTTCGCCAAGGGCTATGGCGTCACCCAGCGCGGCGGCGCACCGGTGACCGACGAGACCGTGTTCCGCTGGGCCTCCCTGTCGAAGGGCGTGGCCGCCACCGAGGCCGCCATCCTGGCCGACCAGCAGGAGCTGAGCCTCAGCGACGCCCTGTCGAAATTCAAGACCTCGCTGCGCCTGCCCGGCGGGGCCGAAAAGACCGCCACGCTGGAAGACCTGCTCTCCCATCGCCTCGGCATCGTGCCGAACGCCTATGACACGCGCCTGGAAGACGGCGGGGATCCGGCCAAGATCCGGGCCAGCCTCGGCAAGCTGAAGGCGATCTGCCCGGTCAGCGACTGCCACACCTACCAGAACGTCGCCTATGACACGATTTCGGAAGTGATCGAGGACGTCACCCACTCAACCTATGCCGATGCCGTGCGCCATTCGATCTTCGAGCCGCTGGGCATGGCCACAGCCAGTATCGGCCGTGCCGGCCTGCAGGACTCTGCCTCCTGGGCGCGGCCCTATTCCAAACGGTCCAAAGCGCCCGGCCTGCCGCAGGAAAAGATCGTCAATGACGATTATTACAAGGTGCCGGCCGCCGGCGGGGTCAATGGCTCGATCCGCGACCTCGCCCTCTACGCCCGCGCCCAGATGGGCCTTGCCCCGGAAGTGCTGAGTGAGGCCGCCCTCGAAGCGCTGCAAACCCCGCGCATCTATACGAGCAACGAGCAGCGGCGCATGTCCAGCCGCTACCGGGGCACGGTGCGCGATGCCCGTTACGGGCTCGGCTGGCGGATCTATAAATATGGCGAGGCAGGCGACCGGGTCGTCGGCCATCGCGGCGCGGTGGAGGGCTACCGCTCCTTCATCCTGTTCGATCCGGCGCGCGATTCCGGCGTCGTCATCCTCTGGAATTCCTCCTCCCGCCTGCCGAACGGGATCGGGTTCGAGGTGATGGACATGATCTATGGCCTGCCGGCACAGGACTGGATGGAACTCGACACACCTCCGACCGGCGGCTGAGCCTCCCGGCTTCCTGACAGACAGATCACGGGCCTTTGATGGCCCTGCGCGCAGGCGTGAGAAGCCTTCGGCCCCGCTTCGGCCTATGTGGAGGGCCGTAAATCTGTCAGCGAAGCCAACTATATCGCCCCCATGCGCCACATCGCAGCCACCCTCCGCGCCCTGCTTGTCCCCCTCCTTGTGGGCGCCCTTGTCCCCGTTGCCATCCAGCCCGCCGCGGCCCAGTCTGGCGCCGAAGCGCCTGAGGACCCCGCCATGGCCAAGCCTGCCCACGCCGCCTGGACGCGCCTCCTGAAGGCCTATGTCCGCGAAGGCGCCGATGGGGTGACCCGCGTGGACTATGGCGCCCTGAAAGCCAGCACCCCCGACCGCGCCGCCCTCGATGCCTATATCGAGAGCTTTGAAAATATGGACCTTTCAGGCGTCGGCCCCGCCGAATTCGCCGCCTGGGCCAATCTCTACAATGCCGTCACGGTCCGCTACATCGTGGAGAAATACCCCACCCGCTCGATCCGGACGGGCCTGTTCGGGGGCCCGTGGAAGTCGATCAAGGTGCGCGCCGGTGGCCGCACCGTCTCCCTCGACGAGATCGAGCACCAGATCCTCAGGCCCCGTTTCCAGGACCCGCTGGTCCACTACGCCATCAATTGCGCGGCCTGGTCCTGCCCGAACCTGCAGCCGAAAGCCTGGGAAGCAGCGACGCTGCAGGCCGACCTTGAGGCTGCCGCGCGCCAGTATGTCAATCACGCACGCGGCGTGACCGTTACAGATCGCGGCCTTGTCGTCTCCGGCATCTATGACTGGTTCGAAAAGGATTTCGGTGGCACCAAGGATGGCGTCGTCAGCCATTTGCTGACCTATGCCTCGCCCCCGCTCGCCGCCCAGATCCGCGCCAACCCCCGCATCCGCAAATACGAGTATGACTGGTCCCTCAACGACACCGCAAAGGCCCCGGCGAAATGACTGACGTGCCCTCCCGCCCCGCCCCGCCGCTGTGGCGCCGCCTCTGGCCGGTCTATGTGATCGCCGCCGGCCTCGGCGCGCTCTGGAAGTTCGACCTGTTCCGCTACCTCTCGCTGGAAACGCTGCGCGAACAGCAGGAAGCGCTGCGCGCCTTTGTCGAGGGCAATTTCGTCCTGGCGGTCGCCGCCTATATCGCTGTCTACGCCGCAGCGACCCTGTTCATGGTGCCGGGCGCGCTCTGGATCACCATTGCCGGCGGTTTCCTGTTCGGCCTCGCCGGCGGGTCGGTCGCCACCGTGATCGGCGCGACGACCGGGGCAAGTCTCCTCTTCTTTGCGGCCCGCACCGCCCTTGGCGGCGTGCTGCGCGAGCGCGCCGGCCCGTTCCTGCGCAAAATGGAAGCCGGCTTCAGCGAGAACCCCTTCTCTTACATGTTCGCCCTGCGCTTCCTGCCCATCGTGCCTTTCCCGGTCGCCAATATCGCCCCGGCGCTGCTCGGCGCGAAATATCGCGATTACGCTGTCACGACTGCAGTGGGCATCATTCCCGGCGTCATCGCCTATACCTGGATCGGGGCCGGCCTCGGCGCGACGTTTGCGGCGGGCGAAGACC
This sequence comes from Hyphomonas sp., assembly GCA_020425315.1. Lineage (GTDB taxonomy): Bacteria > Pseudomonadota > Alphaproteobacteria > Caulobacterales > Hyphomonadaceae > Hyphomonas. The sequence continues at coordinate 15,582 of JAGQRO010000034.1, read as the reverse complement.
CAGACATTGCCAGCGTCGCCCGTAATTTGCTGCCCGCCTTCGCGGCGCTGGGCGTGGTGTCGCTGATGCCTGTCCTCTGGAAGAAAACCTTCGGCCGCAAGCGCGCCGCCCCGACTGAAAGCCCCTCTGCATGACCACATCCTACAAGGCCGATCTCTGTGTCATCGGCGCAGGCTCCGGCGGCCTCTCCGCCGCCGCCGGCGCCGCCATGTTCGGCCTCAAGGTTGTGCTCTACGAAAAGCATGAAATGGGCGGCGACTGCCTCAATTATGGCTGCGTCCCGTCCAAGGCACTGCTCTCCTGCGCCAAGGCCGCCGCCAGCGTGCGCGAAGCTGGCAAGTACGGCATCACCGCCAGCGCCCCCTCAACCGACTGGGCCGCGGTAAAGGCGCATGTGGCCAGGACGATCGAAACCATCGCCCCGGTCGACAGCCAGGAGCGGTTCGAAGGCCTCGGCGTCACCGTCATCCGCGAAGCCGCCCGCTTTGCCGATCCGAAGACGATCGTCTCCGACACAACCGCAACCACGGCCCGCCGCATCATCATCGCCACCGGCTCGCGCGCCTTCATCCCGCCCATCGAGGGGCTGAGCGATGTGCCCTATTTCACCAATGAAACTGTCTTCAGCGCGCCGGACTTCCCGTCCCACCTGCTGATCCTCGGCGGCGGCCCCATCGGCCTGGAAATGGCGCAGGCATTCCGCCGCCTTGGCGCAGACGTCACCGTCGTGGAAATGGGCCGCGCCCTGCCCCGCGCCGATGCCGCCCATGCCGCCATCGCGCTGGACCAGCTGCGCGCCGAGGGCGTGACAATCCTCGAAGGCCACAAGGCCGTCCGCGTCTCCGGCGACAGCGCCGCCATCACGGTCCACACCGACAATGGCGCGGACAATCCCGCCATTTCCGGCAGCCACCTCCTCGTCGCCGTCGGCCGCCAAGCCGTGCTCGACGGGCTGGGTCTGGACAAGGGCGGCGTCTACTTTGACCGCAAAGGCGTCACCGTCGGCGACAATCTCCGCTCCAAATCCAATCCCCGCGTCTGGGCCCTCGGCGATGCGGCAGGCCGCGAACAATTCACCCATGTCGCCGGCTGGCACGCCTCGGTCTTCTCCCGCCGGGCCTTCTTCAAACAGGGCAGCACGGCCGCCAGCCTGCCCGTGCCTGCTGTCACCTATACAAGCCCCGAAGTCGCCCAGATCGCCCTGACAGAGGCCGAAGCGCGCGACAAATACGGCGATGCGGCCACCACCGCTGCCTTCCCTTTCCATGAGAACGACCGCGCCATCGCCGAAGGCAAGACGGCCGGCGAATGCAAGCTGGTGCTGCACAAGGGCAAGCTGGTCGGCGCTTCCATCGTCGGCGAAGGCGCCGGGGACATTATCCAGCTGATCGGCCTTGCCATGTCCAATGGCCTGAAGCTCTCCGCGCTCACCAATTTCATCTCGCCCTATCCGACCCGCGCCGAAGTGGTGAAGCGGGCGGCCTCGGCGCATTTCACGCCGCTGGTCTTCGGGCCCAATGGGCGGCGTTTGGTCGGCTTGCTCCAGCGCATTCCCTAGGCTACCCAGCGCGGGTGACGAACGACGCGCGCGACCCCGTTCCGGCCCTTCCCCGCCCACCGGCGTCCGGCCGCTGGTTCGACGGCCTGTCCTTCCGCCTGTTCGCCCTGACGCTCGCCTCCATCCTGTTCGTCGAAGGCCTGATCTTCGTGCCCTCGGCCTCCGGCTTCCGGAACGCCTGGCTGGAGGAACGCGTACAGGCCGCGCGGATTGCCGCCCTCGCCCTCGATGCCGCCCCGACCCGCATGGTGTCGCAGGAACTCGCCCGCCAGCTGCTCGACAATGCCGAAGTGCTGGCCGTGTCGGAAATCGAGGACGAGATGCACTTCCAGCTGCTCGATTCGAACATGCCGACTGAAGGCAAGGCCTATTCGGTGGATTTGCGCGGCACCACGATGATGAGCCGGGTATCCGACGTCTTCGGCGCCTTCTTCGCCCCGGATGACCGCATCCTCGTCATCAATGACAAAGGGTCTAGGGACAACCGCGTCATCGAAGTGGTCGTGCCGCAGGCGCCGCTGAAGTCTGACCTGATCGACTATGGCCGCCGCATTGCCGGTCTCTCCCTGCTGATCGCCCTGATCGCGGCGACGGTGATTTATGTCCTGCTCCACTTCCTGGTGGTGCAGCCCATGAAGCGGGTCACGACCAGTGTCGAACAGTTCCGCATGGACCCCGGCGCCTGGACACGGCGCCTGAGGCCGACATCCCGGCGTGACGAGATCGGCCGCGCCCAGAACGCCCTCTCCGACATGGAAGAGGCCGTCGCGGACGCCTTCCGCCAGCGCGCCCATCTCGCCGAGCTCGGCACCGCCGTCGCCAAGATCAATCATGACCTGCGCAATTCGCTCGCCTCGGCCCAGCTCGTCTCCGACACGCTGGCGCGCTCGGAAGACCCGCGCGTGCAGAAGGCCGCCCCGCGCCTTGAACGCGCCCTCACCCGCGCCATCAATCTCGCCTCCGAGACGCTGGACTATGGCAAGGCCAAGCCCCTGCCGCCCGACATGCAGCCGGTACATCTGCGCGCCGCCGTGGAGGAAGCCGCTTCCGAAGCGCTCGCCGCCTGGCCGGAGGTCGAGTTCGTCAATGACCTGCCGGTGCAGCGCATGGTCGAGGCAGACCCGGAACACCTTCACCGCCTTGCCACCAATCTCATCCGCAATGCGGCCGAGGCGATGGTGGCTGGCGCCTCCTTGCCGAAGCGCGTGACGGTGACACTGTCTCAGCACGGCGTCGACTTCACCGATACCGGCCCCGGCCTGCCGGCGGCAGCGCAGGAGAATCTGTTCAAGCCGTTCGCCGCCTCGACCCGCAAGACCGGTTCGGGTCTCGGCCTCGTCATCGCGCGCGAACTCGCCACCGGCATGGGCGGGGACCTGACCCTTGCCGGGACCGGGCCGAAGGGCACGACCTTCCGCCTCGTCCTGCCGGACCTGATGATGTGACCGCCTACGATCCGCCGCGCGGCCCGCTCACCATCGTCCACGCCGACACGCATCTCATCGTCATCGACAAGCCGTCCGGTCTGCTCTCCGTACCCGGACGAGGGCCGGACAAGGCCGACTGCGCGGTCGCCCGCGTGGAGGCGGAGTTTCCCGGCGCGCTCACCGTGCACCGGCTCGACATGGCGACCAGCGGCCTCCTGATGCTCGCCCGCTCCAAGGAGATGCAGGCGGCCCTGTCCGGCCTGTTCGAGCGCGGCGAGGTGGAGAAGGCCTACATTGCCAACGTCTGGGGCACGCCACACCCGCCCGCCGGCGAAATCGACCTGCCGCTGATCACCGACTGGCCGAACCGGCCGCGCCAGATGGTGGACCATGACACCGGCAAACCGAGCCTCACGCGCTATGACGTGTCCGGCACGCATCCGCACGGCGCGCGCCTCACCCTCACGCCGCTCACCGGCCGCTCGCACCAGCTGCGCGTGCACATGGCCGAGGCCGGTCACCCCATTCTCGGCGACGAGCTCTATGCCCATGACGCCGCCCGCACCGCCGCCCCGCGCCTCTGCCTGCACGCCGCGCGTCTCGCCTTCACCCATCCGGCGACGGGACAGCGGGTGGACCTCGCCAGCCCCTGCCCCTTCTGAGCCGCTTGACGGCGCTCTGATTTCACCTTATCGTTTTTCGATAATCATGGAGAGCCCCATGCTGCGTGCCGAAATCGTCCGACTGTCGCTGCGCCATATCGACATCAAGATCATCAATGGCGAACGCATGCATGTGCTTCAGTGGCGCCGTAACCTGTTCTGGGACGAGGTGCTGCTCGACGGCAGGCGCCAGGCTTCGAGTCATGGTCTTTGGGGCCGCGAGAAACTCTATGGCCTCGTCTTCGGACGCGACGAGGAAGGCCGGGGCGGCACGCAGGTCATGCTGCTTCTGGATCCGGCCATGGGCGCGATGGACCATAACAATTATTCGACGCGGGTCCGCGGCGTCCGGCTCGAGGGCCGGGATGGTCCGCTCGTATCCTACGGCTCGCTGGACCCGAAATCCCTTCTCAAGCCCGCCACCTTCGCCGACTGGATGAAGAAAAACATGGGCATGGAATGGGGCGACGACCGCCGGCCGCACTGATCGCCTTCATCCTCTCCCGCTTGCGGGGGAGGTGCCGAACGCAGTGAGGCGGAGGGGGCCCTTGCCGCAAGTCCGGTATCCCCCCCTCCGACCGCTTCGCGGCCACCTCCCCCGCTTCGCAGGGGAGGATGGGTCACCCTAGTTCAGCCGCTTCTTGGTCTTGCCCACATGCGCGGCGGCGTTTGCCGGGTCGTCCGGCCAGTCATGCTTGGGGTATCGTCCGCGCATGTCTTTCGCCATGTCCTTGTAACCGCCGCTCCAGAAGGCCGGCAGGTCGCGCGTCGTCGCCACCGGCTTCATGCCGGGGGACAGCATTTCCACCGTCACCGCGACGCGTCCGCCGCCAAGGCGGGGATGATCCGCACACCCCCAGAAGGCCTGCGCCCGCGCGGAGACGAGCGGCGCGCGAGGGTCGAGATAATCCACCCGCGCGCTCTGGCCCGACGGTAATTCCAGCGTCAGCGGAGCGTCTTTTCTCAGGGCCTCCTGCACCGGCCAGTCGAAGGACTGGACCAGCGCCTCGCGCACGGCATGGTCCGGCGGCAAGGCGCCACCCTTGCGGATGAGTAGCGGCTTCAGCCAGTCGCCCGCCCTCCGCTGCAGCGTCTCGATGGTGGGTTGCCCGCCCGGCACCAGCCCCGCCCCTTCCAGCAGGGCAAGGCGCGCGAGCGTTTCCTGCACCACCTGCTCTGCGCCGATCAGGCCAAACCCGCCCTCCTTCACGGCGTCCACGATGGCGCCCGCCGCCATTTCCGCCGGCGGTTTCGGCAGCGCCGCCTCTGACAGGAGGATCGCGCCCAGTCTTCGGAACCTGCGCGCGGTGACTTTCCCCGTCTCCGGATCGAACTTCGCCACTTCCTCCGTGGACGTCTCACCATATTTCAGGGCCGCAGCCTCCGGGATCGGCAGGGCGAGTGATATGCGCGCTTCCTTCGCCGCTCCGCCAAGGTCGGCAATGACGAGCCAGTCCGATTTTGCCAGCGCATCGGTCTCCGGCAGCACGGCCGCGCGCCCCGACGCCATCAGATAGGTGCCCGCCTGTCCCGGGCGGCGACGGGCAATCTGGTCCGGCCAGGCACGGGCAAGCAGGACGGCAAGGTCACCGCCCGGCTGTGCCCCCTGCCCCCAGGCCTTCGCCTGCGATTTCAGCGTGCGCGCCCGCTGCGACGAATCCTTCCGGAAGCCCGCCAGCCGGTCGCGCAGGTCCGCCGAGGACCCGCCCATGCCGCGCTCGCCCGCCAGCGCCGCAATCTCTGCCGCGAGCGCCCGTTCCTCCGGACTCGGAGCACCGGCCACGAGCGCCGCCAGCCGTGCCGGCAGCGGCAGTTTCGCCACTTCCCGGCCGAGCGGCGTCAGGATGCCATGTTCGTCGAGCGCGCCCATCGCGCGCAACTGCGCCGCCGCGCCGCGCACCTTGCCGGCCGGCGGCTCGGTCATCCATTGCATGCCGGCCGTGGTGCGCTCGCCCCATTCGGCCAGCGCCAGCACGAGCCCCGAAAGATCGCTGGTCAGGATTTCCGGCACCGGCGCGCGTTCGAGGCCGCGTGTCGCTTCCTCGTCCCAGAGCCGATAGCAGACGCCCGGCGACGTGCGGCCCGCCCGGCCCCGGCGCTGGTCCACCGAGGCGAGCGAAGCGCGCACCGTGGCGAGCCGCTGGCCGAGCCCGCCGGCATGATCCTCCGCCACACGCGCAAGACCGGAGTCAATGACGATCCGTACACCCTCAATCGTGAGCGAACTTTCCGCGATATCGGTTGCCAACACCACTTTGCGTTTGCCCTCCGGCGCGGGCGCCACGGCGGCGTCCTGCTCGGCCGGGGCCAGCGCGCCATAGAGCGGGGCGATCAGAACATCCGGGCCAAGACCGTCCAGCCGCTCTGCCGTGCGGCGGATCTCTCCGGCGCCCGGCAGGAAGGCAAGGATGGACCCTTCCTCCTCGCGCAGGGCCCGGCGTACCGCCGCCGCCATCCGGTCCTCGATCCGGTCATCCGAGCGGCCGAGATAGCGCGTCTCCACCGGGAACATCCGGCCCGCGCTCTCCACCACCGGCGCGCGCAGGAAGATCGCCGTGCCCGCCGTATCGAGCGTCGCCGACATGATTGCCAGTTTCAGGTCTTCCCGGAACGCCGCCTGCGCATAGAGGGCGAGCGTCAGGCCGAGATCGGAATTGAGGCGCCGCTCATGGAACTCGTCGAACAGGACCGCGCCAACACCTTCCAGTTCCGGATCGTTCAGGATGCGCCGCGTGAACAGGCCGTCCGTGATCACTTCGATCACCGTGTCGGCGGAGACCTTCCGGTCCACCCGCGTCGTCAGGCCGATGCGCTTGCCGAGCGGTTCGCCAAGGCTCTTCGCCATCTGCACCGCCGCCATGCGCGCCGCGATCCGGCGCGGCTCCAGCATCAGGATCTTCCCCTCCACCACCGCCGGCAGGTCGAGCAGGCCGGCCAGCGACAGCGGCACGCGCGTCGTCTTGCCCGCCCCCGGCGGCGCCGCCAGCACAAGGCGCGACGCCGCGCCGAGCTGTGCGGATATTTCCGCCAGCACTTCATCGATTGGCAGGGGAACGCGGTTTGCCGTCATGGCCCGGCAGATAGGGGCCCCGGCGCCTGTCTGGCAAGCCGCCGCATCAGGCCCGCCAGCGGGCAGATTGCCATCCCCTGCGCACGCCCCTAGGGTTTCGCCATCGAAAAGGGAGCGGCGGATGAAGTGGTGGTTCGGGATTGATCTCTGGAAGCGCGTGATGGTGGGCCTCGTGCTGGGCGCCCTCACGGGCCTTGTCCTGCGCGCCCTGCTCGGGCCGGAAGCCGCCTCCGCCAATGTGACCGGATGGGCCAAGCCCATCGGCGATGCCTTCATCAGCCTGATCAAGATGCTGGTCGTGCCGCTGATCTTCACCACGCTGGTGACCGGCGTGCTGGCCATGGGCGACCCGAAAAAGCTCGGCAGCCTCGGCGGCCGCGCGCTCGCCCTCTATATGGGCACCACGGTGATCGCCATCTGCTTCGGCCTGCTGATGGGCACGATCGTACAGCCGGGCGCCGGCTTCGACACGTCCATCGCCACCGCTGCCGACCTTGAATCGACCCGCGCGAAGCTCGCCGCCAACCCGCCGGCCGGCAGTGTCGGCGAACAGCTTGTCCGCACGCTGCTGTCGATCATTCCGGACAATCCGGTCAAAGCCCTCGCCAATGGCGACGTGCTGCAGATCATCTTCTTCGCCATCCTGCTCGGCATCGGCATCCTCCTGTCGGGCGAAGCCGGCAAGCCGCTGCACCGCCTGTTCGACAGCGCGTCTGAAGCGGTGATGAAGCTCACCCTGATCGTCATGGAAACCGCGCCCTTCGGCGTCTTCGCGCTGATGGCCTGGGTGCTGGGCGACCGCGGTCTCGGCATTCTCACCGTGCTCGGCAAGATGACGCTCGCGCACTATTCCGCCTGCGCGCTGCATATCCTCATCACTTACGGCCTGATCGTGCGCGGCATCGTGCGCCTGCCCCTGATGCCCTTCTATCGCGGCGCGGTGGACGCGCAGATGGTGGCCTTCTCCACCTCCTCGTCCAACGCGACGCTGCCGATGACGATTTCCTGTGCCACGAAAAACCTCGGCATCGGCCGGCCCATCGCGTCTTCCGTGCTGCCGCTCGGCGCGACCATCAATATGGACGGCACAGCGCTCTATCAGGGCCTGATCGCGCTGTTCGCGGTGCAGGCGCTCGGCATTCCGATGACGCCGGGCATGTACCTGACCATCATCCTGATGGCGACGCTGGTTTCTATCGGCACGGCCGGTGTGCCCTCGGTCAGCCTGCTGCTGGCGACCACGACGCTCGGCATTGTCGGTGCCACGCCGGACCAGACCGTCCTCATCATCGCCGTCCTGTTCCCGTTCGACCGCATCCTCGACATGATGCGCACCGTCACCAATGTCACCGGCGACCTCGCGGTGGCGACGACCGTGGCAAATTGGGAAGGCGAACTCGACGAAGCCATTTATCGGGCCCGCGACCCGGTTTGACCTTCCCCGAGCCCGGACTTCGGCCTAAGCTCGCGTCACCTTGGGTGGATGAGGGAGACATGTAATGTCCGGAATCAATATGTTCGATATGCTGACGCAGGCCTCCGGTGGCGGTGCGGTGAAGCAGGTCAGCCAGCGGACCGGCCTGCCGCCCGACATGGCACAGGCCGCGATCAAGGCCCTGCTGCCCGCCATTGCCGGCGGCGTGCAGCGCAATGTGCAACAGCCCGGCGGGCTCGAAGCGCTGCTCGGCGCCCTGCAGAACGGCAATCATCATCAGTATCTCGACAATCCCGAAACCCTGGCGGAGCCTTCGGCCATCCAGGACGGCAATGCCATTCTCGGCCATCTGCTGGGATCGAAAGACACCAGCCGCGCGGTGGCCGGACAGGCCGCCCAGCGCACCGGCATTCCGCCGGAAGTTCTGAAAATGGTGCTGCCCATGGTGGCCGCCATGGCGATGGGCTCCCTGTCGAAACAATCGAAGAAGCCGGACATGGCCTCCATCCTTGCCGGCGCGGTCGCCAGCCAGATGGGCGGCAAGTCGGGAGGGGGCGGCCTCGGTGGCCTGCTCGGCGGATTGCTCGGTGGCCAGAAACAGGCGGCCCCGCCCCCGACGGCACAGGCCGGCCTTGGCGGCCTGCTCGGCGGATTGCTGGATGCCGATGGCGACGGCAATGCCATGGACGACATCTTCCAGATGGTGATGAACCGCAAATAGGCGCTCCGCGCCGGGAGGGGGTCCCGACATGTTCCGCGCCCCTCTGCTTGCCTGGTCGGCCGCCATCAGCGCAGCCGCACTGGCACTGCTGGTGGCGGGCGTGGCCGGGCTCTGGCCGATCGGGGCCATCGATGGCGCGTTCGAAGCCTGGCTCTCCGGCCTGCGGGGCGATGCCTATGCGCCGGTCATGCTGGTCGTCACGGCGATGGGCGACGGCCTGTTCCTGACGCTGGCCGGGGCGCTGGCTGTGATCGCTTTCCTGTTCACAGGCGCCCGGCGAAGGGCTTTGGCCTATGGCACGGCCTTCATGCTGTTGCCGCAGGCGGTGCGGGCGCTGAAATGGCTGCTGGAACGGGCCCGGCCGTCGGACTTTGCGATGACCGGCACCAATGCGTTCAGCTTTCCCTCCGGCCATGCCGCCAATTCGGCCCTGATCTATGGCGCCATCGCGGCCCTCTCCCTCATCACCTTTCGCGGCATGGCGGGGAAGATCCTCGCCGGTGCCTTTATCCTGTTGCCGCTGATGATCGGCGCCTCGCGGCTTTACCTTGGCGCGCACTGGCTGAGCGATGTGCTGGCCGGATATGCGCTTGCCATCCTGTTCCTCGTCCTGCTGGCGCTGGCCGTCGCCAAGCATCCCGAGCCGCCGCATCATTCGCGCGCCGTGCCGCTGATCATGTTCCTGATCGCCGCTGCCTTCCCGGTCTACCTGCTGGTCACCCTGCCGGACGCGGCGGATCTCTACCGCGCCATCGAGCTGCACGAGCCAGTCGCACGCACGCCCTCGCCCGGCGGATGAAACCGCGCTAGACCGGCGCGCCATGCTGACCCGCCGCAAGACCCTCGCCCTGGCCCTGCCCGTGATTGCCGCGCAGGCCGCCACCGCCACGACCGGCGTGGTGGACACCGCCATTATGGGCCGGTTCGGCGACAAGACGGCGCTGGCGGCCGTCGCCATTGCGGCGGTGGCCTACAGCTTCATTTATTGGGGCTTCGGGTTCCTGCGCATGTCCACAACGGGCCTTGCGGCGCAGGCTGGCGGACAGGGCGACGAGACGGAGAAGCGCGCCGTGCTGCAGCGAGCCTTGCTGCTCGGCGGCGCCATCGGCCTTGCCCTGCTCCTCCTCTCTCCCATCCTGAAGCCGGTCGCCTTCGCCGCGTTCGCCGGGACGGAGACGGTCGAGCGCCTCGCCGGCGGGTATTTCGATGCCCGCATCTGGGGCGCACCGGCTTTCCTGATGGGCCTTGCCGTCACCGGCTGGATGCTGGGCACCGGACGCACCGGCCAGATGCTGGTCTTCCAGATCGTGATGAACACGGTGAATGCCGGGCTCGACGCCTGGTTCGTCGCCGGCCTCGGCTGGGGCCCGGCCGGGATCGGCGCCGGCACGGCGATTGCCGAATGGGTCGCGCTCGGCATCGGCCTCGCCTTCGTGCGCGATGCGTTCGGTGCCCATGCCGCCCTGTTCGACCGGGCACGCCTCACCGCCCTCTTCGCCGCCAACCGGGACATCATGATCCGCACGCTGGCGCTGGTGCTCTGCTTCGGCTGGTTCGTACGGTCCGGCACGCTGATCTCCACGGCCGCGACCGCCGGCAATGAAGTGCTGATGCAGTTCATCACGGTCGCCGCCTTCGTGCTCGACGGTTTTGCCTTCGTTGCGGAGAAGGAGGCGGGCGAAGCCTATGGCGCGCGCGACGCGCGGCGGCTTGCCCGCGCCATGCGGCTGACCAGCGAATTCGCCCTCGCCTCCGGCGCGGCCATTGCCCTACTCTACATGTTCGGCGGCGGCTGGGTGATCACCACCTTCGTGTCAGACATCGAAGCGCGCGAGGCCGCGCTCGCCTACCTGCCCTATTGCGCGCTGGTGCCGCTGATCGGCATTGCGCCCTGGCAGCTCGACGGCCTGTTCATCGGCACGACGCAGGGCCGGGCCTTGCGCAATGCCGGCATCGCCGTGGCCATCGCCTATATCGCGACGGACCTGATCCTGCGCCCGGCCTATGGCAATACCGGTGTCTGGACGGCCTTCCTGCTGATGTATCTTTACCGCGCCGCCGCCCTCGGCGCCCATGTTCCGGGCCTCTTCCGCAGCCTCCGGCCCGCAGCGGGCGATCAGGCCTGAAGGCCCGCACCCACTGCATCGGCGACATAGCCGAACCCGTCCGTATGCAGGCAATGCAGCAGCTCATCATGGATGCGCCTCACCAGGCCCGGCCCTTCGAACACCAGCGCCGAATAAAGCTGAACCGCCTGCGCGCCTGCCCGGATCTTGGCATAAGCATCCGCGCCGCTGGCAATGCCGCCCGCCCCGATCAGGTCGAACTCGCCGGCAAGCTCCCGCGCGAAGGCCGCAAGGACTTCTGTCGACGGCGCCATCAGCGGCGCACCGGAGAGGCCGCCTGTTTCGCCCTTGTGATCGCTTTTCAGGCTCTCCGGCCGCGCCAGCGTCGTGTTCGACACGATCAGGCCTGCCAGCCATTTGCCGGGCCCTCGCACCACGCCGACAATGTCTTCAATCGCTTCGGCATCGAGGTCCGGCGCCACTTTCAGGAAGACCGGCTTGCCATCCCGGTCCGCCTTGCCGCAGGTGTTGAGCAGCGCCTCAAGCGACGCCTTGTCCTGCAGGCCGCGCAGGCCCGGCGTGTTGGGCGAAGAGATGTTGATCGTCACATAATCCGCATGCGGCGCGACGGCCTCAAGCCCGGTGACATAGTCGGCGATCCGGTCAGAACTGTCCTTGTTGGCGCCGACATTCGCCCCGATCGGCACATCGCCGCGATAGGCCTTCAGCCGGCGGACGAAATAGTCGAGCCCGTAATTGTTGAACCCCATCCGGTTGATCACCGCACGGTCTTCGGTGAGGCGGAAAAGGCGCGGCTGCGGATTGCCCGCCTGCGGGCGCGGCGTGACCGTGCCGCACTCCACAAAGCCGAAACCGAACCGGGCCATGGCGCCCGGCACGTCGCAATTCTTGTCGAACCCGGCGGCGAGGCCCACGGGCGAAGCAAGCTTCAGGCCGGATTTCGGCAGCGTCACGGCAAGCGCCGGATTGTGCGCCGGCGCCCGCAGCGGCACGCCCAGCCCGGTCTTCAGGGCACGGATTGTCGCTTTGTGCGCCGCTTCCGGCGGCAGCAGTTTCACCAGTTCCGTGCCGATCTGCGTCAGGCTCATCAATATTCCTCCGGCATCAGCGGCGCCCCGTCCGGCCCCGGCTGCAGGGTCCAGACGCAATCGGCCAGGGAGACTTCCAGCGGGGCATAGAGGTGCGGGAACATCTGGCCGCCCCGGCTCGGTTCCCAGGTCAGGTCCGGCAGGTCCGCCACCGCGAAGCGCAACAGGCGCACCGGCCCCTTGCCGGCAAAGTGCAGCCGCGCCGTCTCCGCCGTCTGCGCCCGGGTCGAGAGGTGGACATAGCCGTCGGCCGCATCGATCTCGGTCGCCGTCACGCCGAGTTCGCTGGCTGTCGCCCAGTCAGCGCCCGTCAGCAGCTTGTAGACATAGGTCTCGCTCATGGCCGCCATTCAACAGGCTTCGCGCCCGCTGGCAATCGGACTTGCCATCGCAGGCCAATGCGGCATGCTTTGCCGGAGCCGGGAGGGCCCCATGGCCGAACAGGAAAAGAAAACCTCGCGGCGTGACATGAGGCTGCCGAACGGGCGCACCGTGGGCGAGGAAATCGCCGGCTTTGATGCCTTCAGCGACTTGCTGGATTCGAAATTCCGGCTGGGCGGGCTGAAATTCGGCGTCGACTCGCTGGTCGGGCTCATTCCCGTCGCCGGGGACGTGACAACCGCCGCCGCCGGCCTTTACGCCCTCGCCACGGCCCTGCGCCACCGCCTGCCCGTATCGGCCTCGGTCCAGATTGTCTGGAACATCGCGTTCGACATGGCGGTCGGCGCCATTCCGGTGGCCGGCGACGTGTTCGACTTCTTCAACCGGTCAAACCGGAAGAATTTCCGTGTCGTGGAACGCCATCTCGTGCGCCGGGCAGAGGCGCACGCCAGATCGCTCAGGGCGCAGCCGTAACCGTCCCGGCGGCGACACCGTCGCTGGCCCGGGCCAGACGCCAGCCTTCGCCGCCCGGCGCTTCGCAGGCCGCGAACCGGCCCCGCTCGACGCCGGCAAAGGCATAGGCCACATCGCGGCACATGATCGACACGCGCACCGGCGCCGGCTCTGAGAACAGGCGCGTCACGTCATCCTCCTCGCCCGGCGTGTAGCGGATCGTGCGGATGGAGGACTTCATCACTTCACGCGTATAGGTGCGCTCGAACACGACGCTGAGCGCCGGGCCCGACGACACGGCCAGCGGCTGGCGGCGGCCATCTTCGCCATAAGTGAGGAGCGCGGTGAACTCGTCTTTCATCGCGTCCAGTTCTGCCTGCTGGATGCCGGCGGCATGACGCTCGACACGGCCGGCCAGGAAATCCTGCGGGGCCTGCGGGCTGATATCGGCGCCGGAATCGAACGGGCGCACCGTGGTCGTCGCAATCGACATAGAGGGCGGCGCGACGCGCGTGACAGGGATGGCGGGCTTCGCGGGCTTGACCGAGGCCGGCTGCGGCACCGTGCCGGTATAGGGCTCGAACACGATCGGCTTCGGCCCGGCCGGAGCCACGGCGGGCGTTTCCGTGGTGGCGATGACGAACCGCTTCTCGCCTTCAAGACGGGCGGCCTCGGCCTTGGCAGCCGCGGCCTGCTGAGCGGCCAGACGATCCGCGGCGGCCTTGTCGGCGGCGGCTTTCTGGGCGGCGAGCCGGTCGGCGACCGCCTTGGCGTCTTTCTCGGCCTGAAGATTGGCGAGGCGGAGGCGCTCGGCTTCGGCGGCCTTGGCCTCAGCGAAGGCCTCCTGACGGGCGGCTTCCTCGGCGGCCTTGCGGTCAGCTTCCAGCTTGGCGAGGCGCTGGGCCTCAAGGTCTGCGAGGCGCTTGGCTTCGGCGTCGGCTTCGGCCTTCCGCTTGGCTTCGAGGTCAGCGAGGCGTTTGGCTTCGGCATCGGCCTCGGCCTGGCGCAGGGCTTCGGCATCGGCCAGTTTCTGCGCCTCGATCGCGGCGATGCGCTCGGCCTCAAGATCGGCCAGGCGCTGGCGTTCCAGTTCCTCGGCGATGCGTTCCTGTTCAGCAGCGGCGGCGGCGGCTTCGGCCTCTTCGGCGAGGCGGCGGGCCTCGGCCTCGGCAATCGCATTGGCCGCCTGGATCTTCGCCTGTTCCTCGGCGGCGAGGCGGGCGGCTTCCTCGGCGGCGTCAATCTCGGCCTTGCGGGCGGCCAGCATGTCGGCAACGCCCTGATAGTTGAACCAGGGTGCCGGCGCGATCTCTTCAGGGGCTGCGGCGGCAATCGCCACGGTGGAGGCGCCGCCCACATTGGTCGGCCCCGGCACCGGCGTATTCGGCTTCAGGCCTTCCGTGCGCGGACCGTTGAGCGCGCTTTCGGCCGCCATGACGGAAAGGCCGGCAAGGCCCAGAACCGCTAGGCCGGCAAAGGCGAACTGGGAAATGTCCCCGATCCGGGTGGCGACGCCGACGGGGGCCTCGTCCTCTTCCTCATCCATCCAGTCGCTGTCGTCATCATCATGCCCGCCGCCGAACAGGCCCCAGCCGGTCTTGCCCGAAGGCGCCGCCATCGGGACAGCGGCCGCATAGGCCTGCACTTCTTCGGGGGTCTCGTCTGCATCGCGTACGGGGGTGGGCTCGGCCACCAGAATGGGCTCTGCCGCCTCGGCAGCTGCCACTTCAGCCGCTTCGGCTTCGGCGCGTTCGGCCGCGTGGGCGGCCACATCATCCATCAGGTCCTTGAGCGAGAGTTCGTCCGTGTCCGGGGCGTCTGCCGGCTGGGCCGCGAGAACTGCCGCTGCAGTCTCGGCAGACCGGCGCGCGGCTTCCGCCTCAGCTTCGCGAACGCGTGCGGCTTCTGCTTCCCGGATACGGGCCGCTTCAAGTTCCTGTTCGCGGATGCGGGCAGCTTCGGCCTCCCGAACCCGGGCAGCTTCGGCTTCCGCCTCGCGCACCCGGACTGCCTCAGCTTCCGCCGCACGCACCCGCGCGGCTTCTGCCTCAGCCTCACGCGCCCGGGCGGCGTCGAGTTCCTGCTGGCGGGCGAGTGCCGCGGCGCGGGCCTGTTCGGCTTCCTGTTCCTGCGCAGCCTTCCGGGCCGCTTCCCGGCGCAGATCCTCGGCGCGGCGCTGCTCGATGGCGTCGCGGGCCGCAGCCGATGCCTGGCGGGCGGCATCGCCGACCCCGCCGGTCTGGGCCCGGTGGGAAATGCCGGAATCGATGGCGAGCGTGGATTGCGGGCGGTTCCCCTGTCGCGCCATCAGGCGCGCCCGGAAAGGCATGGCCTCGAAGTCATCCCGTCCGCGTGCGGCACGTTTCGCCGCTTCCGCGATCTGCTCTTCGGTTTCGCCCCGGTCGATCAGATTGTCGAACATGGCCTGACGCCTCTCAAGCTACCGTATCCCGCCGGAGTCGCCCGGCTGGAGACACGCCCAACACCCTATTCCCTTCACACTAGACGATTAACAGCGAGGAAACCATACCCCGCAGGGCTGCTGGACGCTTGTCAGCCCCCTTGCGGGCCCTTAATGCAACACCGGCCAGCACCAGCGCCCAGGGAATATGCAGTCATGTCCAAGCCGAAATCCGCCCCCAAGAAGGTTGTCCTCGCCTATTCCGGGGGTCTCGACACCTCGATCATCCTGAAATGGCT
>JAGQRO010000417.1 GCA_020425315.1 Hyphomonas sp. | reverse complement strand
CCGATGTGGTTCCAGGTGACCAAGAATCTGGTGGACCCGACGCTGACGGGCTGGGAAGAAAACGCCAAGGACCAGCACCGCTCGCGTTTCCTCTGCCGCGATGGTATGACACCTCCTCAGTAATGGCCGCTGTAGGGGAGGCCGTATGGGCGAAGAACTGGAAGTGGTCGGCGCCGCTTCGGTGGGCGGGCTCACGTCGGGAGATCACCACCCGGTAGAGCCCGGCAAGCCGTGCGGCAATTGCGGCACCATTGTCGAGCATCGCTATTGCCCGGTTTGCGGCCAGCTCGGATCGGACTTTCACCGGCCATTCTTCTCGCTTGTCGCATCGAGCATCGCCGATACGTTCGCGGTGGACAGCCGGCTCTGGCGCAGCATTCCGCTGCTGCTGTTCCGTCCGGGGCGGCTGACGCGCAACTATCTGGACGGAAAGCGCGCCCGTTATGTGCCGCCATTCCGGATGTTCCTGTTGGCGTCCGTCTTGTTCTTCCTGACCGTATTCGGGCTTGGCGACCGGATGGGGTGGTATGATGACTGGAAGATCGGCGATCAGGCAGGCCCCGTGACCTTCCAGCAGGGGGAAGAAGGCCGTCAGGCGGCCATCGCCGAGATGGAAGAGCGGCTGACGGCGCCGGACATCACCGATGCCGAGCGGGAAGCGCTGACGCAATCGATCGAGGC
The DNA here is from genome assembly GCA_020425315.1 of Hyphomonas sp. GTDB lineage: Bacteria > Pseudomonadota > Alphaproteobacteria > Caulobacterales > Hyphomonadaceae > Hyphomonas. Next base: position 11,401 of record JAGQRO010000417.1, on the reverse strand, counting down.
CATGGTTTCGGTGCGGACCAGTCTTGGCAGCCTTCAGGGCGAAGATGGCAAGATCGACCGGGACGAACTGCACCGTGCGGTGGTGGAAGGGGCCGAGGATGGCACGACGGAGGCAGAGAAGGCGGCTGCCACGGCCCTTGCCGACAAGGTTGCCGACGTATTCGAGAATCAGGACAGATTCGGCCAGCGGCTAAAGGAGTGGACGCCGCGGTTCAGCCTGATGTTCATGCCGATCCTCGCATTGATGCTGACCATCTCCTACGCCTGGCACCGAAGCCTTTTCATCTACGATCACGTCATTGCCGCGCTGCATTTCCAGACTTTTCTGTACCTTCTCCTTACGGTACTGGTGCTGATCGGGGCGTTCACACCGGCAGGCGCCGGCTGGGCGGCACTTGCCGGGTGCCTGACCGTTACGGCCTACATGTACAGGATGCTGCGGGTGGCCTACGGAACGGGCCGATTCATGGCGGCGCTTCGTACCTCGATTTTGTTGTTTCTGGGCATAACGGTGCTTGTTTTGCTTGCCATCGGGCTTGTTGTTCTGAGTTTTCTTCTGACCTAGCGACAAGCCTTTCATCAGACTGAGGCAAATAAACCACACCCTGCTTGTTTTGATGACAAAACAGCAATGGCTCGTTGACGCTACGGTGACAGCAGTCCTATCGATATCGCAAGACCCCGGACCCTGGGGTCGGGGCGTGCGCCTGACGTGCAGGCGCAGACACAACTTTGGAGGTAATATAGTGAACGGGAAATCCATGAAGACCCGCCTGCTTGCCTCGTCCGTTTTCGCGGGCGCGGCACTGATGGCGCAGGGAAGCATGCTCGCCAACGCTCAGGAAGGTGATGAGGCTGCGGCAACGTCGACCTCGACGACAGAAGAAGAAGCAGAGGCTCGGCAGGAAAAGGTTGTCGTTACCGGCTCCATCCTTGCTGGCGAAACGGCTTCGCCAGTCACCACGATGACGTCGGAAGACTTCGATGCACGCGGCATCGTTACGATCTCCGACGCTGTGACGCGTCTTGCAGCCAACAACGCTGGTACCATTCCTCAGAACTGGAACGCCGGTTTCAACTTCGCTTCGGGTGCCACGGCAGTCTCGCTGCGCGGTCTTACCACCAGCTCCACGCTGACCGTTTTCGACGGTATGCGCTCCGCGCCGTACCCGCTGGCCGATGACGGCCGTCGTAACTTCGTCGACCTGAACGCAATCCCGCAGAGCATCATCGAGCGCGTTGAAGTGCTGCGCGACGGCGCTTCGTCGACCTACGGTGCAGACGCCATTGCCGGCGTGGTCAACGTCATCACGAAGAAAGAAATCCAGGGCTTCCACGCGAACACGTCCTACGGCATCTCCCAGGAAGGTGATGCGCAGGAAATGATCTTCGATTTCGCCATGGGTCATGGTGACCTCGATCTGGACGGCTTCAACGTCTACATCGCTGGTGAATACCAGGACCAAGAGTCGTACGATGTCGCCGACCGTGGCTATCCGTTCAACACCTGGGACTGGAGCGGCATCTGTGGCCCGTCCGGCAGCTGTCTGCACAACGCCAACCCGAACGGCCTCGAATATGATGGCACGTACAACGGCCTGGGCACGACCCGCATTCCGTACATCCGTCCGTACGATCCGGTCACCGGATTGGCTGTCGGCCCGTACGAGATGGGCAACCCGGCCCTTGGCTGTGATGGCCTGACGCCGCACGTTCTCACCGCTGACCAGGCTGCCCCGGGCGCTTGGGAAGAAGGCCTCACGGTTTGTGAGCAGAACATCTACGGTGACTACTACCAAGCCGCTCCGGACATCACCCGTGGCGGGCTTTCGGGTCGCCTGACGTTTAACCTGAACGAAAACGCTCAGGTCTATGCTCGCGGCGACTGGTACCGCGTGACGACGAACGCCCTGTTCACGCCTTATGGCTGGGCTGGCCGTACGACTCCTCCGGGACCGGTCACTTACTCGCCGGTTCTGCTGCCGGTCTATGTCTGCCCGACGGGCACCGTGACCTGCGACGCGACCAACGGTACGCTGAACCCGCAGAACCCGTACGCCGCTGACGGCAATCTGGCCCGTATCATCGGCTATCCGGAACGCCGCCGCAGTGTCGGTACGCAGGCGGACAACTTCCGCTTCGCAACCGGTATTGAAGGCACGTTCGCCGGTGACTGGAACTACCAGGTTGACCTGACCGCATCGCACGTCGATCTCGACGTTGAGCGGACCGGCTACATCTTCCTCCAGCACCTGCTGGATGTTGTCGCCGACGGTTCGTTCAACTTCATCGACCAGACTCAGAACACTGAGGCTCAGTGGGACTACGTGATGCCGGACTTCGTCGGCAACTCGACGTCCGACGTGCTGCAGGCTCAGGCAGTCATCAGCCGCGAACTGATGCAACTGGCTGGTGGTCCGCTGCAGGGCGCCGTTGGCGTCGCCTGGCGTGAAGAGAAGATCAACAATCCGAGTGCAAACCCGGCCAACGATCTTCACCCGAACGAGCGCTACTACAGCATCAACTCTGTGGGTGCCGCTGGTAGCCGTAAGGTGCATTCGGCCTTCTTCGAAGTCGATGCTCCGGTGCTCGAAAACCTCGACCTCAGCCTGACCGGCCGTTTTGACAAATACTCGTCCGGTCAAGAGAACTTCTCGCCGAAAATCGGTGCGAAGTGGGAGCCGATCCCGACCCTGTCGCTTCGCGGCACGTATTCGGAAGGTTTCCGCATTCCGAGCTTCAACGAAGCCTTCGGTCTGCCGACCACCGGCTATATCTCTCAGGGCCTCAATCCGGCTAATCCGGGTGTGCAAGCCTTCATTGACTCGCACGCGAGCAACCCGGCCTACACGTCTGGCACGTACAGCATCGGCCTGACCTCGTCCGGTAACCCCGCACTCGATCCGGAAGAATCCCAGTCCTATACGCTGGGTGCTATCTGGGATCCGCTGCCGGGCCTGCAGCTCACCGTGGACTACTGGAACATCGAGGTCTCTGACCTGATCACCAACGTCAACTATGCACCGGCAATCGATGCTTACTACGCCAACAATGGTGTGGTGAAAATTCCGGGTATCAACGTTATCCCGGGTATCCCGGATGCGTCGAACCCGAACGCCCTGCCGCTGCTTGGCTTCATCGAGTACAGCTACCAGAACGCTGACTCGCAGGTGGCTTCCGGTGTCGACTTCTCGGTCAAGTACCACAAGTCGCTTTCGCACGGCGTCGAATGGACCACGGTCCTGAACGCTGCCTACCTCGAGGACTACACCAAGACCTACGACGATGGCACGACTGAGAGCTACCAAGGTACGCTCAGCCCGTGTGACGTGACGTCCTGCTCGGGTGCGCCTGAGTGGCGCGGCGACTGGCAGAACACCTTCGACTGGAAGGACACGTCGGTTACCCTGACGGGTTACTTCACCAAGGGTGTTGACGAAGCTTCGACCGACTACGGCGGTGTGCCGGGTGATTGTACGAACCCGGACAACCTCTACGCCTCTGTCTATCCGTACCTGGACAACACGCCGTCGGTGTGTGTCTCGGAAGACATCATCAGCTGGGACCTCTCGGTTCGTCAGCAGGTGAACGAGAAGCTGTCGGTCTACCTGAACATCCAGAACCTGCTCGACTCCGAGCCTGAGTTTGACCCGGGTGCTGCTTACAACATCTACGGTTACAACCCGGCTTGGGACTCCGCAGCAATGCTGGGCCGTTACTTCCGTATCGGCGCGAAGGTGGACTTCTAGTCCGACATCGCGACACAAGCGAAAATTGGGAACGGCGGTCCTTCGGGACCGCCGTTTTCTTTTTGGAGCGTATCGGGCGGGAAAGTCCGGATCGTCCGGACTTTCAAAGGGTGAATTCGGACTGTTTCCGGGCTTTTTTCCGGACCTTTTTCCCGGCCCGGGCAACCCTGTAAGCCGGGTCTGAATCCGTCGGATAGATCGGTCAGTCGGCGGCGCGCCAGCGCGCATAGATGGCGGTCGGCAGCAGGCGCGCTGTGCTGTCCTGCGGCAGGGCCATTTCCCCCATCTCCATTGTGCCGCCGAGGGGGGACAGGCGGTCGCCGAGTGCCTGGGCCAGGGCGATGTAAGAGAGGCGCACGGCATAGGCCGTCAGGATCACGAACAGGGGACGGTCGCTCAACAGCATCTGTACGTGCTGCAGCAGTTCCGGCAAATTCTCTTCGAAGCGCCAGGTTTCGTTCTTGGGGCCGCGCCCGAACTTGGGCGGGTCGAGGATGATGGCATCATAGGTGTTGCCCCGGCGGATTTCCCGGGCGGCGAATTTCATCGCGTCATCGGCTATCCACCGGATAGGGCGGTCGGACAGGCCGCTGAGGGCCTGGTTATCCTTGCCATAGCCGTTTGATTTGGGGCTGGCGTCGAGGTGCACCACGTCCGCGCCCGCAGCCGCGCAGGCGAGCGACATCATGCCGGTATAACCGAACAGATTCAGGGCCTTGATGGGCCGGCCGGCGGCGCGGATCTGCTCCATGGCGAAGCGCCAGTGGACCGAATGCTCCTGGAAGATGCCCATATGCCGGAAGGCGGTGCGGCGGGTGTGGAAGGTGAGCCCGTTCCAGCGCATCGGCCAGGTTTCGAGCGCCTTCGGCGAGAGGACTTCCCACTGGCCGGAGCCGTCTTCATCATTGTTCTTGCTTGAGAATCTGGCGTCGGCGCGCCAGCTTTCCACCGGCCGGGCCGGCTCCCAGAAAGCCTGCGGATCGGGGCGGATCACGGTCTGGCTGCCGAAGCGTTCAAGCTTCTGCAGGTGGCCGGAATCGAGCAGGGCATAGTCGTCCCAATCGTCCGCGATCAGCAGTTTTGTCTCTGTATTCATTGGAAATTCCGTTGGCGCCAGGCCTCATAGACCATGATGGCCGTGGCCTGGGCAAGGTTGAGGCTGTCGGCGCCGCCGCGCATCGGGATGAGGACAAGATCCTCGCAATCCGCTTCCACTTCCGGCGGCAGGCCGGCCTGCTCATTGCCCATCAGGATAATCGTGTCCTGTTGCATCTGCACCAGATCGTGGCGCGCGATGCCGTTCACGGAGGCCGCCGCCAGCTTCAGGCCGCGTTTGCGGCGCCAGGCATCGAATTCGCCGTAGGAGGCGTTCACGACCGGCAGGTCGAAAATCGATCCCATGGACGCGCGCACCGCCTCGAAACTGTAAGGATCACAACAGGTTCCGATCAGGATAAGGCCTGCCGACCCGGCGCAATCGAGGGTCCGGATGATGGTGCCGAGATTGCCGGGATCGCGCACCTCATAGAGGGCTGCGATGTTGCTCCCAGGGGCGATATCGTTGACTTCGCCGCTGGTTTTTATCTCGCCCAGGGCCGGTTTGCGCTGGCGAAAGGTGGCGATCACGCTCTGGGCGTTGTCCTTGTGGGTGACCTTCGACATCAGCCGCTCGGGCACGAGGACTACCCGCGCCCCGGCGGCGTCTGCCTTCTCCATCAACGCGGATATGTGCGCGCGTTCTGCAACCGCCGCAGCGACCACCAGCGTGTCCGGCGTCCAGCCATTGGCAAGCCCCTGTCCGACCAGCCGCGCCCCTTCCGCCAGGAACAGGCCGCTCGCCTGGCGTTCCTTCTTCCGCTCCAGTCCTTTCAGGGACTTGATCAGCGGATTGGATGGGGAAGTCAGGGTTTCAAGCGGGCGTTTCATGGGGTTCCGGCAGGGTGAGGCACGACTCTTGCGACGCCCCCCTGAATAGGGCATCCCTCGTCAAAGGGAATGCCAAACAGAAGGTCGCGGGATTCCGCATGAAGGTGCTCGACTACCTGTTCGCGCCTGTCGCGTTTGCAGGCCTGTTGGTTGCGGGCTGGTGGGGGCTTTACCAGTCCCCGCAAACCCCTGCCAAGCTCGAGGCACAGCTGCAGCGTGAGGCGAACGATGCGCTGGCGACAGCCGGCTATGACTGGGCGCGCGTCGAGATGCGCGGCCAGCGCGCCGTGCTGCGCGGGCCGGCCCCGTCCGAGGATGCTGTCACCGGCGCCGCCGAAACTGTGCTTGCCTCTTCCTGGAGCGGTGGGGTGCTGTCCGGCGGGGTGACGATCGTGGAAGCGGCCGTCGACCCCGGCGAGCCCGTATCGCCTTTCGTTTGGCGCGCCGAACGCCTGCCCGATGGCGCCTGGATCCTCAGCGGCAATGTGCCGTCGCGCCGTATCGCGGAGCAGCTGGAGTCCGTGGCGCGGGTGCACGCGGACGGCCTGCAGGTGGAGAACGAGATGAAGGTCGCCGCCGGCGCGCCGGCCGGCAACTGGCAGGGCGCGGCACGGCTCGGCCTCGACATACTCGCGCAGGCCGACGCCGGCGAGGCCCGCTTCCGCGATGGGGTCCTGCGCGTGAACGCGGTGGAAGCGGAACCGGCCAAGCGGGCGCGGCTCATCTCCCTGGTGCGCAACATCGCGGCGCCGTGGCGCGGTGAGGCGCTGGTCAAGGGCCCGGCCGTGTGGAGTGCGCGGCATTCGGAAGAGGGGCTTGTCCTCTCCGGCGCTGTTCCGACAGAGTCAGTGAAGACAGAGCTGGCCGCGCTCGCACAGGCCGGTTTTGCAGGGAATGTAGTCGACCGGATGGAAGTCCGTGACAGAAAGCAAGCAGACTGGCTCGGCGGTGTGCGTGCGGGCCTGCCGCACTTTGCGAAATTCACGACCGGCGAGATGAGTGTGCACCCGGAGACCGCCGATGCAGGGCTGGCCGTGGAAGGCACGGCGAGCGGGTCGGTCATTGCGTGGCTGCGCCAGGACATGAGTGCGGCGCGCGGCCCTTACGCGGTCAACATCATGGCCGACGCGGCGGATGTGCCGGTTAGCGGGATCGACGAACTGGATTTTGCGTCTGCGCCGGCAGAGGCCTGCGAACAGGCATTCGACACGGTGCTGGAGACCGGATTGGTGACATTCGAAGGGCGCTCCGCCATCATTTCGCGCGAAAGCGGGCCGACGCTCGACAAGCTGCTGACGGTGTCACGCAAGTGTGCGCCCGATTTGCTAATCGAACTTGGCGGCGCCGCTGATTCGGCGGGCGGCCGTGTAACAGATACTGCGCTTGGCGAAGCGCGGGCCACGGCCGTGGCGGAATATATGGTTTCGGCGGGGCTCGACCCGGCGCGCCTGTCTGCTATCGGCTATGGCCCTGACCAGCCTGCGCAGTTTAATGACTCACCCGAAGGCCGGGCAGCGACCCGGCCAGTAGATTTCAGGGTTCGGACACGGAGTGAATGATGGCCTGGCTTGTGACGCATATGTGGATGGCACTCGCAGCGGCAACCGTGTTTGCCCTGACGCTCGGCTGGTCTGTGCGCGGCATCCTGATGGGCCGGCGCGTGCGCCGGGCTGAAGTGGACCGCGAAGTCGCACGTACCGAGCTGGAGCAGGTGAAGGAAGAGGTCGAGCGCCTGTTCGCGGCGCAGCGGGCCGGCGGCGCCAAGAATGAAGGCGCCCGCGTGGCCGACATCTCCGCCCGCAAGATCGACAATCTGACGGCCGAGCTGGAACGGGCGCGCGGCGAGATTTCGGCGCTGAAAAACAAGGTTGCCTCGGCGCCGGTGGCAGCTGCTGCGGTCGCGGAAGACGAAGAAGAAGCGCCGGTGATCGTGCGCGCGCCGTCCCGCGCGGCGGCTGAGCCGGCCCCGGCCGAAGAGGAGAAGGCGGAGGAGCCGTCGCTCGAATGGCGCAATCGCCACCTCGAAGCGCGCGTGAAGCATCTCGAAGCGCAATTGGCCGAACAGCCGGCGGCGCCTGCGCCCGTTTCGGTGGCCGCGCCGGTGCCGAGCGTCGATGAGGAAGGGGTCGCCAAGCTGAAATGGCAGGCTGACTATCTCAAGGGCCGCGTCGAGTCGCTGGAGGCCGAACTGGTCAAGGCACAGGAAGAGGTCGCAGCCCTCATGGAAGCGGCCCCGGCTGAGGCCGAACCGGCGGAGGAAGCCGGCGAGGAGCTGGCGCGCCTGCGCTGGCGCAACCGGTTCCTGGAAGGCCGTCTCGCCTATTTTGAAGGCGGCGCCGAAGAGGCCGCAGCCGAATCCGTGCCGGAAGGTGCAGCGGCGGCGGAGGCAATGCTGAGCGAACTGGAAGTCGCCGACACGGCCGCCGACGTGACCGACGCACTGGAAGCCATGGCCGAGGAAATCGGGCAGGGCGAGACGGTTGAGGTTGCTGCTGAGGTGGAAGAGGCAGTGGAAGAGGTGGTCGTCGAGGACGTCGCGGAGGACATTGCCGAAGAAGCCGAAGACCTGGCCGAAGAGGCAGGCGACGAGGCGTTCGAGACTGAAGACGAGGATGTCGCAGAGGCCTATGCCGAAGAAGACGAATCCGCCGACGAGGACTTCGAGGAAGTCGAGGATGAGGCCGGCGACGAAGAGTCGGACGAGGACGAGTACGAAGACGGTGACGAGTCCGATGAGGATGACGACACCGACGCCGAAGATGACGACGCCGAATTTGAGGATGATGCGGAGTCCGACGAAGACGGCGACGAGGAAGACTATTCCGACGACGAAGATGATGAGTCTGACGACGAAGCTGAAGACGAGGACGATGAGTTCGACGGCGAAGCGTATGACGAGGACGATGACTCCGAAGACGAGGATGACGACGCCTACGAAGAGTCCGACGACGACTATTCCGAAGAGGATGAGGACGACGCCGACGCGTTCGATGACGACGAATACGAGGACGACGCGTCAGAGGATGAAGACGACGATGTAGACGAAGCCGATGTCGAGGCTGTGCGCCCGATGGCGATGGCCAAGGCAGTCGACGACCATCCGGACGATCTCACCGTGATCGGCGGCATCGGGCCGAAAATCCAGGTCCTGCTGAACGAGCTCGGCGTCTATCATTTCGACCAGATCGCTGCCTGGACGCCGCAGAATGTCGCCTGGGTCGACGCCCATCTGAACTTCAATGGCCGCATCGGCCGGGAAGGCTGGGTACAGCAGGCCGCCGCGCTGGTCGGCGACTCCGAGGACGCCTGACGCATTCACGGCAGGTTCAGCCGGATCGCCTGAGACTCCGCCTCAGACTGGCGCCCTGCGCGATTGCAATTTGCCGCCGCGCGATTAACCTTGCCGGCCTGAGACAGGAGAGGCTCATATGACCGAACGGATGGATATCGACAGCGCGATTTTCGAGGGCGCCCCGCGGATAAACCTGTCGCGGCGGGCAATCATATCGGGCCTGGCGGCGGGCACGGTGTTTCCCTTCATCTCCAGCTGCACGACCAATCCGGCCACCGGCGCCAGCCAGATCCTTCTGGTCGGCGACAATGAAATCGCCTCCATGGCCTCGGCGGCTTGGACCGACATGAAGGCGCAGACGCCCGTCACCGCCAACAGCCAGCTGAAGAACCGCGTGCTCAGCGTGTGGGAGCGCACCGTCAATGGCGCCCAGAAGGCCGGCCATATCGATCCGAATGCGAGCTGGGATGTGGCCGTGTTCGACACCGATGACGTCAACGCCTTCGTCATGCCGGGCAACCGCGTCGGCGTGTATCGCGGCATCACCGAACTCACCGAGAATGACGACCAGCTCTCGTCCGTGCTGGGCCACGAGACCGGGCACGTCGTCGGCAAGCATGCCGCTGAACGCATGTCGGTATCGGTCCTGTCGCAGGCCGCGCTGGTCGCCGGTTCGATCGCCATCGCCCAGTCCGACAATCTCAAGAAATACGGCAACGAGATCGCTGCCCTTGGCGGCGCCGCGCTGCAGTTCGGCGTGATCCTGCCCTATAGCCGCAACCATGAGCTGCAGGCCGACAAGCTGGGCGTCGATTACATGCACCAGGCCGGCTATGACGTGAAACAGTCCGTGCGCCTGTGGGAGCTGATGGATGCCAATTCCAAGGGCCAGCGCCCGCCGGAATTCATGTCCACCCACCCGGACCCGGTTCGCCGCGCCGCCGAGCTGCGCAACTATATCAACGCCAAGGGCTACGCGATCATCTAGGGGCAATCGGCGGCGTCAGCCGCCTTTCTCTGCCATGTAGATTCCCGCCGCCACAATCGCCACGATACCGAGGCCGGCGATCACCAGAATGATCCTGCCGATCCGGAACTGCGCAAGCAGGCCGGCGAGGAACCCGCCAATGATGAAGCCGAGAAAAGCCTCGATCGGCCAGGAAAACCCAAAGGGTTTGCTGGTGCCACCCATCAGGGCACCGAACAGGCCGAAGAACCAGATGTAGGCTGGAGGGCTGGAGGCGGGCCGGTTCTTGTCTGCAAGGGGATTCCTGCCCCCTCCGACGAGACATTTGGGACAGGTTATGTACTCGGAGGCCCCGGATCCCAGCGCCCTCTTGTCCAGTTCATAGTGATAGTTGCGTACCTTGCCGGTACCGTGGCACCGCGGGCAGATGTCTCCTGACTGCATTGTTTCCTACGTCCTCCCACACATCCCGTCGGACGGTAGCACAATCCTGTGCGAGGTTGAATTTGCCGAGCCGGCGCCGCTCCGCCGGCCTGCTTCAGCCAGCGTTAATGCCGCTGTGATAACAGCGGGCCAAGCACAACAGGCCGGTGGAAGTGGTGGCCGGGGAGGGCTGCGATGCGGACCAACAGCGATTTGACCAACCGGCAGGCGGCGGAAGGCTACTTCACCGGCAATCCGGCGAGCGAAGCGGCGCGGCGGAAAATCTTTGAGGATACGGGGATCGACCTGCCACCGAAAAAGGCCGATCCGGTGACGGATGGCAAGGCATTGGCCGGCTTCCTGGTTTGCGCCGCAATCGCCCTGCTGGCGGCGCCATTCTACATTTCGGCGCGGGGGCTCTGGATGACCGAGCCTGCGCTGCAGCCACATGACGTGGATACGGGTCTGCTGATGGGCTTTGCCGTGTTCGCGCTGGCCAGCCTCGGCCTGTACCTGACGTTCGGGCGACGGGTCCATCCGTTGCCGGCCTTTGTGGCCGTGGGAACGGTCATGTCCTTCGGCATTTTGGGGGCGGAAGGCGGCTGGGGCCTGACGGCTTTCCTGCTGGCCGAACTGGCCTTCCTCGCCGCCTGGACGCAGCGCCGCCGCGTCGCCGCAATTGGCGAGGAGAAAGCCTGGAAGCGTGTTCGCGACTGGGTGGGTCTGATCCTCTGCGCATTTGTCCTGATCACCTTCACGGTCAATCCAACAGGTGACACGGCCGCCGAAGCGCTGGCCGATGCGGGCCGTCAGCTGCAAGCCTTGCCCGCGGGTGGCTATATGGCGCGGGCTGGCGAGATCGCCGCGCCGTTCGGCCTGCCGGCTGTCGCGGCTGCTTTGGGCATTCCGGCGGCGCTGGCACTGTTGTATGTGCCTCTGACCTGGTGCGTATCGAAAGTGATGCGCTGGGCCTGAGCGGTGCCGTCTGCCGCCCCCGCTTGACCGGCCCTTTCATTTCAGCCATACGCCCCGCTTCTGCGGGAG
>JAGQRO010000416.1 GCA_020425315.1 Hyphomonas sp. | reverse complement strand
TCGAGATAGCCCTTGCGGGCCGTGTTGCGGATGGTCTGGTCGAGGTCCAGCTCGTCCGGCGAACCCTGGCGCGCCCATTTGCGCAGGCGCTTCATCGCCACCTTGATGTTCCGTGTGCCGAGCTCCACCGAGTCGTCGTAATTCTTGAACTCGCGCTTGTCCCAGACTTTCACGGCGCGGCGATGGCGGGACTTTTCCTGCCCGACGCGCACGCCTTCGGGATTATAGCCATTGGCGCCAAAGGGCGAAGTGCCGCCGGTGCCGATCATCTTGTTGCCGCCCTCGTGGCGCTTCTTCTGCTCTTCGAGGCGCTGCTTCAGCGTCTCCATCAGCTTCTCGAAGCCGCCCATGGCCTCGATCTGGTCCATCTCTTCCTGGGTCAGGAATTTCTCGGACATCTTGCGCAGCCATTCTTCCGGCAGGTCCTGCACGTTGACCGCGTCGGCCAGCGTATCGAGGCCCTTGAAGACGTGGGAGAACACCTTGTCGAACTTGTCGATATTGCGTTCGTCCTTCACCAGCGCCGCGCGGGAGAGGAAGTAGAAATCCTCGACATCCATGTCGATGACCTGCTTGTCCATCGCCTCCATCAGCATCAGGTATTCCTTCAGCGTCACGGGCACCTTGGCTTCGCGCAGCTCATTGAAGAAGTGGAGGAACATGGGCTCGGTCTCACTCTGGCTTGGCACAAACATAGCCCGCCCTCTGCCCCCTGTCCAAGCTGACGCAGCGCAAAGCCTTCCGGGACCGGTTGACAGGAAACCATATGGTTTCTAATAAAAGGAAACCAAGAGGTTTCCAGATGTCCGATCACGATATCTTCCGCGCCATCGCCGACCCGACCCGGCGCAGTATCCTGACCATTCTGGCGGCCGGCGACCAGCGCGTGTGCGACCTTGCCGAGCGGTTCGAGATGAGCCGTCCGGCGGTGTCGAAACACCTCGCCGTGCTGGAGGCGGCAGACCTGATCCGGGTCGAGCGGCAGGGACGCGAGGCGGTCAACCGGCTGAACCCGGCGGGCCTCGCCCCGGCAGCCGAATGGATCGGCTTCTTCTCCGCCTTCTGGGACGACAAGCTCACGAAACTGAAACAGGCGGTGGAGAATTCCGATGACTGAAGCGACCCTGACCAAGACCATCTTCATCAAGGCCACGCCCGAGCGCGTCTGGACCTACCTCGTCGATCCGGACAAGCTGGCGCGTTGGTTCCATGAGGGCGACGCGCCGCTGGAAGCAGGCAAGGACTTTGCCCTGCTGACCGAGCATGAAGACAGGGCCGACCGGCGGCTCTGCTGGGGCAAGGTGCTTGTCTCGGAGCCGCCGAAACGGCTGGTCTACACATTCACCCACAATTCCCTGAAGGGCCACGAAACCGAAGTGGAATGGCGGCTGGAGCCGGCCTTTGGCGGCACGCAGGTTACCCTCGTCCATACCGGCTTCGAGACGTTCGACGGGGATGTACTGGAAATGCTCACCAGCCATGACAAGGGCTGGGACGACCATTTCCGCCGGCTGCGCATGGTCGCCAGCTGACTGTTTCCCGACACAGCGCTCATCCTGCGTTCAGGTAGTGCAACGTATCCGGAACCCATGAGGTTACGGGCTGTCCTTGCTTCGCTGGTCTTGCTGGCCGCTGCGCCCCTGGCGCGAGCGGAAGCGGCCTGCGGGCCGGACTGCATGTTTCAGGCGATCTGGGAGGCGGCCGCCGTCTTCCCGGAATCCAAGCGGGACCGCCTGAAACCCGTGTTCCTGGATACGGTTGCGCTGAGTGGGGACAAAGCGCTGCTGTCAGACTGGCAGCACCGGCTGGGGCGCATGGCAGCGCCCCAGCCGGATTACCCCAATTATGCCCGCACGCAGGCCGAAGGCGTCATCGCCGAAGCCGGCTGGGACGGATTCGTCGCTCGTGCCCGGGCCGGTCAGGCACCGTTCAATATTGGCCGCCCGGAAGTCATGGCGGCCGGGGCGCGTCTTGCGCCGGATGCGGCCACGCGCCGCCGGGTGGTGGAGACGATGTTTGATCTCGCCGGCCAGCCGCGGGCGGATGTCCGTTTTGGCGCCAATTTCGAGCGCGGCGATTTCGGTCATGTCCTGGCGGAACTGTCGATGGAAACATGCGACCTGGCCGCCTTCGATCGGGCCGCCCAGCTGACCGTGGAGCCGGATGGCCTGCGCTATGCGTTCTGGCGTGCCCGCATCACCGGAGACGTGGCGCCATTGGTAGAGCGTGTGCGCCGGGAAGGGGTGGGCGAAGAAACGCGGTTCGTACGTGCGGCAATGGAGGGCTATGGCGCAATCCTCGAATTCGGCTATTGCGCCATCTGACCGGTTCGGCCCTTTGCGCGGGCGCGGAACGGCGCAATAGTGGACCCCGCCATGAACGAGTTTGACGAAACCTATGACGATGCCCTGGCCGGCGCCGCTGCCGCCGGGGATGCCGATCCGCCGGCAGCGATCTGCGGTAACAAGGAAGTGGGCGCCCTGGCTCACCTCTATCGGGCCGAAGTCTATCGTTCGACCGTCTGGCGCCAGCGCCTCGACCAGACCACCAACTGGGCGGTGATCTCCACCGGCATCGGCCTGTCGGCCGCCTTCGCGTCGGAGCGCGCCTCGCCGTTCCCGATCGTTCTGGTCGGCGCGCTCTGCATCATGTTCCTGATGCTGGA
>JAGQRO010000033.1 GCA_020425315.1 Hyphomonas sp. | reverse complement strand
CGGGCCACATGAACGTGCTGCTGGCAGAGGCGCAGGTGCCCTATGACGAAGTGTTCGAGCTGGAGGATATCAACTCCGAATTCTCCGCCTCCGACGTCGCCTTCGTGATCGGCGCCAATGACGTGACCAATCCGTCGGCCAAGACGGACAAGACCTCGCCCATCTACGGCATGCCCGTTCTGGACGTGGAGAATGCCCGCACGGTGCTGTTCGTGAAGCGCTCCATGGGGTCTGGCTATGCTGGCATCGACAACCCACTCTTCTTCCACGACAACACGATGATGCTGCTCGCGGACGCGAAGAAAATGGTCGAGGAAATCGTCAAGTCACTCTAGCGCACCGCGCGCCTAGACCACTGTCAGGCCGCGGGTCACGAGATGGTCCCAGGCCTCTTCCGGGTCGTCGGCATATTCGAAGGCGGTGAGGTCCCCGGCATCGATGGTGCCGCGTTCGACCAGCGCCTCGAAGCGCACGGCATCGCGCCAGAAGTCGCGGTCATAGAGCACGATGGGCAGCGGCGGGGAGACCTTGCCGGTCTGCCCCAGCGTCAGCATCTCGAACAGCTCGTCCATCGTGCCGAAGCCGCCGGGGAAGACGACCAGCGCATTCGCCCGCATCGCCAGATGCATCTTGCGCATGGCGAAATAGTGGAAGTTGAAGCACAGCCCCTCGGAGATATAGGGGTTGGGATACTGCTCGTGCGGCAGGGAGATGTTGAACCCCACGGTCAGCGCGCCGGCATCCACGGCGCCCCGATTGGCCGCCTCCATCACACCGGGGCCGCCGCCCGTGGCGATGACATTCTCCCGCCAGCCGGACTTGCCGTTCAGCGCGCCACCGCGCTCCGAGGCGATGCGCCCGAAGGCGCGCGCGGCGTTATAGGTGCTGGCCTGCCAGTCATTGCCCGCCTCGCTCACCCGGGCGCTGCCATAGACGACAATGGTGGACCGGATTTTCTGTTGGCGCAGCACTTCCTCAGCCTTGGCATATTCCATCATGAACCGCGCCCCGCGCATGGAATCGCCAAGGATGAAATCCTCGTCCAGCGCGGCCAGGCGGTAAGTAGGGTCGTTGCTGCGGTCGCGGTGGGTCATCGGCCTCTCCATTAGGTTCCGCGCTGGCGCGGGCTCGCAAGTGAGGCCCGGAACGGCCTTGAAAACAAGTGAAAATGCAGTTCCTGTCAGGAACCGTGCAATGCCGCGAATGGGGGGAATGGTGTGCCCAGCAGGGTTCGAACCTGCGACCTACTGATTAAAAGTCAGTTGCTCTACCAGCTGAGCTATGGGCACGTTGAAGAGGGCCATTTAGAGAAGGCCGCAGGGCCGGTCAACACCTGCCTGCACCCATAGGCTTCATGTCGCCATATTTTTCCAGTTGATCGGGAACCATGCAACGTCTGCTCTTTCTCCTGCCCGCCTTCGCCCTTCTGGCCGCCTGCGCCAGCGCCCCTCCGCCGGCGCCTGAAGACGATCAGGGCCTTGTCACGAATGTCGGCGATGCCGCCGGCAGCACCTACACGCAGACGCGCGATGGGCTTGGCGATGCGGCCCTGTCGCCGCTGGAAGACCTGAACCTGCGCCGGGACGAGATTCCGCCGCTGCTGGCGGCCATCACGACGCCCTATGACCTGCCCGAGGACCTCACCTGCCTCGACATCGAACGCATGCTGGCGCAGCTCGACCGCGTGCTGGGGCCGGACTGGGACACGCCCGATCCGGATGAGCGCCTGCGCACCGAGAAGCTCGCCGATGGCGCCTCAGAGGCGGCCCTCGGCGCCATCGCCTCCGAAGCGCGCGGCTTCATCCCGTTCCGCAGCCTGGTGCGCAAGGCCACCGGCGCCGAAACGCATGAGAAGAAGTACAACCAGGCCTACAAGAAGGGCGCCCAGCGGCGCGCCTATCTGAAGGGCATTGGCCTCGCCAAGGGCTGTGCCTGGCCGGCCCGGCCGAACCCGCATCCGCCCAGCCGCGACGAGATCGTCTTCAAGGGCGACCAGCCTACGCCGGCGGGTGCGCCTCAGGGCGCGCCTCCGATTTCGTCCCTGCCCAATCCGCCTGAAGCCGGGAGCGGAGCGCTTCAAAGCGTCCCTCCGCAATAGCCGCGCGGATCTCCTGCATCAGGGCCTGGAAGAAGGCCGTATTGTGCCAGCTGAGCAACATGGGCCCGAGATATTCCCCCGCCCGGAACAGGTGGTGGTAATAGGCTTTAGGATAATCGCGGCTCGCCGGGCAGTCGACCGCCTCGTCCAGCGGTGAGAGGTCCTCGGCGAATTTCGCATTCTTCACATTGATCGGCCCCGCCCAGGTCCAGGCCTGCCCGTGTCGGCCGGACCGCGTCGGCAGCACGCAGTCGAACATGTCGATGCCGCGCGCCACGCTCTCCACAAGGTCGATCGGCTTGCCGACGCCCATCACATAGCGCGGCAGCGCGTCCGGCAGGTGCGGCACGGTCATGTCGATGGTCGCGCACATCTGGTCATGCCCCTCGCCCACGGCGAGACCGCCCAGCGCAATGCCGCCGAAGCCCTGTGACACGACACCCTTTGCCGAGCGCTCGCGCAAGTCCGCATAGTTCGAGCCCTGAATGATCCCGAACAGCGTCTGCGCGTCGCGCTGGCCGAACGCCTCAAGGCTCCGCTCGCCCCAACGCAATGAGAGTTCGAGGCTCTCTTCGGCCTCTTCATGCGTACACGGAAAATTCGTGCATTCGTCGAGCTGCATGGAAATATCGGCGCCCAGCAGGTCCGCCTGGATCTCGATGCTGCGCGCCGGTGTCAGGCGATGCGTGGAGCCATCAATATGGCTCTGGAAAGTCACGCCGTCGGCATCCATCTTCCTCAGCTGCGCGAGGCTCCACACCTGAAAGCCGCCGCTGTCCGTCAGCATCGGCCCGTCCCAGTGCGCGAATTTGTGCAGGCCGCCGAGGCGCTGCACACGCTCGGCCCCGGGGCGCAGCATCAGGTGGTAGGTATTGCCGAGGATGATGTCCGCCCCGGCCCCTTTCACCTGGTCCATATAGAGCGCCTTGACGGTGCCTGCCGTGCCCACCGGCATGAAGGCCGGCGTGCGGATATCCCCGCGCGGCGTGGCCAGCACGCCAGTGCGCGCCCTGCCCTCGCGGGCCTTAATCTCGAACGGAAATGTCGTCATGGGCGGCGTATAGGCGAGCCCCGCAATGCTGCAAAGCCCGCCCGTTCAGCCGCCTCAGGCCACCGTCGCGTTGCGGCGGATATTCGTCGTCTTGGCCTGGCAGAATTCCAGCAGGCCGTGCTCGCCGCCTTCCCCGCCAATGCCGGACTGTTTCGCCCCGCCGAACACGGCATGCGGCGAGAGATGCTGCGTCTCGTTGATCCACACCGTGCCGGTTTCCAGCTGGTCGGCGATTTCCTGCGCCTTGGCGATGTCGGCGCTCCACACAGAGGCGCCGAGGCCGTAGATCGTGTCATTGGCGCGGCTGACGACTTCATCGAGATTGTCGAACGACATCAGCGGCAGCACCGGCCCGAACTGTTCCTCCTGCACGATGCGCGCATCTTCCGGCGGATTGTCGAGGATCGTCACCGGCACGAAATAGCCGGGCGCGGTGGAGGCTTCCCCGCCGATCAGGAACTTGTAGCCCTTGTCCTTGGAATCCTGGATCAGGTCCAGCACGCGCTGGTACTGCGCCTTGTTCTGGATCGGCCCGATCTGCGTGCCCTGCTCTGAGCCGTCGCCGACCTTCACGGTCTTCGCATATTCCACCAGCGCGGCCTTCAGCGGCTCGTAGATGTCCTTGTGCACATACATCCGCT
>JAGQRO010000032.1 GCA_020425315.1 Hyphomonas sp. | reverse complement strand
GTGCTCTACCGCTGAGCTAATCGCCCGTCCCCGGAGAGAGACGGTGGGTTAATCTGACTGAGTCGCGAGGTCAAGCACGGATAGCTGAAGGCGCTGAAGCGGGTTTGCGTCCCCCGTTTACGGGACATGCAGTCCAACTGCAGAATTCGCTTGCGTCATAGCTGCCATGCAAACCCATACGTTTTCGCATAGTATGCGGGAATTCCTGTTCCGGCCCCTTTGCAATCGGATTGCATATTGTCCCCAATATGCAGGACAGGCCTTTTGTAATGCCTTTGCGTTTTTTTACAGAATGCGCCGGATTTGTGTTGGCGCTAACAAGTTCGATGAACATCTGTTCATTCTGAACATCTGTTCATCTTGAAATATTGCGCGGGTTTCATTCGAAATAGGTCTTGAGATTGCGCTGCAACATTGTCATTTTGCAGTCACACAAGACGAGCCGCTCTGGCTCGCAGATGTAACCCTAAGAAGGACAGGCGAGGGCGGTAACGCCCTGAACAAAAAAAACGGCCTGGAGAGAGAGAAAAATGAAAGACTGGTGTGACGAAGAAGGCGCGAAGCGCCTCCGCGAGAAAATTGCTGCTTACTGGGCAGAGCGTGGCTACGAAGTGGATGTCGATCTTGTCGACGCCGGCTTCGTTCCGGCAATGCGCAGCGCCCGTACGGACGTGCGCAGCAATATGGTGAACGGGATGCCCCGCCGCCGCATCAACGCTGATGCAGCTGCCGGCCGCCCGAGCTACCGTCCTCGCACGGAAGCCATGGCCTAACTGACCAGGCGAGAGATCGCCGAAGCCAGCATTGAGTAGTGGGTCACGACGGCGTCAGCGCCAATTTCCTCCTCAGATTCCACCTCATAGCCAAATGGCACGAATACGAAGGGCAGTCCGGCATGCCGGGCTGCCCTTTCGTCTGTGCGGCTGTCGCCGACCATGATGGCGCGCCCTGCGTCGCCGCCGGCCGCCACGATGGTGCGCAGGATATGGTCCCCGTCGGGCTTGCGCGAGGGCACGCTGTCGGCGCCGACAATGGCGGCGAAACGGTCAGCCCAGCAGAGTTCCCGCAGCAGCTGGTCGGACAGGTTCTGTTTCTTGTTGGTACAGACCGCCAGTACGGCGCCCGCGCCGGCGAGGCCATCGAGCACTTCCACGGCCATCTCGAACGGATGCGAGCCGACGGCGATGTGCTGTGAATAGTGCACAAGGAAGCGCTCGAACAGATCGTCCAGCTGGGCCTCCTCCGGGGCATGACCCTGATGCGCCATGCCCTGGCGGATCATCGCCCTGGCGCCATGCCCGATCATGGTGGCGATGGTCTCCAGCCCGACCGGCTCCAGCTCCGCATGTTCCAGCACATGGTTCAGCGCGTTCAGCAGGTCCGGCGCCGTATTGACCAGCGTTCCGTCCAGATCGAACACGATGGTCCAGCCATTCAGCCATTTTTCCATGATCTGCCCGATTCCTCTTCGCCCCTCGCCTTGAATCGGCCTTTGGTCTAGGCGATGGGGCATCTGAAAGCGAGAGGGCTTCACATGACACAGCCGACACGCCAGCGCGCTGCAGTGATCCTTGCAGCAGGCAAGGGGACGCGGATGAAGTCCGCGCTGCCCAAGGTGATGCATCCTGTGGGCGGTCGGCCGATGGTCGACTGGTCGGTGGACCTGGCCCGTCAGGTGGGCTGTTCGCGCATCGTGGTGGTGGTGCACCCCTCCCAGCAGGTGCTGATCGACCATCTGGCGACTTTGGGCGGGGATATCAGAGTCGCATTCCAGGATCCGCCGATGGGAACCGGCCACGCAGTCGGTTGCTCCGAGGTGGCTCTGGAGGGCGATATAGGTGACCTTGTGGTCCTCTACGGCGACAGTCCGTTGATCCCGAAGGCCGCGATCGATGACCTTTTCGCCTCCCTCGGCACCGGCGCAGCGATCGGCGTGCTGGGATTCGACGCGGCCGAGCCCGGCCTCTACGGCCGGCTGGTGACATCCCAATCAGGCGAATTGGAAGCCATCGTGGAAGCGCGTGAGGCGAGCCCGGACCAGCTCGAAATCACGCTCTGCAATTCCGGTGTCATGGCCGGGAGTGCCGAAACCATGTTCCGGCTGCTGCAAAAAGTTACAAACGACAATGCCAAGGGCGAATATTACCTGACCGATCTGGTCGGCCTCGCCCGGGCCGAAGGCGGCACCTGCCGGGCCGTGCGCTGTGCCGAGGAAGACCTGATCGGCTGCGACTCCAAGGCGGACCTTGCCGAGGCCGAAGCCATCTTCCAAGCGCGCCGGCGGGCCGAAGCGATGGCCGGCGGCGTCACGCTGGTGGCGCCGGAAACGGTGTTCTTCGCGCATGACACGGTGGTGGCGGCCGATGTGGTGATCGAGCCGAATGTCGTCTTCGGGCCGGGCGTGGAGGTGGCGTCGGGCGCCGTAATCCGCGCGTTCAGCCATCTCGAAGGTGCCAAGGTCGGCCCTGGCGCGAAAGTCGGCCCGTTTGCGCGTCTGCGCCCCGGCGCGGTGCTGGAGGCCGGCGTCCAAATCGGCAATTTCGTCGAAGTGAAGAATGTGACCATGGGCGAAGGCGCCAAGGCGAGCCATCTTGCCTATCTGGGCGACGGCTCGGTCGGCGCCGGCGCGAATATCGGCGCGGGCACGATCTTCTGCAATTATGACGGCTTCCTGAAATATTCCACGACCGTGGGCGCCGGGGCGTTCGTCGGCTCGAACTCCGCGCTGGTGGCGCCGGTGACCATTGGCGAGGGCGCCTATGTCGGCTCCGGCAGCGTGATCACGAAGGATGTTGCGCCGGATGCACTGGCGGTGGCGCGCGGAAAACAGATGGATATCGCCGGCTGGGCGGCGAAATTCCGTACACGAATGGCGGCGAAGAAGGCTGAAAAGAAGAAGGGCTGAGCGGCGATGGCGAACGAGCTGGAAAAGGAAAATGCCGCCCATGCGGCGATGGAGTTTGTCGAGGATGGCATGACCATCGGTCTCGGCACCGGCTCCACGGCGAAATATTTCGTCGAACTGCTGGCCGAGGAAGTGGCTGACGGCCTGGTCGTGCGCTGCATCGAGACGAGCGAGCAGACGCGTCGGCAGGCCGAGAGCCTCGGTGTGCCGCTGATCCCGTTCGAACAGGTGGACCGTATCCATCTCACCGTGGACGGCGCCGACGAGGTGGACCCCAACGGTTATCTCATCAAGGGCGGCGGCGCGGCCCTGTTGCGCGAGAAGATCATCGCCAATGCCAGTGACCATATGGTGGTGATCGCCGACCCGTCGAAACAGGTCGAGCGCCTCGGCAAGTTCCCGCTGCCGGTGGAAGTGACGCCGTTCGGCTACACGATCACCGCGAAGAAGGTCTATGATGCGCTCGTCGACAGCGGGGTCGACCGGCCGCGTGTGGAGCTGCGTGCCCAGCCCGGCGGCCGGCTGGTGGTGACCGATGGCGGCAACTATATTCTCGACTGCCACTGCCAGCGCATTCCGGATGCCGAGGCGCTGGCCGCGCGGCTGTCCAATGTGCCGGGCGTCGTCGAACACGGATTGTTTATCGGCATCGCCCGCACCGTGATCATCGGCAATGAGAACGGCGCGACTGTCTTCGAATTCTGAGTTTGAATTGTTGCGGGCGCGACCTCATATCCCGCACCTGACCGATTTTTCCTTCAAGGACCCTGCCCATGGCTGAGCATGCTTACGACTTCGACCTGTTTGTGATCGGAGGCGGCTCCGGCGGTGTGCGCGCCGCGCGGCTGGCGGCGATCAGCGGGGCGAAGGTGGGCATTGCCGAAGAATACCGGATGGGCGGCACTTGCGTCATTCGCGGCTGTGTGCCGAAGAAATTCATGGTCTATGCGAGCCGCTACGGCAAGGACATCAAGAAGGCCGCCGGCTATGGCTGGACGGCGGAGAATGTCAGCTACGACCATGGCATTTTCGCCGCCGCGATGCATGCCGAAGTCGACCGCCTGTCGGGCATCTATTTCCGTAACCTGAAGAATGCCGGCGTCGAGATTTACGAGGAGCGCGCCGAGTTCGTGGACGCGCACACGCTGCGCCTGAAAGGCAGCGGCAAGACGATCACGGCGGAGAAGATCCTCATCGCCGTCGGCGGGCGGCCCTGGCGGCCCTCGCCGGAGGAATTGCCGGGCGTGGAGCACGCGATCACCTCGAACGAAGTGTTCCATCTGGAAGAGCTGCCGAAGCATATCGTGATTGCCGGTGGCGGCTATATCGCGGTCGAGTTTGCGCATGTGTTCGCCGGGCTGGGCGTGCCGACCTGTCTTGTCTATCGCGGCGAGGAAGTGCTGCGCGGCTTCGATGCCGATGTGCGCACCGCCGTGCATGAGGGGCTGAAGGATGCCGGCGTGCGCGTGATCACAGGCGTCGTATTCGACCGGATCGACAAGCGGGACGATGCGGACCTGCCCCTGCGCATCACGCTGAGTGAGGGCGGGCATATCGATGCCGATGTCGTGCTGATGGCCGTCGGGCGCCGTCCGAATACGGAGGGCCTTGGCTGCGAGGCGGCAGGCGTCGCGCTGGACGGGCAGGGCGCGGTCGTGGTCGACGAATGGTCGAAGACCAATGTGGCGAACATCTGGGCTGTGGGCGATGTGACGGACCGCGTGGCGCTGACGCCGGTGGCGATCCGTGAGGGTCATGCCTTCGCCGAGACCGAATTCTACGACAAGCCCTGGCATTTCGACCATGCGGACATTCCGACCGCCGTATTCACGCAGCCGGAAGTCGGCACGGTGGGCTTGTCGGAATCCGATGCGCGCAAGGCGCACGGGGCCGTGGATATCTACAAGACGAATTTCCGCCCGATGAAGAATGCCCTGAATGGCGACACGTCCCGCATCATGATGAAGATCGTGGTGCGTGCGTCGGATGAGCGCGTGCTGGGCGTGCACATTGTCGGCGACGATGCGGCCGAGATCATCCAGGCCGTGGGCATTGCCGTGAAAATGGGCGTCACCAAGCCGGACTTCGACCGCACCTGCGCGCTGCACCCGTCGGCGGCCGAAGAACTCGTCACGATGCGGACGAAATGGGTGCCGGAAGTGACCGGCTGAGGCCTCAGGCGGCCGCTTCCAGTTCGCTCAGTTCCAGCGCGATCGTCTTCAGGCTCTCGCGGATCTGCTTCAGCCCGCCGCCGCGCCCGGCATGGATGGTCAGCTGCCGCCAGGCCGGATCGTCCTCCTTCGGCGCCCGCACGGAGAGGTGACGCGACAGCGGCAGCGCCGACCGCATCAGGGCTTTCGACAGGGGGAATCCGGCCACGGCATCGAAGGCGCCATTGCGGGCATCGGCCTCGAATGTGGATTGTTCGGAGCGGCCGACCGCATTGAACAGAACCGACAACTTCGGGCGCTTGGCCGGGTCCACCTGTTCGGCGATCACCTGGTGGAGCAGTTTCACGCCGCGCAGGGAATAGATGTCCGTATGCATCGGCGCAAGCACGCGGTCTGAGGCCTCCAGCGCGCAGCGGGTTAGGAAGGTGGCGTTCGGGTTCGTGTCGAAGACGATGAGGTCGTATTCGCTGCGATAGAATTCCACCGTGCGCAGGAAGTGCGTCTTGATCCGTTCCAGCTTCGCGACATCGGTGGCGAAGGCGTATTTCGAGAGTTCGAACTGGCCGGAGATGAGGTCGAGCCGGCTGGACGGTGCGCCGGGACCGGCCATCAAATCATGCGCCAGCGAGGTGCGCGCGACCGGGGCGAAGGGCTCAGTCGAGAGGCCCAGCCAGTTCTCCGCCGGGCTGACCACATCGCGGGCATGCAGGCGCGAGCGTTCGAACAGGGAGATCACAGACCGGTCCTTCGCCGCGCTCTCGTCGGCAAAGTCCATCGGGAAAAAGGTCTGGGTGAGATTGTATTGCGGGTCGAGGTCGATCAGCAGGACGCGCCCGCCGATATGGCCGTGCCAGGCGCCGAACACCTGCGCAGAGACGGTCGTCTTGCCGACACCGCCCTTGAGGTTCATCACCGCGATCACCGGGCATTTGCGCCGATAGGCGCCGCGCACTTCGCCGACGAGCTGGTCCAGCCCGTCCGGCAGCGCGTTCGACAGGCGCAGATGCGGCTGGACTTCCTGCTTGAAGAAGCCGTTCAGGCGCGCCTTGTCGATCTGGTAGGGGATCAGCTTCAGGCCGCGAGCCTTCGCCCGCTCGACATCCTGGCGCACGGTTTTCGAGCGCACCGAGGCGGCCGAGACCAGCACGACCATGGCAAAGGCGTCGTCAATCGCGCGGTTGTTGCGGTCGCGGTCATTGGAGTCATCCGGGGCATACCAGTCCGGGATGGAGGCCGCCCGCAGGGCCTCGTGCAGCTTCAGCAGATCGTCGAGATCCACCGGGGCATGGCTGACATAGACGTGCGACATGGTTTCGCCTCGGTCCTTCAAGCGCGCCCTGCCTTGATTTTTAAGGGAAGGGCGAGTGATTCCGCCAGCTTTGTGCTGTGAAATTATGGTGAAACTTGAGCAGGGCGCTGCCATGTGATTTATGCAGCCCAGATTGGAGCACATAATGAGCACGTGGACCCCTTCCGACTGGCGGAAACTGCCGGCCAAGCACATTCCGGAGGATTATCCGGATCCTGCAGCCCTTGCTGCGGCTGAGGCGCGGCTGAAATCGTTTCCCCCGCTGGTGTTTGCGGGCGAGGCCCGGCGCCTGAAGGCGCGCCTCGGCGAGGTTGCGGCCGGCAAGGCTTTCCTGCTGCAGGGCGGCGATTGCGCCGAGAGCTTCAAGGAATTCCACCCGGACAATATCCGCGACACGTTCCGCGTGATCCTGCAGATGGCCGTCGTGCTGACCTTCGCGGCGGCCAAGCCCGTGGTGAAAGTGGGCCGCATCGCCGGCCAGTTCGGCAAGCCGCGTTCGGAACCCATCGAGACCATCGATGGCGTGACGCTGCCCTCCTACCGGGGCGACAATATCAATGGCATGGATTTCACGCCGGAAAGCCGCATCCCGGACCCGGACCGCCTGATCCAGGCCTATTCGCAGTCAGCGGCGACGCTGAACCTGCTGCGCGCGTTCAGCCAGGGCGGCTATGCCAGCCTCGCCAACGTGCATCGCTGGATGCTGGGCTTCGTCGACCGCAGCCCGCAGGGCGAGCGCTATGAGAAGCTGGCCGACCAGATTTCTGCCTCGCTGCGCTTCATGGAGGCCGTCGGCCTCAACGCCGATAGCGTGCCGCAAATGGCGCAGGTGGAATTCTACACCAGCCACGAGGCCCTGCTGCTGGGCTATGAAGAGGCGATGACGCGCGTCGATTCCACGTCGGGCGACTGGTACGACACCTCCGCCCACATGCTGTGGATCGGCCACCGCACGCGCCAGCTCGACCATGCCCACGTCAATTTCTGCAAGGGCGTGAGGAACCCGATCGGCGTGAAATGCGGCCCCGGCCTTGAGGCCGACGAGCTGATCCGCCTGATCGACACGCTGAACCCGACGGACGAGCCCGGACGCATCACGCTGATCTCGCGCTTCGGCTCCGAAGGCGTGGCGGGTGGCTTGCCGCAACTGGCGCGCGCCGTGAAGAAGAGCGGGCGCACGGTCGTGTGGTCCTGCGATCCGATGCACGGCAACACGCTGAAGACCGAGACCGGCTACAAGACCCGTCCTGTCGACCGTATCCTGTCGGAAGTGCGCCAGTTCATCGACGTGCTGAATGCCGAAGGCTGCTATCCGGGCGGGGTGCATTTCGAGATGACCGG
>JAGQRO010000415.1 GCA_020425315.1 Hyphomonas sp. | reverse complement strand
AGAACAAGATGTGGGACCGTTTCGAGCGCCTGCGCAAGGAAGACCCGGTCCACTTCACGCCGGACTCCTTTGTCGGCCCCTACTGGTCCGTCACCAGCTATGAGACCATCATGGCGATCGACACCGACCACAAGCGCTTCTCCTCCAGCTGGGAGCATGGCGGCATTACCCTCGGCCAGCCGCTTGAGGATTTCGAGATGCCAATGTTCATCGCCATGGACGAGCCCCGCCACTCCGAACAGCGCAAGACCGTGCAGCCGGCCGTCGCGCCGAACATGCTGAAAGAGTATGAGCCGCTGATCCGTTCGCGCACGCAGGGCCTGCTCGACAGCCTGCCCGTCAACGAGCCGTTCGACTGGGTCGACAAGGTCTCCATCGAGCTGACCACGATGATGCTCGCCACCCTGTTCGACTATCCGTTCGAGCGTCGCCGCGACCTCACCCACTGGTCCGATATCGTGACCAACATGAACAACCCGGACATCTGCCCGGGCGGCGAGGAGCAGTGGAAGCGCGAGATGCTGGAATGCCTGACGACGTTCATGGGCATCTTCCAGGAACGCCAGGCGATCCCGCAGAAGAACGACCTGATGAGCCTGCTGGCCCATGGCGAAAAGACCCGCAACATGGTGCCGATGGAACTGCTCGGCAACGTGATCCTGCTGATCGTGGGCGGCAACGACACGACCCGCAACACGATGACCGCCTCGGCCTATGCGCTCAACAAGTATCCGGAACAGTTCGAGAAGCTGAAAGCCGACCATTCGCTGATCCCGAACATGGTGTCGGAAACGATCCGCTGGCAGACGCCGCTCGCCCACATGCGCCGCACGGCTCTGGAAGATGTCGAGCTCGCCGGCAAGCTGATCAAGAAAGGCGACCAGGTCGCCATGTGGTACATCTCCGGCAACCGCGATGAAGCCTTCTGGGACAAGCCCAACGACTACATCATCGACCGTCCGGATGCCCGCCGCCACCTTTCCTTCGGCTTCGGCATCCACCGCTGCGTCGGCAACCGTCTCGGCGAGCTGCAGCTCCAGATCCTCTGGCAGGAACTGCTCGAGCGCTTCGAACATATCGAAGTTCTGGACGAGCCGTCCAACACGTCCGGCGGCTTCGTGCACGGCTACACCTGGATGCCGGTGATCCTGCACCCGAAATAAGCCGCTTGGCTGACCCGGCGAAAAGCCATTAGACCTCCCGTCAGATGCCTGACGGGAGGTTTTTTCATGGATGTTTCCACCGCAGTCGACCAGCGCATTTCCACCCGCGCCTTCCTGCCCGATGCCTTGTCCGAAGCCGAGGTGCGCGACTGGCTGAACAAAGCCCAGCGCGCACCGTCCGGCGGCAATGTCCAGCCCTGGCGCACGATTGCCGTCACCGGCAAGGCGCTGGAGGATGTCATCGCCCTCGGCGGGCAGGTCCTCGGCGCCGATCCGCGCGGCCAGAAGACCGACCGGCCGATCTACCCCAAGGATCTTTGGGAGCCCTACGAAGCGCGCCGCCGCCGCGTGGGCGAGATGATGTACGAAACGCTCGGCATCCCGCGCGAAGACCGGCCCGCCCGCCTCGCCTGGTTCGCCAACAATTTCCGCTTCTTCGGTGCCCCGCTCGCCCTGTTCATCGTCATCGACGAACGCATGGGCCATGGCCAGTGGGGCCATACCGGCATGTACCTGCAGACGCTCGCCCTGCTGGCCGAGGAGCGCGGCTGGGGCACCTGCATGCAGGAATGCTGGGGCATGATGCGCCCGGCCCTGAAAGAGCATTTCAAGCTCGCCCCGACCGAAATGATCTGGTGCGGCATGGCTGTCGGCAAGCCGGATAAAAGCCATCCGGTCAATACGCTGCGCGCCGAACGGGCGAGCCTTGAAGAAATGGCCGAACTCCACGGTTTCTAGATTTCGCCGCAAATCTGCCAGAACCGCGTGGTGGCATGCGCCATGTTCACGCGCCGCCAGCTGCTTGCCGTTCCGCTCGCCCTGCCCCTGGTGAATGCCCGTCTAGGCGAGCCGGTCCTTCCGTTCGGGACACGCCTTGCCATGGCGGCGCGCCGGCAGATCGGCGTCACGCGCTCCTACGACCCGGCCTATGTGCGCCTTGCTTATCCGAATGGCGACATCGACCGCTCGACCGGTGTGTGCACGGATGTTGTCATCCGCGCCTATCGCGATGCCTTCGATATCGACCTGCAGAGCCGCGTGCATGAAGACATGGGCGAGGCATTTGCCGCCTATCCGAAGATCTGGGGCCTTGCCCGGCCAGACCGCAATATCGACCATCGCCGCGTGCCGAACCTGGAGCACTTCTTCGAGCGTCATGGCGAGCGATTCACCGCGCCCGCCTCTCGCTCGGAATGGCAACCGGGAGACCTCTACACGATGCGCCTTACGGGCAACCTGCCGCATATCGGCATCGTGTCAGACAGGATGACCCCGGCCGGGCATCCCTACATCATTCACAATATCGGGCTCGGCACGCAGGAGGAGGACATCCTCGGCCTGTTCGACGATGAGCGGCGTTACCGCTACGAACCGGCGATCTAGGCCTCAGTCCTCGTCCCAGTCGGACATCGGCTGGTCCGGTGTGCGTTCCTCGCCGCGCAGGCGCATCACGGCCGCCTTCACCGTATCGCGGTCAAATTCCTGATCGTCTTCCGCCGAACGTACCGGCGCGCGCGTGTAGGAGAACACGCTGACCTCACCGGCGTCCGCATCATCGTCGTCTTCGTCCACCTCAAGGGCGTCCGCGACTTCGCCGGCCTCATCCGCCAGATCACCGGCAAGCTCTACCACTTCCTCCGCCTGCGGATCATCGACCGCTTCGGCTTCAGGCGCCTCGCCCTCATCCATGAAGTCCGTCACGAAGGATCCGATTTCCTCGGTGTCGCCGCCGGCATCGACCAGAAGTTCTTCCTCGCTCAGCGCTTCCTCGTCGGGCATCTGGAAGCCCTTGGGGATCACATCTGACAGAAGGCCCTCGGCTTCGAGGTCGGCCTTGCCCGGCAGCGTGTCGAGGCTCTCGACGCCGAAATGCTCCAGGAACTGGTCCGTCGTGCCATAGGTCAGCGGCTGGCCCGGCGTCTTGCGGCGGCCCTTGATCTTGATCCAGCCGGTTTCCATGAGATTGTCGAGCACGGGCTTCGAAACCGCAACACCGCGCACCGCTTCGATTTCGGCGCGCGTCACCGGCTGGCCATAGGCGATGATCGCCAGCGTCTCCAGAGCCGCCTGGCTGAGCTTCTTCTGCACCTGGCGCTCTTCGACGAACAGGTAGGAAAGATCACCCGCCGTCTGGAAGCGCCACTTGCCGGCCACTTCGACAAGGTTCACGCCGCGGTTCACATAGATCGCCCGCAACGCCATCAGCACATCAGCTGCTTCCACGCCGTGCGGCAGGATTTCGGCGATCTGGTTCGCCGACAGCGGCTCACCCGCCGCGAACAGCACGGCTTCAGCCCGGCGCACGCCTTCGGCGAGCGCCTCCTGCATGTCTTCGTGCAGGCTTTCTTCCGACCGGCGGAACGCCATGGCCAGCTGCGTCACCGCGCTCGGTTTGGATTCTGGCGTGTCGTCGTCGGTCATTGGTGTCTCAAACATTAGCATGGCTGCCCCCGTTCGGGTCCGGCTGCTGCGCATTGCGCAGGTACAATGGCGTAAAATGGCCTTCCTGGCGAACGTCGACTTCACCGTCGCGCACCAGTTCCAGCGCCGCGGAAAATACACTTGCCGTCACCGACCGATCCGGCAGTTCCGGATCGACATCGGTCAGCGTCATGCGGATCTCGTCCAGCGAAGCCCATTGGTTGAGCTGTGCTCGCAGGGCCCGCAGCGTCGTGCGCGCAAGTTCCAGCGGCAGCACAAGCTGTTGCTCGATGACATGCGGGCGTTCCTTCTCCCGTCGGTCGCGGATCGTGCCGAAGGCCTGCGTCAGCTCATAAAGGCTCGCATTCCACTCCGTATGCCGAACAACTTTCGGCTGTTCCGGCGTGCCGCGCAGGAAGATGACATTGTTGAGGATCGGCCCGGCTTCGAGTTCCTTCACCGCATCGCGCATGGCGTCGAGACGCTTCAGGCGGAAGGCAAGGCGCGCGGCCATCTCTTCGCCCGTCGGCTCGTCCTCTTCCATCTTCTCCGGCTTCGGTAGCAGGAGGCGCGACTTCATGAAGGCGAGCCAGGAAGCCATCAGCAGATAGTCCGCGGCAAGGTCCATCCGGCGCTTCTTGGCGTCTTCGATGAAGACGAGATACTGCTCGGCGAGTTGCAGCATGGAGAGATGCAGCAGGTCCACCTTCTGGCGGCGTGCCAGCTCCAGCAACAGGTGCAGCGGGCCCTCATATCCGCCGACATCCACCTTGAAGATGTCGCGGGCATCGGCCTCCTCCATGTCGGAGGAGAGCGTGTCCATGGTGATCGCATCGGCGCTCATGCAGCGGCCCCCAATTGCGGGAAGAAGTCACGGAAACGCCGCCACGCCGTGGCGGGTTCGAATGGGTCGGCATGGTGGGTGATGGCTTCAGCCGCCGCCGCCCGTTTGGCCGGCTTGCCCACCAGCGCCGGGGAGGCCTCCGCCACTTCCGTCATCTCAGCCAGGATATCCGCCGGATCTTTCAGGAAGCCCGAACAATGCAGGAGCACATCGCAGCCGGCCGCAATCGCGGCCTTCGCGCGATCGGTCAGGCTGCCGCCCAGCGCCCGCATCCCCAGATCATCCGTCATCAGGAGGCCATCAAACCCGATTCGGCCCCGGATGATCTCCCGAATCATGTAGCTGGAGACCGTCGCCGCCTTGCCAGGATCATAGGCCTCGTAGGCAATGTGCGCTGTCATCGCCATCGGCGCCCCGGCTACGCGGCGGAAGGCATCGAAGTCCTTGGCGAGTTCATTATCGCCGGCGGTGACTTTCGGCAGCTCCAGATGGCTGTCGGACATGGAGCGGCCATGTCCCGGAATGTGCTTGATCACGCCGGCGACGCCGCCGGCGGCAAGGCCGTCGAGGGCGGATTGCGCAAGATCTGCCGCCACATCCGGTTCGGTGCCGAAAGCACGGTCGCCGATCACGTCATGAGCGCCCGGCACGGGCAAGTCGACGACCGGCGCGCAATCGGCATGGATCGAAAGCCCCGCCAGTTCCGCCGCGATCAGCCGGTGGCCCAGCCAGCAGGCTTCGCGGCCGAGGGCCGGGTCTTCAGCATAGAGCGCCGCATAATCGGCCCCGCGCGGGAACAGCGGCCATTCCGGCGCCTTCAGGCGCGCCACGCGCCCGCCTTCCTGATCGATAAAGATCAACGTTTCGCGGCCGGTTGCCTCCCAGATGTCCGCAACGAGGCGGCGCACCTGCTCACGCGACACGCAGGAGCGGCCCATCAGGATCACGCCCCACGGATGATGAGCCCGCAACAGCGCAGCTTCGCCCTCATTTAGGACGGCGCCGGATACGCTGAGAATGCAGGCCTTGGGCACTATCCCGATACCACGATGCAGTTGTCGCCAGTGGCCTTCAGCGCGTCGCAGAAGGCCGATGCCTCGGATTTCTCGAGAAAGGCACCGATGCGCAACCTGTAGAATACACCTTTGGCGCCCAGGTCCGCACGCTGAATCCGCTTGCCGGCGCCGCGATAGAGGTCCGGATGGGCTGCTGAGGCCTTCTTCCACGCCGTTTCAGCGGCATCCTGCGTACGGAAGGCGGCGACCTGTACCAGATAGTCCCCGTCGCTGTTAAAGGCGAAGGCTGGCAGCGGATCGCGCTTCGGCGGGGCCGGCAGGGACTTCGGCA
This sequence comes from Hyphomonas sp., assembly GCA_020425315.1. Lineage (GTDB taxonomy): Bacteria > Pseudomonadota > Alphaproteobacteria > Caulobacterales > Hyphomonadaceae > Hyphomonas. Next base: position 3,918 of record JAGQRO010000415.1, on the reverse strand, counting down.
GTTGGACCGGCGATGTGGAAGCAACGTCGATGGTCGTGCGGGTTTCCGGGCGGCTGAGATCGGCCAGTTCGCGCACCTGATCGGCGACGGCGTTCGGCATGCCATTCTCGGGATCGTCGCCCTCGACGGACGAGTCATCCATACCGGGCCTGAGTTCGATCGGCGGGCCACCCTGCAGGACCGCAGAGTCATCTATATCGCCCTCGCCAGCCACCTCCGGAGCACGCTCGGAGGCGTCCATCTGGTCGTAGAACCGCTTTTCCGTGTCGCGCACTTCGAGGCCGCCGCGCACTTCCGGAACGCGCTTGTAGGGCTGCGCTTCAGCCAGAACGCTGGGGATTCCCGCGCCCGTCGAGCGCACGCCCTGCCGGTAAGTGTTCCAGACAACCGCCCCGAACACCAGCAGGACGCCGATCGCCAGCGCCAGGATCAGAGGCCCCCGCGCGGTCTCATCGTCCCGAATTTCAAACCCGCGATAGTCGTCCTCGAACGGCGACGCATCGGCATTGCGATAGCGGCTCATGGCAGTCCCTTCTGAGCAGAATCCTGAAGTTAATTTTTAGGCGGGTTTCGTTAATGAGGCTTGAATGGCGGCTGTCGAAACGCCGCTTTCGGGCCTTAAGACCCTGTTCAGTAAGGCAATTGCGAAAAATGGGGCCGATCAGCCCATGGAGCCGAGATCGCACAGGCGCCGGTGTTCCTCGATGGCATAGCCATCCGTCATCCCGGCGATGTAGTCGCAGACGATTCTGGCCCGCCGGGACGCGTCGGCCTGCGTCGCATCCTCCCGCCAGGGCGAGGGCAGCGTGCCCGGCTCGGCGCAAAAGCCATCGAACAGCTCAGCCAGGATCCGCTTCGCCTTGGAGCGCATGCGGTTGACCTTGTAGTGCTTGTACATGCGGTCATAGAGGAAGGCCCTCAGCGCCCGCTGGCGCGCTGCAAGCTCTTCGCTGAAGGCCACCAGCGGCTCGCCCATGGCCCGCACCTCAGCGGCGCTGCCCGGCTTGTGCGCGGCTGCCCGGCGCCGCGTTTCGTCTACAAGATCGTTGATCCAGATGCCGATCAGCCGCCGTACAGCCTCGTATGTGACCATGCGGTTCGACAGGTGCGGGAATTCGAACTGCACGCCCCGGAACGCCTCTCCGACGATGGGCAGTTCCAGCAACTCATCCACAGTGAACAGGCCGGCTGCGATGCCGTCATCGATATCGTGGTTATTATAGGCAATATCGTCCGCCAGGGCGGCGACCTGCGCCTCCGGACCGGCATACTGGTCGAGTTCCAGGTCTTTCAGGTGCGCGAACTCCCGGAAGGCGGCCGGCAGGTCCTCTTTGGCGGAATCAGCCCCGATCAGCGGGCCATTATGCTTCACGAGGCCTTCGAGCATTTCCCAGGTGAGGTTCAGGCCCGGAAAATTCGGGTATCGCACTTCCAGCCGCGTGACGATCCGCAGGGTCTGGGCATTGTGGTCGAAGCCCTCGAATTCCTTCATGCAGTCATCGAGCTGGTCCTCGCCTGCGTGGCCGAACGGCGGATGGCCGAGGTCGTGCGCCAGCGCCATCGCTTCGGCAAGATCCTCATCCAGCCCCAGCGTGCGGGCGATGGATCGGGCGATCTGGGCCACTTCCAGCGAATGCGTCAGGCGCGTACGAAAATGGTCCCCCTCATGGGCCACGAAGACCTGCGTCTTCTGCTTCAGCCGGCGGAAGGCCGTGGAGTGGATGATCCGGTCCCGGTCGCGCTGGAAAGGCGTGCGCGTGGCCGAGGGAGCCTCGTCATAGTAGCGGCCCCGGCTGTCTCCATGACGCGTTGCGTACACAGCTCTCTTTTCCATTGGCACGAACGTCCCTATCTTATGGCGCATGAGCACGACCACGGCCCCTGATGTGACCCTGACCGCTTCGGCTGCCAAGCGCATTAATGCGATTCTGGCAAAACAGGACGGCGCGGACTATCTGCGCGTGTCGGTGGAAGGCGGCGGCTGTTCCGGCTTCTCCTACAAGTTCGATTTCGCGACAGAGGCCAATCCGGACGACCTGATGGTCGAACGCGACGGCGCCCGCGTCCTCATCGACGAGATGAGCCTCGAATTCCTGCGCGGCTCCGAGATCGATTTTTCGACCGAGCTGATTGGCGCGGCCTTCAAGATCAACAATCCGAATGCCACGGCTGCCTGCGGCTGCGGGACGAGCTTCTCGGTCTGACGCCGGGTCACCCATCGTAACGCCAGAGGCTGTGCGCTAGGCTCCTCGCCAAGGGAGAGAGCCATGAATGCACCACGCCCCTTCACCGTATCCGTCCCGGATGAGAAGCTCGCCGCCATCCGCGCCCGGGTGGAGACCTATCCCTGGTTCCCGGCGCCGGCGAACGAGCAGGGCTTTGCTTATGGCATGTCCACGCCCGTCCTGCGCCAGATCTGCGATCACTGGCTGAACTCATATGACTGGCGGGCACAGGAGGCGCTGCTCAACCAATATCCGAACTTCAAGGCTGACGTCGGCGGCATGGACATTCACTTCGTCCATGTCGTGGGCGAAGCGGAAGGGCGCCGCCCGCTGATCCTGAGCCATGGCTGGCCGGGGTCGCATTTCGAATTCTGGGATGCCATCGGCCCGCTCGCCTATCCTTCCCGGTACGGAGGGTCTGCCCACGACGCCTTCGATCTGATCATTCCAAGCCTACCGGGGTATGGCTTCTCGCAAAAGCCAGCCTCGCCGATGGGCCAGCGCGCAACCGCCGCCCTTTGGGACGACCTGATGCGCAAGGTGCTGGGCTACGATACCTACCTTGCCCAGGGCGGGGACTGGGGCAGCGTTGTCACGTCATGGCTTGGCCTGAACCACAGCGCCCATGATGGCAAAGGCGGCTGCCGCGCGATCCACCTGAACATGATTGGCTTCCGGCCAACGCCGGCCACTCCGGCTACGGAAGAAGAAGGCAGATGGCTGGCGCAAACGGCAGGAGCCATGCAGGCAGAGGGCGCCTATTTCATGGAGCAGGCGACCAAGCCACAAACGCTCGCCATGGCGCTGATGGATTCCCCCGTGGGAACGGCGGCATGGATTCTCGAAAAATTCCACGGATGGTCAGACCTGCAGGACGGCGACCTGTTCAGCGTCTACACGCCAGACCAGCTTATCACCAATGTCATGCTCTACCTGGTCAATGACGCCATCGGCACGAGTGTCTGGTACTACAACGCCCTCTTCCAGGAAGGCGGAGTGCAGCTGCCCGAAGGCGTGCGCTGCGAGACTCCGATGGCATTTGCAAACTTCCCGGGCGAGAAGGTCTACACTGCGGCGCCGCAGACCTGGGTGAAGCGCGCCTACAAACTCGTGCGCTGGACCGACATGCCGAAGGGTGGCCATTTCGCCGCCATGGAGCAACCGGAATTGTTCGTGGAAGATCTCAGGGCCTGGGCCCGCGAAGCCGGCTAGGCGCGCAAATCCTTGCCGACATTGTCGAGGACGGCATTGGCGAATTTCGCCTCCGCTTCCTCGAAGAAGTCGTGTGCGAGCGACACGTACTCGTCCATGATCACCGCATGGGACAGATGATCGTGAATGATGAACTCCGCCGCACCGGCCCGCAGCAGTGCCCGCATCGTGGCGTCAAGGCGCGTCAGCTTCCAGCCTGAGGCGAGACGCGCCAGGATCGCCTTGTCGACCGCGGCCTGGTTTTCGATCACGCCATTGACGATGGCCTTGAAAAGATCGGGATCCGCTTCCTCGACCGGCTCTTCATCCGGACCGATACCCAGCTTGTCTTCCATGAAAGCGCGGATGGTTTCCTTCGCGGACTTGCCGGTCTGCTCCATCGCATAGAGTGCCTGCACCGCCGCTAGCCGCGCCCCGGCCCGGCGGGCGCGCGTGACTTCGAAGGGGATCTTCTGATCGCTCAACGAATGAGTTCCTTGCG
>JAGQRO010000031.1 GCA_020425315.1 Hyphomonas sp. | reverse complement strand
GCGTAAGCAGTCGGATGTTTTCCGCTTTTAACTCCTAGGGTTTCAGACCCCTAGGCGGGGCCCGGAGGCGCCTGGCAACAGAAGCCTCCACCTTCTCCCTTCCCCCCGAAATATTGCGCCGCCGCAAGACGCGCGGGCCTTCCGGTTGTATGCTTCTTTCAAGAGGGGGAGACCGACATGGCCAACAGCACGCTGACTGCGTTCGTGAAGGAAGCGCTCGAAAAGGGTCAGGACCGGGCCGGCATCCGCGCCGCCCTCACCGGCGCCGGCTGGCGCGCCGAGGAAGTGGACGAGGCGCTCGGCGCCTTTGCCGATGTGTCCTTCCCCGTCGCCGTGCCGAAGCCGCAGGTCTACCTCTCCGCGCGGGAAGCCTTCTTCTACCTTCTCTTCTTCATCCTGCTGGGCGTCGTCGCCTACAATCTCGGCGCGCTGCTCTTTGCCCTGATCGACACGGCCTTCCCGGACCTGATCGATGACGAACGCTACCGGCAAACCTGGACTGATCGCCAGATGCGCGGCGCCATGGCCGGCCTGATCGTCGGCACGCCGATCTTCCTCTGGCTCGCCCGCATCCTGCTGAAGGCGCGCGCGTCCAATCCGGCGCTGCAGCGGTCTCGCATCAGGAAATGGCTGATCTATATCAGCCTCGTCATCGCCGGGGCCGTGCTGGTCGGCGATGCCATCTCGCTCGTCTACAGCTTCCTCAGCGGCGAACTGACGACACGCTTCGCCCTGAAGTCGCTGGTCGTCGCCGGCATTGCCGGGGCGATCTTCGGCTATTTCATCACCCATGCCGAGCGGGACGAAGACCATGGCATTTGACCGCCACACCGTCTTCGGCGCCATTCTCGTCGCCATTGTCGTCGCTGCCGTGATCGCCGGCATCGCCATCACCGGCGGCCCCGGCGAGGCGCGCAAGCAGAAGGAAGACCGCGCCCGGCTGGAAGCGCTCACCGAAACCGCCCGCGCCCTTGCCTGCTACCACCAGTCCATCGGCGCCATTCCGGAAGACCTGTCCCTCGTGGAGGAAGAATTCGCCCATGCCGCGTCCGGCGTGCGCGGCCTGCGCCTGTGCCACACGGCGGCGATGCGGCCCGACCCGATCACGCACGAAGCGTTCCGGCTGAAACGCTCCGACGGCAAGGTCACCCATATCTGCGCGGACTTCGCCACTTCCAGCCCGGAGACGCCCTATTACCTCTACAATGAAGTCATCGTCGTCGCCCCCGGCCTCGGTGAGGCCCGCAAGGCGCCCGGCGAACAATGCTATGAGCTGAACCTCGACGCCGAATTGAAGTAGTAGCGCCGCAATCAGGGCGCCTCATCCGTCAAATACCGAAATAGTCACAGACACGCTTTGCCGCCGCATCAGGCGTCAGCGACGCCGTATCGAGTGAGAAGTCATAGTCGATACCGGCATGGATCCGCTGCCACTGGTCCCGGGCCAGACCGATCATGCGGTCGCCCCGGGCTTTTTCTCGCGCTTCCAGCACGGCAAGCGGAGCCTCGACTTTGACGGTCAGGAACCTGAAGGGGGCAAGCACGGCGCGATAGTCGTCTACGTCATTGGCTGTCGCGACATCGTCTGCAATGACGTTCCAGCCTTCGTGTGCAAGGGCGGCGACACTGCGCCGGTAGCCGCGCATCAGCGCAGAGCCAAGCGGTCCGGTCTGATACCGGGTCGTGGGCGCGTCGTCTTCCTGTGTGGTTTCCCAGAAGAACGTATCCGGATGATTGTCGTGCCGGGGTGGCAGCATGCTGAGGAAGCTGTCCATCTGGACATGCAGGAAGGGGGCAATTGTGGTCCGTTGCAGCGCCCGGGCGAGACTGGTCTTACCCGCGCTCCCGGGCCCGTTCAGCAAAAGGACGATCATACCCGTCATCACTTCCCTAAAGCAGGATCGTGCCCTTGCCGTCCTTTTCCAATGCGCGCTGGTAGGACGGCGTCTCGTGCATCTGCTTCAGCCAGCGGTGGGCGTTCGGGAAATTCGCCTCGTCCATGCCGCCGCGATGGGCGGCGACTTCCATCGAGTATCCCATCACGATATCGGCCGCCGTCAGCCGGTCGCCGGCGAACCAGGCCCGCTGAGCGAGCGTTCGTTCGATCTCTTTCAGCATCGCCGCAAGGCGCGGCCCGAAGAAGGCCTTGTCCAGCCCGTCCACCATGCCTTTCGCCACGCCGCGCACCAGGAAGGGCGCCCGCATGGTCATCGCCTTCAGCACGAAGAAGTTCGTCAGCAGCGGCTGGAAGCTGCCCTGCGAGGCGTGGAACCAGAACAGATAGTCCGCCCGCTCCGCTGTGCCGGGCGCCGGGCGCAGCCGGCCGGTATCGTGGCCGTCGCAGATATAGTCGACGATGGCATTCGTCTCGGCCAGCGTCACCTCGCCCTCGGTGATTACCGGCGCGGTGCCGAGCGGCGAGACCGCCTTGTAGGCCGCCGGGGCGAGCCGTGTTTTCGGATCGCGGTCATACAGCTTGACCTCGTAGGGAACCTCCAACTCCTCCAGCAGCCAGAGGATGCGGATCGACTGGGATTTCTCAAGATGGTGCAGCGTGATCATGGGCGGAGCCCCTCCGATAGCCTCGGCGACCGAATTTAGCCCGTCATGCCGATCCGGCCAGCCCCCGCGTCGTCATCTGACGCGAGGGCACACCGCCTAAAGGGTCACAGCTTCCCCGGTTTGCGCCGACTTGTAGATCGCTTGGATGATCTTCGAATCGCGCAGACCCATCTCGCCCGGCGTTTTGATCTCCACATCCTTGCGGATCGCGTCGGCGAAATGCTGCACCATGCGGGAGAACTGAACGCTGGACGCGCCGGGCGTCAGGACGGTCTCTGCATCGCCCTTCACCAGCTTCATGGCATTGCCGTCATAATAGGTGGCCGGGTCCATGATCAGCTTGCCGTCCGTACCGGTCGCGATGACCGTGTTGCTGCCGGGCATGTTGTAGGAGGTGGTCAGGTTCGCCACCGCGCCAGAGGGGAAATGGATTTCCGCCCGCGTCGTCGCCGGGATTTCGGTGAAGCGCGGATCTTCCGTCTGCCACTCGGTCTGGCCGATCACTTTCGAGGGTGTTTCGCCAGTCAGGTACATGGTCGCCTGCAGGCCGTAGAGGCCGTAATCCTCCAGCGCCCCGCCGCCGGTCAGCGCCTTGACGAGCCGCCAGTCATCGGCCGGCGTCGCAGTGCCGACCGTGTAGCAGTTCGTCGTCTCGATCGTCTGGATCGCGCCGATCGCGCCTGCCTTCATCAGTTCCGTGGCCTTCAGATTGTAGGGCTCGAAATGGCAGCGATAGGCGATCATCAGTTTCTTGTTCGCGCGCTTCGAGGCGGCGATCATCCGCTCGCACTCGGCCGGCGTCAGCGCCATCGGCTTCTCGCAGATCACATGTTTGCCGGCGGCGAAGGCGAATTCCGTCCATTCCGCATGCAGGCCCGTCGGCAGCACGATATAGACCGCCTCGATCCGGTCATCCTCCGCGATGCGGGCGAAAGTGTCGTAGCTGTAGATGGCGTCGTCCGGCAGGCCATAGGCGGCGGCGACTTTGGCGGCCTTCTCCGGATTGCCGGAGACGACAGCGGCGACATGCGTGCCCTCGGCCTCGGCCACCGCCGGCAGGGATTTGCCGATGCCATAGCCGCCGAGCCCGACCACGGCGATGCCGACGCTGCCGGCCTTGGGCGGACCGGGCGGCGTTTCGGGAAGTTCACCCCAGTTCGGCCAGGGCATGCCCTGCGCGCGGCGCGGGATCGAGGTGGATTGCGCCGTGGCGCAGGCCGCCAGCCAGGGCGAGGCCGCGAGCCCCACGCCGGTCATCTGTAGGAATGTGCGGCGAGACGTGTTCTTGTCGGTCATGGCGTCCTCCCTCTGGTCGCCTGTTAGCGTTACCAGAGTTGACGCCGACAGCCCCGCCCCGGTCAAGGCCGGGGCGAAAACGGGCCTACACAATCGCGTGAGGGTTGCTCCCCGCCTCAGTCGTTCAGGCGGTCGATCTCGTCACCCACCAGCTCGGCATATTCCGGATGGTTGGAATAGAGGTCCGACATGGCAACCGAGATGCGCTGCTGCGTCCTGGTCATCTCGGACAGCCGGCTGCCGAAGATCTGCACGGCGCGCAGGCCGTCCAGGTCGCCGAGTTCCTCCTTCATGGCATTCAGGCCTTCGGAGGCGGCGTTGATCTCCTTGGCCGCCTTCTTGGCGCTGGCCTCGTCGTCAATCGATTCAAGCGCCGTCGCGATCCGGCCCAGTTCGTTGAGATAGGCCTCGCCGATATCGTCATTGGAGGATTTCGCGGTGATCTCGTCGCCGGTCTTGCCTTCCACGCCGGATTTCTTGCCGCATCCGGCAAGGGCGAGCGAGCCGGCCAGAAGCGCCGCCGCAGCGATGGTCGTCAGTCTCATGAAATGTCCCTTTCCACGGTTTCGGCGCGAGCCGATCACACACGGCTCGACAATTCAACTTACCATCCCTATATCCTGCCGACCGCGCGCCGGCGCATCCCGGTGAACCCCGAACAAGGAAAGGAGCAAATCATGACGCTGACATCGTCCCGCATCATCAACTCCTTCATTGCAACAGGTTCACATGACTGGATTTTCCCGGTGGCGCCGGGTGCTTGCCCTCTGGCAGCGCCTTCGCCGCAAGGCTGCCCCGCAGCCTGACGCCCAACGCGACCGCCGCCGCGCGGCCCGCTCTCTCAAGACAACGCTTCCGCCCCATCTCTGGAAAGATGTGGGGGCCGATGACGGCTGACCTCCGCCCCCGTCCTGCTCCGGTCTTCAGGCAGTCCGGCTCGCTCTCAGGCCAAGCGTCGAGAACAGCGCGCCCAGCAGCCAGAAGACCGGCCCGAGGATGCCCGGAAACAGCGGGATCAGGCCCGGCGCCAGCACGAAGATGATGAAGCCGATATCCGCCGCCGAGACGGCAATCAGGTTGATCCAGTAGCCCGTGCGGCTGCCGCGCCAGTTCATCAGCGCGCCGACGCCGAGAGCGGTCAGCGAGAAGATCACGAGGTTCCAGGAATTCTGGAACAGGCGCCCCTGGATCAGCGCATCCTCCACGGCCGCAGCCATGCGGAATCCCTCCGCCGCCGCCGCAAGGTGCAGCAGGCCCCATAGCACATAAGCCACGGCCCCAAGCTTGTTGAACATCGTCCGGCCCTCCCTGAAGCCTCTTCTTGTTTCAGGGAGGAGGCCACAATCGCGCGGCCCCGGCAATGAAAACCGGCCTAGCTGTAGCGCGCTTCCACCTTCGGGCCGGCCTGCCCGGCCTTCACGGCGGCGAGACCTGCTTCGAGGTCGGCGAGGTAGTCGTCCGCCACCTCGGCATGTTTGGGGCTCAGCATCAGGTGCAGGCTGGGCGGCTCCTTGGTGACCGAGGTGAACCAGCCGCGCCGGTAGATTTCGCCATACACGGCAAAGGCGTGCACATCAGGATGATAGAAGGCCATCAGGCCCAGCATCGGCTTGCCGACAATCTCGAAGCCGAGGCGCTTGACGCCCTCTTCCATCTTCTCCCGGGTTGCACAGACCTGTCCCTGCAATTTGCGATACCCTTCCTGGCCGAGCGTGTTCATCACGCCCCAGGCCGCCGAGATCGCCCCGCCCGGCCGCGTGCCGGCCAGCGTCGGCGTCTTCATCGGCGCCCCGCTCCAGCCGGCGAGATCGAACGGCATGTGGGCATAGAGTTCCTCGGACCGGAACAGCACGGTCGAGGCGCCCTTGGCGCAATAGCCATATTTGTGCAGGTCGGCGCTCATCGAATGGACGGCCGGCACCTCGAAGTCGAAGGCCGGCACGGGCACGCCATTCATCCGCGCGAAGGGCGCGAAATAACCGCCGACGCAGGCATCGACGTGGAGCCAGACACTTTTCTTGGCGGCGACGTCACCCAGTTCCGCGATCGGGTCGATGATGCCATGCGGGAAGTTCGGCGCCGAGCCGACCATCATCACCGTCGCACCGTCCACGGCCTCGCCCATGGCCGCCGGGTCAGCCTCGAAAGACCCATCCGTCTTCAGCGGCACGCGGCGCACTTCGATGTCCATCAGGTGGGCGGCCTTGTCGAAGGCGAGGTGGGCCGATTGCGCCAGCACGACATTCTGCCCCTCACGCGGCTTGCCCTGTGCGCGGGCATAATCGCGCGCGGTCTTCATCGCCATGGTGATCGAATCGGTGCCGCCGGAGGTCATCGACCCCGTCGCCCCTTCCGGCCCGTGCAGCAGGCCGAGGCCCATGCCGATGACCTCTTTCTCCATCTGCGCCAGGCTTGGGAACGCTAACGGGCCAAGACCGTTCTCGGCCATGTAGAGCCGGTAGGCTTCCTGCTGCACCGTCTCCACATCGTGGCCGGCATTGAAGACATAGACCGCCGTGCGCCCATTGCGCCATTTGGCGTCGCCGCCGCCCCGCGAGATCATCTCCTCGCGCACATCGGCCCAGTCGCGGCCCTTTTCCGGCATCTGCATTCCGTCTCTCCCGTATCCTTTGGCCGACCCTAGCCGCGCGCAGGACCGCTGGCCAGCCGATGCAACCTCAAATGCCCGCCGCGAAGGATTTCCCCCTGCAGTCACTGCTGCACATTCAGGCGAGCGGGGCACACGCCGGGGGCGACTGAGCGAAATGCGCCTTTTTCCTCGCGCAATGTGCGAAGGCCGTTGCCCCGGCAGAGGCATCGCAATAATGTGAGTCATCCGTGGAAGATGGGCTCGGGGACGGCTGTACGCGATGACAGACTATATCGGTTATGACGCACTGACTCAGGCGGCGATGCGCGGCGTTGTCCGCGAGGCGCTGAAGCGTGCGCTGACCAATGGCGGCCTGCCGGGCGACCATCATTTCTACATCACTTTCCGCACCAAGGCGCCGGGCGTGCGCATGGCCGACTACCTGGTCGAGCGCTTCCCCGTCGACATGACCATCGTCGTCCAGCACCAGTTCTGGGACCTCGAAGTGAACGAGGGCCATTTCGAGATCGTGCTGAAATTCTCCGGCGTGCCGCAGCACCTCTACGTGCCCTATGCCGCGATCACGCGCTTCGTCGATCCGTCGGTCAGCTTCGGCCTTACCTTCGAGGCGCCGAACAAGGACGAGTCGGTCATCGCGCCTGCCGCCGAACTGCCGGCCGATGCCAATGACGCCGAGCCCGCCGCCGACGAGGCCGGCACGGTCGTCAATCTCGACGCCTTCCGGCGCAAATAGGCCGGACCTTTGTCAGAGACCGAAAAGCCCCGCCTCAGCGACGCTGACATGCTGGCCCGTTTCCAGGGCTCGAAGAAGCGCCCGCCCTGCTCCGACACGCTGGGCATGACGCTGGTCGAGGTCGAGCAGGACAAGATGCGTATACGGATGGAGTTCGATGTGAGCCCGTCCTTCGCCAACCCCACCGGCGCCGTGCAGGGCGGCTTCATCTCCGCCATGCTGGACGAAGCGATGAGCACCTGCGTGATCATTGCCTCCAATGTCACCATGACGGCCCCGACACTGGAAATGAAGACCAGCTTCCTGAAACGCCTGATGCCCGGCAAGGCCTTCGTCGACGCCCGCATCCTGCGCCTCGGCAAGTCCGCCGCTTTCATGGAAGCCGAATGCTTCGACCCCGACGGCACGCTTGTCGCCAAGGCGACCGCCACCGCCCTCCCGATGCCATTCAAACGGCTCTGACCGCCGATGGGCCGGTGGCACGGGCGGCCCTGACTCACCCCGGCGGGACAAACGCATATTTCTGGTTGATATAGATGATCCCCGCGATCTGGGCGCCTACGCTGGTCAGCGTGTTCAGCACCACTACGACGAACGCCAGCAGCCCCGCGCGCCAGAATCGCTGTGCGCCGTTCCTGTGCGCAAACCCGCCCCGGTATCCGGCCTGCAGATCGATCAGGAAAGTAACCAGGGCAAGGCCGACCCCATACAATGTCATCATGTTCTGCGGCACGAAGATCATGATTGTCATCAGGATCGGCATCAGGCTGGTGCTAGGGAGAATGACGCCGAACAGATAGCGCTGCCTCAGCGTGAGGGTCATTGGCCTGCCCCAGAACGGGTAAAAGAGCGCCAGCAGAAGCATGGCAAACATCTGCAGGAAGGGCACCATGCCGAACACCAGGAGCACGGCCTCCGCCCCGACTTCTTCGTATGTCATCCCGGCGGGCAGTTGCAGCCCGGCCTGGGCAAACCCGGCAGCATAGGCGCCTGTCATGCCGTCGCTGCTGCCCAGCCACCAGAATTTCAGGGCCGCGAAGATGGCGAAGAATGAAAGCCACAATCGGATGGACGGCGTGAACTTCCCGCCCCAGTCCGGCGTCTGTGCGGCCTCAAAGTAACGTCTCGGGCGGACCCACAGCGTATAGACCGATTTCACGCCCCGGATGTTCAGACCAAAGAGGTCTTCGGCAAGCATGTCGGCGGTCAGGTCCGGCGTCTGCGTATCGGTCTTCTTTTCGGTCATCTGATCCCCCCGGACAATCTCCACCCCCGTTTCCCCATCCAGTACGGCAAGGGCCCGCGACACGCAAATGCCAGCCGGGCAAAGGTGCGCCCGGGGCCCTGCCCCCACGACACCCGCGAAATCCACCCCACTCTGTGTTAGACTGCTCAAAAGCATGCCGTTCCCGGGAGGACAAACATGGCCGACGATCAGGGCGAGGTGCCCGTACCGCAGGGCATAATCGAAGTCAGCGCCTTCATGCCGGATGCGCGCGCCAATCCGCATCCCAAGCTGAAAGCCCTGCGCGAGGCCTGTCCGGTGATGCGGGACGAGATGGCCAAGACCTGGTTCCTCACCCGCTATGGCGACATCCGCGAAACGGTGAACGACCGCTCCTTCATTCGCAATCCGATGAGCGCCGAGGAAGGCTCCATCAACCGCCAGTTCGCCCGCGACGAGGAAGAAGCCCGCCGCACGAGCATCCTGTTCCTGGATGATCCGGACCATGCCCGCGTGCGCCCGCCGCTCGCCAAGGCCTTTTACGCCCGCATCAACAGGATGAAGGCCGAGATCGAACAGATCGTCGACGACGCCATCGCGGCCCTGCCCGCCAGCGGCACCTTTGACCTGATGGAAGAAATCGCTGTGCCGGTGCCGGTCACCGTGATCGCCCGCATCCTGGGTGTCGACGAGGCCCGGCTCGACGATTTCCGCCAATGGTCGGAAGACGTGATCCTCAGCCTCAACCCCGTGCGCACGCCGGAGGAAACCGCCCGCATGGAGGCCGGCGGCACCGCGCTCGATGCCTATTTCGCCGAATTGATGGAAGCCCGCCGCAAGGCGCCGGGAGACGACCTCATCACCGACATGGTCCAGCTGCAGGCAGCTGGCGATGCTCCGCTGACGGATGATGAAATCCTCATCAACCTCCAGGCCCTTCTGGTTGGCGGCAATCTCACCACGACCGATCTTATCGGCAATGGCGTCTGGCTGTTCCTCAATCATCCGGACCAGCTGGCCGCCCTGAAAGCCAATCCCGGCCTTGCCGCCCAGGCCGTGGAAGAAGTGCTGCGCTATGAGGCGCCTGTGCAGGCCACGTCCCGCATCGTGGAAAAGGACAAATCCGTCGCCGGCTGCCCGATGAAGGAACACCAGGTCGTGTTCTGCTCCCTTGCCGCCGCCAATCGCGACCCTGACGCCTTCGACGCGCCCGAAGCCTTCGACATCACCAAGAAGCGCGCCAGCCACATCGCCTTTGGCGGTGGCCCGCACATCTGCATCGGCGCGCCCCTCGCCCGCATCGAGGCCCGGCAGGTCTATGTGAAACTGTTCGAGCGCTTCCCGGACATGAAACTGCCGGATCAGGACGTCGTCTGGCGCGCCCTGCCCTTCTTCCGGGGCATCGAAACCCTGATGGTCTCCGTCTGAGGCGCATGAGCGAGCCCGTCGCCCGCCACTATGAAGCCCCGGACCTGATCGCCCGGATCGAGGCGGCGCTCGCTGATGCGGGCACCACACCGGAAACCGTCACGGCGGAGATGCTCGCCCCGGTCGAGGAATTCCATGTCGGCGGCCGCCCGGCGACGGATGCCTTGCTGGACGCGATGAACATCCGCCCGGCCCACAAGGCGCTCGATGTCGGCTGCGGCACGGGCGGCACATCGCGCCATGCTGCCGCACGCTTCGGCTGCACGGTGGAGGGCGTGGACCTCACAGAGAGCTACATCCGCGCCGGGCGCACGCTCACCGCCTGGCTGAAGCTGGACGGCAAAGTGCACCTGCACGCCGCCAGCGCCCTCGACATGCCGTTCGAGGCAGCGAAGTTCGATCTTGCCTGGATGTTCCATGTCGGCATGAACATCGAGGAGAAGGAGGCCCTCTTCCGCGAAGTCTTCCGTGTGCTGACACCGGGCGGCCGCTTCCTCGTCTATGACATCATGCGCGGCGAGGATGAGGCGACGCCCCTCACCTTCCCGGTGCCATGGTCCACCGTGCCGGAGACGAGCTTCGTGCGCCCGCCGCGCGACTATGAGGCCGCCCTCACCGCTGCCGGCTTCACCGTCGCGCAGGCCGAGCCGCGCCGAGACCTCGCCGATGCCTTCTTCGCTGCTGCTGCCGCGCAGGCCGCGGCGCAGGCGGCCGGCGGGCCCCGCCCGCCGATCACGCTCGCCCTGATCATGGGTGAGACGGCCCGCCAGAAATTCCAGAACCTGAAGCAGAACTATGATGCCGGCCGCATCGTGCCGGTCGCGATGCTCTGCGAAAAGCCGGCCTAGGCTTCCGGCTGGAAGTGGCCCCACACGGTCCACAGGCCGATCAGGATGAAGCCGATGCCGGCGATCAGTTTCAGCGGCACGGCGGCAAGGTATTTCTCCGCCAGCGCGCCGAGGCCTACCGCCACCGCCGTCGATGCCACCAGCGCGCCCGCCGCCGCCACGAAGACCAGCCAGCGCGAATGGCCCTTGTCGGCCGAGAACAGCACGGTGGCGAGCTGCGTCTTGTCGCCCAGTTCGGCCAGGAACACGGTGGTGAAGATGGTGAAAAAGGCGCTCAGCATGGATGGAACTCTCCGGGAGGAATCGGTGCGGCTCCCCTCAAACACCAATCCGCCCCGCGCCGCCAGCCTTTCCGGCGTCACAGCCGGAACTCCTCCGATGGCCGCTGGCGTTCACCGGAGGGAAGCGCTTATAGTGATTTCAACCGGTTAGAGGGGGGACGAATGCTGCTCCAGCGCGTCATGGGACATGTCAGGGCCCAGAACTGGGTGGCGGTGGCGATTGATTTCGTCATCGTCGTGCTCGGTGTCTTCATCGGTATCCAGCTCGGAAACTGGAATGAGTCCCGGGCCGAAGCCTCGCTCGAACGGGATTTCCTTGAGAACATCGTCGTCGACCTGCAGGCCGATGCGCAGAACCTGCAGAGCGGGATCGACATGGCGGAGATCAATGTCCGCGCCGCGTATTACACGCTGGACCGGGCGGGCCTGGCGCCGGCGGCCACGATCGCGCTGCCGGTTAACGTCGCGACCTTCCCGACCGGACAGGTCGGCATGGCCGCTCCGGCGGAAATGTCGGATGAAGACAAGCAGCACCTGTGGGCGCTTTCGGTTGTGCGCATGTATCCCGGCCAGAACAGCACGGCCTTCGACACGCTGATGGCGACCGGCCGCCTCGACCTGGTCCGCGACCATGACTTCGTCGCGAAGCTGCAGGCCTACCGCGCGCAATGGGAGGATGTCGAAGCGGCGCAGAATACGACATTCAGGTCGTTCCGGAACCAGGCCGTATTTGTCGGCCAGAAGCAGGGCCTCAGCCCGTTCATAGAGATGCCGGAAGAGGAATTCCTGGCGCTGGTCCGCGATACGCCGGAACTCGCAGGCACGCTCCGCACCATGATGGAGTTTTCCATTCTTCATGGGCAAGTCCTCCAGAGTACGCGCCAGACCACGCTTGACCTGCTGCATTCCCTCGGCGCGGAGGAAGCGCCATGATCCTCCGCCGCCTGACAGATGCCTTGCGCAAGCAGGACTGGTTCACCGTAGCCATCGAGACGCTGATCGTCGTGCTCGGCGTGTTCCTCGGCCTGCAGGTCAACAATTGGAACGCGGCCCGGCAGGACCGTATTTCCGGGAGTTTTTACCTCTCCAGCATTGGCGACGACATCGCCAGCGATGCAGAATTCCTCGAGGCGAACCTGATCAATCTCCAGCGCGAAAGCGAACATGCCGTTCTGATCGACCGCTTCCTGCAGGGAGAGGATGTCGGCGTCAGCGACTGGGACATGTTTCAGATCATCTACTACCGGGCGGGCTGGACGCCATTTTCAGCCAACCGGGTCACCTATGACGAACTGCTTAGTGCCGGTCAGTTCAGACTGGTGGGCAATGCCGAGCTCCGCCGGGAGATCGCGGACTATTATGCCGGGATCGACGATTTTGCGATATTCTACCAATTCCAGCCGCCACTTCGGGAATTGATCCGCAGCAAGTACAGCCCGCCCGTCCAGGCCTATATGTGGGAGTCGTGCTTTCCCGGCGCGCACTACAGGACCGGACATGGTGCCTTCACGAAGTGCGCGCCTTTCGAAGACGCAGATCTTGTCACGGCCACCCTGGACTCCCTGCGCCAGACGGAGGGCATCCTCGACGCCGTGCGTTACACCCAGTCAGTCCGAATCATTGTTATGGGCGCGGCTGAAACGGATCTGGAAGAAGCCAGAACGCTTTCGGCCAGGATTGCGGAGACGGCGCGATGATCCTCCGCCGCGCCTGCGTGCATGCCATGGCGCGCGCCTCAAAAACGTGTCATAGGGCCGCAAAATCCCTCTGACAGGTCGATCGTGCCTCGAAGACGATCCCTGTACCCCTGCCCGAAAGCGCGCCCATGACCGCCCCAGCTTCCCTTCCGCCGGCCCTTGCCGACGCCCTCGCCCATCGTGGCTATGACAGCCTCACCCAGGTCCAGACCGCCGTGCTGGCGCCGGAACTCGCCGGCCAGGACCTGCTCGTCTCGGCCCAGACCGGCTCCGGCAAGACGGTCGCCTTCGGCCTCGCCATGGC
>JAGQRO010000414.1 GCA_020425315.1 Hyphomonas sp. | reverse complement strand
GAGCGTCACTGGTCGCAGGAACACCTCGCCGACCTCGCCGGGATCGGCCTTCGCACGATCCAGCGCATAGAGAAGGGCGAGCCCGCCTCGCGCGAGACGATGACGGCGCTGGCAGCGGCCTTCAATGTCGATGTCATGGCCCTGGCGGTCGACCCGGAAACCGAAGCGGAGGAGATCATGCGGAAGAAGGATGCCAAACTGATCGCCGGCACGCGCCTCGGCCTGTTCATCTCCCTCGGCGGCTGCGCCCTCGCGCTGATCGTGTTCGCCGGGATCAATATCGGGACAGGGTCATGGGTCATGAAATGGCCGATGGTCTGGGTCACGGTCGGCGCGGCGGGCCACGCCCTGACGGCTCTCATCATCGAGCTGACGGTGCGCTACCGCCAGCAGATCAGCGCCGCGGAGTGACCGGGTGATTTGCGTCCGGCACGCAAAGTAGCGGTGGGGCAAGTAACGGCCTTGCCCCGCCACCCAATCCGGGACGCGACAAAGTTTATCTGGCCGTCGATTGGCAATCCTACCCCTTTCATGCAATCGAACAGTTTCGAACGCATTCAGTCCGGGTTGAACCGGGAAGCTGAGGGGACATGACGCGCGTACTGACCAAACTTTGCGTCCATCTGTCGGTGTTTCTGTTCGTGTTGAATGTGCTCGGCACGGGTACGGCTGCCGCGCAGAGGGCGGAACCTGCCAGCAATAATTGGAATGGTCTGCCTGTTCTGATTGCGGCAGGTGTGGTCATGACGCTCCTGTACTTTGCCTTTTTCCGGCGGAAGCCCGGTTATCGGCCCTCCTCTCGTCCTTCAATGAAGGAGCCGGCAGCAGAGGCACCCGGCGAGGACATATTCATTTCCTATCGGCGCGAGGATTCCGCCGACATCGCCGGCCGCCTGTATGACTTCCTGACAGCGAAGTTCGGCAAGGAACGCGTGTTCAAGGATGTCGATTCAGTGAAGCTTGGATTCAGCTTCGCGGACCAGATTCACGCCAATCTCAGGAATTGCAGGCTGGCCCTGGTCATCATCGGCCCGGATTGGCTGGGCTCGTCCGCCGGTACGGCCCGGCGGATCGATGGGGCAGACGATTTCGTGCGGATCGAAGTGCGCGAATTGCTGTCCAAGGGCATCCCGGTCATTCCCGTTTTCGTGCGTGGCGCGACTATGCCGGGGGAAGAACATTTGCCGGCTGACATCCGGGATCTGGTCAAGCGGAATGGTATCCAGCTTCGACCGGACCCTGATTTCCACAATGACGCCGCAAGACTGGCAAAGGCGATCTCCGAACTTTCGTCCTAGCGATGGGTGCTCCGCCTCAATCTGAACACCAGTTTTGCCGCCTGTCCGTGCTTGACGCAGGCAGCCGGCAGGATCACACGCTTGCCGCATGAGCGATCCTGTTTCGTCTTCCCAGACTGCCGCCGGACAGCCGGCGCGCCGTGCCATGATGATGGGCGGGGCGCTGCTGGCGCTGGTGCTGGTCGTGTTCGCCCTCGGCAAGCTCGGCGTGCTGCCGAGCGGGCAGGCGCTGCAGGGCTGGATGGACGGCATGGGCGACAGCCCCTGGGGCCTGCCGGCGCTGATCCTCCTGTTCTGCATTGCGGCCTTTATCGGCATGCCGCAATTCGCGCTGATTGCGCTCGCCGTCGGCGTGTTCGGGCCCTGGCAGGGGGCGACCTATTCCTGGATCGCGACCCTCTGTTCCGGCGCGCTGACCTTCTATGTCGGGCGCCTTGCGGGGGAGGCGGCCTTTCGGCGCTATGCCGGCAAGTCGGCCAACCGGATCGCCGGCTTCATCGGGCGCAATGCCTTCGTGGCGAGCGCCGTCGTGCGCAATGTGCCGACCGGGCCGTTCCTGCTGGTGAACATGGCCTTCGGCGTCAGCCGCGCCCGGTTCTGGCCGTATCTGGCCGGCATGGGGCTGGGCTCCCTGCCGAAGATCCTGCTGATCGCCTTTGCCGGGCGCAGCCTGATGGCGGCGCTGCAGGGCAACATGATGACGGCGATCGGGCTGGCACTGGCTGCTGTGGGCCTTTATTCGGGCGTTGCCTGGTGGATGCGCCGCCGGGCCGAGAGCCGCAGGCAATCTGTTGCGCTGATCGGCAAGGATCAGGTTGACATTTCGGAGCGTTCGGCGGAATAACACCGCCATGCGCAAGAATTTGCCCCTACTTCTGCTTCTTACCGGCCCCTGGCCGGTGCCGGCTGCCCATAGCTAGAGGGCAGGCGCGCGGTCAGGGGTAAATCGAGACCTTGCCCCCAAACTCCGAACATCCAGGCCGCCTGCCATGAGCAAACCAGACCATATCCGAATTTTCGACACCACATTGCGTGACGGCGAACAGTCGCCCGGCGCTTCCATGACCCATGGCGAGAAACTTGAACTCGCCGCCCTGATGGAAGATATGGGCGTCGACGTCATCGAAGCCGGCTTCCCGGCCTCTTCCGAGGGCGACTTCGCCGCCGTCAGCCAGATCGCCAAGAACTCGAAAGAGGCGATCATCTGCGGCCTCGCCCGCTCGACGCCGAACGATATCGACCGCTGCGCCGCGGCCGTGAAGAATGCCGCCCGCCCGCGCATCCACACCT
>JAGQRO010000030.1 GCA_020425315.1 Hyphomonas sp. | reverse complement strand
ACGCGCTCTTCGGCACCGGCTACCTCGGCTATACGGCCGCACGGCAATGGGGGAAGGTCAAGGGCGTGGAGCGCTAACCGAGACACAATTTCGCGCAATTATCCCATCCCAAACTCATTTCCGTCCTTGGCCGCACGTTACCAGCGCGGCTAAGGGCATGGCATGACCAACACCATCTACGTCCTCAACGGCCCCAACCTCAATCTGCTCGGCATGCGCGAGCCGGAGATTTACGGGACGGACACGCTCGATGATATTGCCGGAATGCTGGAAGATCGCGGGCGCGAGCTGGGGCTTGAGATCGACATGCGCCAGTCCAACCATGAGGGGCACCTCGTCGACTGGCTGCATGAAGCGCAGGCCGAGGGCGCCAAGGCAGTGCTGCTCAATGCCGGGGCCTATACCCACACCTCCATCGCGCTGCATGATGCGATCAAGTCGATCCGGACGCCGGTGATCGAAGTGCATCTTTCCGACCCTGAAACTCGCGAACCCTTCCGCCATGTCTCCTATGTCGGCATGGCCGCAATGGATTGTGTGAAAGGCCTGGGCGCGCGCAGCTATGTTGTGGCGCTGGAAAAGGCCGCCGCGCTTTAGCGCAACCCTCAAAACCCCTCCTCCCCCCTTGCCAGCGCCGCTTGCCCCGCGCATAGGCACTGGCAGCAACAGGATAGAAGAAGGCACCAAAATGGCCGAAACCAAGGGCGCAGCCGGGCGCAAGTCCGGCATGGATATTGACAGCAAGCTGGTTCGCGAACTCGCCGAGCTGCTGGCGGAAACCGGGCTCACCGAAATCGAAGTGGAAGATGGCGACCGCAAGGTACGCGTTTCGCGCAGCGCGCCTGCCGCTGTTGCAGCCCCGGCACAAGTCGCAGTGGCTGCACCGGCCCCGGCACCCACAGCCGTTGCCCCGGCTGCAGCTACCGCCGCGCCTGCTCCGGCAGACGACCACGCCAACGCCATGAAATCACCCATGGTAGGCACCTGCTATCTCGCCCCGGAACCGGGCGCTGCCAATTTCGTCAGCGTGGGTGACAAGGTGAATGCGGGCGACACAATCCTGATCATCGAAGCGATGAAAGTGATGAACCCGATTGCGGCCGACAAATCCGGCACGGTCCAGGCGATCCTCGTCGAGAACGCGCAGCCGGTCGAGTTTGACCAGCCGCTGGTCGTGATCGGCTGAGGAGGCTGCAAGCATGGCAATCCGTCGTATCCTGATCGCCAATCGCGGTGAAATCGCGTTGCGCATCCACCGTGCAGCGCATGAAATGGGGATCGAGACAGTCGCGGTGCATTCCACTGCTGACGCCGATGCCATGCACGTCCGACTGGCCGACCACGCGGTCTGCATCGGCCCACCCTCGGCGACGGACAGCTACCTCAATGTCGCCGCGATTATCTCGGCGGCGGAAGTGACCGACGCCGATGCGATCCATCCCGGCTATGGCTTTCTGGCCGAGAACGAGGCGCTGCCGGTGGCCTGCGCGGCGGCTGGCATCGTCTTTGTCGGGCCCGGGGCGGAGGCGATCCGCAGCATGGGCGACAAGGCCGGGGCCAAGGCGCTGATGATCGCGGCGGGCGTGCCCTGCGTGCCCGGCTATCAGGGCGAGGACCAGAGCGAAGCGACGCTTCTGGAAGAGGCGCGGCGCATCGGCTTTCCGGTGATGATCAAGGCCACGGCGGGCGGCGGCGGGCGCGGGATGCGGCTTGTCGAGCGCGAGGCCGAGTTTGCCGGGCTGCTGAAATCGGCGAAATCCGAGGCCAAGGGCGCTTTCGGCAATGATGTGGTGCTGCTGGAGAAGGCCATTGCCGATCCGCGGCACGTGGAAATCCAGATCATGGCCGACCGGCACGGCAATGCCATCCATTGCGGCGAGCGCGATTGCTCGGTGCAGCGGCGCCATCAGAAGGTGGTGGAAGAGGCGCCTTCGCCCGTCGTGAGCCCGGAGCTGCGCGCGCGGATGGGGCAGGCCTCTGTCGATGCGGCGAAGGCCATCGGCTATGTGGGCGCGGGGACGTTCGAATATCTGCTCGATGGCGAGGGCAATTTCTATTTCATGGAGATGAACACGCGGTTGCAGGTGGAGCATCCGGTGACGGAGGCCATTACCGGGCTCGATCTGGTGGAACTGCAGTTGCGTGTTGCCGCGGGCGAGGCGCTGCCGCTGGCGCAGGAGGATGTGCGCTTTTCCGGCCATGCCATCGAGGTCCGGCTTTGTGCCGAGGATCCGCAGGCCGGGTTCATGCCGCAAAGCGGGGTGCTGGCGCTCTGGGAGCCGGCCGGTTTCGTGCGGGTGGAGCATGGGCTGCGCAGCGGGCTCGAGGTGCCGCCCTATTACGATTCGATGATCGCCAAGCTGATCGCGCATGGCAGCTCGCGCGACGATGCCCGGCGCCGGCTGGTGGCGGCGCTGGAGCAGACGGTGGCCATGGGGCTGAGGACGAACAAGGATTTCCTTGGCGATTGCCTCGAACATCCGGTGTTTGCGGCGGGCGAGGCGACGACCGCCTTCATCGGCGATCACGGTGCGGCGCTGCTGGCTGACGGCGCGGAGGGCGAGGCGCAGGCGGCGATGGTGGCCGCTGCGGT
>JAGQRO010000413.1:383-2381 GCA_020425315.1 Hyphomonas sp. | reverse complement strand
CGCCCTTGACGTTGACGTCCATCACCTTGTCCCAGCCATGCTCCGGGAAATCATCCAATGTGGCGCCCCAGGCGACGCCGGCATTGTTGATCAGCACGTCGACCTTGTCTTCGTTCTTCGCGATCTCGCCGGCGAGGTGGAGGATTCCGTCCATCTGGCCGACATCGGACGGGATGGCGTAGATCTCGCCGCCATACTCTCCCTTCAGCCGCTCGACCGTCTCATGACAGGCCGCTTCCTTGCGCGACGAGATGATCACCTTTGCGCCATTGGCCAGGAAGCCGGCGGAGATCATCTCCCCGATCCCCCGCGAGCCGCCGGTGACCACAACGGTCTTGCCCTTCACCGAATACAAATTGCTGAAATCCATGCTCATCCGTGTTTCCTCCATGCTTTGCTGCAGCCGCTAGTGGCCGAGGGCCGCCCAGCTGGCAAGCGCGAAGGCAGACTTAGTTGCGGCAGGCCGGTCAGACCGGCTCCAGCGGGATGGGCGCGCCCGGCGGCGTTTCGACGGCAATCCCGTCGCCGGGGCGGATGACGCCGCCCGCAATCACGATCCCCATGATGCCGGCCTTGCGGACCAGCCCGCCCGCTTCCGTCTTCTCCAGCACGGCATACATCAGGCCCGGCTGGAAGGCTTCGAGCTGCTTGCAGGGATTGCGCAGGCCCGTGACCTCGACAATCGCCGCCTCCCCGATATGCAGCCGGGCGCCGCGTGGCAGGCCGAGCAGGTCCACGCCGCATGTGGTGACGTTCTCGCCCATGTCGCCGGGCGCCACGGTGAAGCCCTTCCCGGCAAGCTCTTCAAACAGCTCCGCATGGATGAGATGGACCTGGCGCAAATTCGGCTGGGTCGGGTCTTTCGCCACGCGCGAGCGGTGTTTCACCGTCATGCCGGCATGCGCATCGCCCTCAACGCCCAGCCCGGCCAGCAGCGTGATCGAAGGCTCCGCACCCTTCGAAAAAGTGTGCCCGGCACTCCGGCTGACGGCGACGACACTTGCAGCGGCTGAGGGCATGGGCGTTCCTCCTCCGCCCGCTGAACCACATTTTCAGTTGCCGAAAAAGAGGCGCGATAGCGCACGCGAGATGTCGTACTCGTATGCGATCAGGTTTCCGAGCGGCTCGGCCAAAGCATTGCGGCGTATGCCCGCCAGGAGATGTGTGCCGACCAGATAGGCCGTGTCACCAACAGAAACTTCCGGCGTGATGATTTCGATCGGTTTGGCAGCACCCGCCGGATAGAGCGGCGCGGCGAGGACGAAATCGCCTGTATCCATGTCCGGATATTGAAGCACCACGACAGGTGGTTTCTTCCCGGTCACACGGAACACGGCGAGACGCTGCAAGGCCTAGAACGCCCTTATCCCGTCGGACCAGAGCCCTTCCCGCTCGACCAGATCATTCCAGCTTTCGATGGCTTCGCGGTTGTCTTCGTTCCAGCGACGGATGCGTTCGGCCTTCACGGCCTCCTCGACGGCCTTGCGGGTTATGGCATCTACATCAAGGCCGTAGGCGGCGGCTTCTTCTAGATGCGCTTGATCGACCTCAGAAGACGCGCTGCCAAATTCGGTGCGCTCCTCGGAAACTGACCGGACATTGCGGCGCGCAGAATCCAAACCAAGCAACTCTGCTGCTGAAACTTCGCCACCAGTGAGTCGCTCCAATCGGATTGCGAAGTCCCGCCCGACTGCTCGCTTCCCATTCTCTATTGACGAAAGGTACCCTTTGCTCGTCACCAGCAATTCGGCAACCTGCTGCAAAGTAAGTCCCTGCGATTTGCGCCATTCTTTAAGGGTCATGGCATTTATGTTTGCACAAAGAAAACTAGTTCGCAAACAATCTCTACTTCGGATCCGGCCCGATCATTTTCTCTGGCCGCACGATGGCGTCGAAGTCTTCGGCCGGGATGCCGTCCTTGATGGCTTCTTCGCGCAGCGTGGTGCCGTTCTTGTGGGCCGTCTTTGCGATCCTGGCGGCGCGGTCGTAGCCGAACTT
>JAGQRO010000413.1:0-376 GCA_020425315.1 Hyphomonas sp. | reverse complement strand
TCAGCGGCGTCACCAGCATCAGCGAATTCGTCAGGCCCTTCTCGATATTGTCGAGGCGCGGCTCGATGCCGATAACGCAATTGTCGGTGAAACTGATCGCGGCATCGGCCAGCAGGCGCACCGACTGGAGGAAATTGTAGGCCATCATCGGGTTGAACACGTTTAGCTCGAAATGGCCCTGCGACCCCGCGAACCCGATGGCAGCATTGTTGCCGTGGATATGCGCGCACACCTGCGTCAGCGCCTCGCACTGGGTCGGGTTCACCTTTCCGTGCATGATCGAGGAGCCGGGCTCGTTCTCCGGCAGCAGCAGCTCGCCAAGGCCCGAGCGCGGCCCCGAACCCAGCAGGCGGATGTCGTTTGCGATCTTGAACAT
>JAGQRO010000029.1 GCA_020425315.1 Hyphomonas sp. | reverse complement strand
GACGAGAAACAGTCCATCTATTCCTTCCAGGGCGCGGACCCGTCGCAGATGCTGGCGCAGTATCAGGACCTGCACGCGCAGAATGAAGCGCTGCTGAAGGAATCCATGGAGATGTCCTTCCGTTCTGGCCCGGAAATCCTGTCCTTCGTGGACCAGGTCTGGAACGGTGCGCCGGTCATTCCGAATGCGCCTGCGTTGCTGCCATCGGAAGAAGCGAACCTTGTGTCCCACAAGGCGCGCCGGGTGAACCAGCCGGGCCTTGTCGAGCTCTGGGCGGTCGAGCCGCGTATCGAGGAAGAGGAGGAGGATGCCTGGTCGCGCCCGGTCAATGCCATGCCGGTGGGCTCGCCCAAGGCGCGCCTTGCGAGGAAAGTGGCGGTGGCTGTTGATGCCATGATCGCCCGCCGCGAGACGATCTGGGTGGAGGAAGGCAGCAAATGGCGCCGCCGCGCCGTGACGCCGCAGGACATTCTCATCCTCGTCCGGGGACGGACGGGCGGGCTGTTCGAGGCAATCATTTCGGAGCTGAAGCGCAGGAACCTGCCGGTGGCGGGTGCGGATCGCCTGAAGCTCGGCGATCATATCGGCGTGCAGGACTGCCTCAACCTGATGCGTTTCGCCGCCCTGCCGGCACGGGACCTGACGCTGGCCGAAATCCTGCGCGGGCCCTTCGTTGGCTTGGTGGATGACGACCTCTACCTGTTCGAACTCGCCCATGGGCGCGGGCGCAACGGCCCTTCGCTCTGGCAGAGGGTGCAGGAGAGCGCGGATCCGGACGTACAGGCCGCAGCGGCCTTCCTGAATGGCCTCATCACCAACAGGCATCTTCCCCCCTTCGAATTCCTCTCCGCCGTGCTGGATGTTCCGGGGGCGGATGGAGCGACCGGTTGGGAGAAGCTGAACACCCGCCTCGGCCCGCCCGCGCGCGACCCGGTCGAGGCGCTGGTCGCCGAGGCCCTCGCCTTCGACTCCACCGAGCCCGCCTCCCTTCAGGCCTTCGTCGCGCGCATGGAGGCCGGCGAGGTCGAGATCAAGCGCGACCTTGCCGCGCCCGATGGCGAGATCCGCGTGATGACCGTGCACGGTGCCAAGGGCCTGCAGGCGCCGGTCGTCATCCTGCCGGATACGACCGCGAAGCCCAAGGCCGCCGGCACGCGCGTGCATGACCTTGGCGGCGTGCCCGTCTGGTCGCCGCGCAAGGACACAGACCTGCCGGAAGTCGCCGCCGCCCGCGCGCTCGCCGATGCCAAGGCGGAGGAGGAGCACCGGCGCCTCCTCTATGTGGCGCTGACCCGCGCGCAGGACCGGCTGATCATCGGCGGGGCCTGGTATGGCGGAGCGACCGGCGGCGGCTATGACGACCGGTCCTGGTATGCGCTCTGCCTCGACGCGATGAACACGCTGGCGCCCGACGAAGCGGACGCGGAAGGCATCCGCCGCTATGGCGACGTGCCGCCGTGCGAGCCCGGCACACCTGCTGCCGCTGCGCAGGCCTCCGTGCTGCCGGGCTGGGCCCTGCGCGCCGTACCGGACCAGCCGGAGCCCCGCCGCCGCTTCAGCGCTCCCACAGGCCTGCTCGGCCGCACCATGCCGGTAATGGCGCCGTTCGGCGCAGGCCGGGAAGCCCGCCTTCAGCGCGGCCGCCTGATCCACGCCCTCCTGCAATACCTGCCGGACCTGCCCGAGGCCGACCGCGAGGCCGCCGGGCGCAACTTCCTCGCCCGAGATGCCTCCCTGACGGAGGCGGCGCGGGCCGAAATGCTGGGTGCCGCTCTCGGCGTACTCCAGAGCCCTGAGATGGCAGGTGTTTTCGCGCCGGGCGGGCGGGCGGAGGCGGCCATAATCGGGGCTTCGCCGCGCCTGCCGGAGGGGGTGGTCATCAATGGCCGGGTCGACCGGCTGGTCATCACGCCGGACGAGATCCTGATCGTCGATTTCAAGACAGACCAGCCCGCCCCGGACGAGGTGTCCGGCGTCGGCCTGTCCTATGTGCTGCAGATGGCGGCCTATTGGGCCGTCCTGAAAGAGGCCTGGCCGGACCGCGCCGTCCGCACCGCCCTCTGCTGGACCGATGGGCCGAAGCTGATGCCGCTGCCCGAGGATTTGTTAATAGACTCACTAAACCGTGCTGAGAGCGAGGTTTGACTTGCCCCGTGAGTCCCTATCTAGCAGTCTCCCGTTTGAATGAGCCGAAGGAGCCAAGAATGGCCGCGATCAATGTGACAGATGACGATTTCGACACAGTCATCGCTGAAGCCGATGTGCCGGTAGTGGTGGATTTCTGGGCCGAATGGTGCGGCCC
>JAGQRO010000412.1 GCA_020425315.1 Hyphomonas sp. | reverse complement strand
CGATGGAATCGTGCGTCATGACGTGCACCACCCGCGTGCCCATCAGGGCCCCGAGGCGGATGGCCGCCCGCGAATAGTCCGCGAACACAAGGAAGGTGCCCGAATAGGGAATGATGCCGCCATGCAGGGACATGCCGTTCATCGCAGCGGCCATACCATGTTCGCGCACGCCATAGTGGATATAGCGCCCGCCCCAGTTCGCGGGGTTCATCGGTGCGGTGTGGCTGGTCCTGGTATTGTTGGATCCGGTGAGGTCGGCCGATCCGCCGACCATTTCCGGAACGAGATGGGTGATGACCTCAAGGGCTTCGCCGCTCCACACACGGGTTGCCTTCTTGGCGCCGCCTTCAGCGACGGCCTTCTTGTGTTTGTTGATCGCTTTGGCGAGGTTCTTCGGCAGGCGCCCGGCCATGGCGGCGTTGAACTCACCCTTATGGGCGGAAGCGGCAAGGCGCTTCTTCCAGGCGTCATAGGCGCTCTTGGAATGCTCACCCGCTTTCTTCCAGGCCGCTTCAATATTCGCAGGCACGTCGAAGGGTGGATGGTGCCAGCCGAGCGCTTCGCGGATGCCGGCAATCTCCTCGGCGCCATAGGGGCCGCCATGGGCCTTGCCGGTGCCGGCGAGTTTCGGCGCGCCGAAGCCGATGATCGTCTTCACGGCGAGCATGACAGGCTTCTTCTGCTTCTGTGCCCATTTCAGCGCCGCTTCGACATCTTTCTCATCATGGCCGTCCACCTTGCGGGTGATCCAGCCGGAGGCTTCAAAGCGCGCGCACTGGTCGGTCGAGTCAGCGATGCCAATGGCGCCGTCGATGGTGACGGAATTGTCGTCGAACAGGACGATCAGCTTGTTGAGCTTCATGTGCCCGGCGAGCGTGATCGCCTCCTGGCTGACGCCTTCCATGAGGCATCCATCGCCGGCGATGACATAGGTATGGTGATCGACAAGGTCGTCACCGAAGCGGGCGTTCAGGTGGCGCTCGGCGATCGCCATGCCGACAGCCGTCGCGATGCCCTGCCCCAGCGGACCGGTGGTCGTCTCGACGCCTTCGGTATGAAAGTTCTCCGGATGACCCGGCGTATTGGCGCCCAGCTGGCGGAAATTGCGGATGTCGTCGCGACTGACGGATTTGTAACCTGTCAGGTGCAGCAGGGAATAGATCAGCATCGAGCCGTGGCCGGCCGAGAGAACGAACCGGTCGCGGTCCGGCCAGTTCGGGTCGGCCGGATTGTGCTTCAGCACCTTGCGGAACAGCACTGTGGCGGCATCCGCCATGCCCAGCGGCAGGCCCACATGGCCCGACTTGGCGGCTTCGACCGCATCCATGGAAAGGGCGCGTACGGCGTTCGCCATGTCCCGGTTGGTTACAGCCATTCTGCTGATCTCCCTCTTGCGTTCGGCTGTTGCTAGGCCAGACTCCGGACGCCGCGTCAAGCGGCTTGGCGGAATCCCACATTGAGTTTAAGCCATTGAATAGATGAGCAACATCGACCCGGAAGCCCTCCGCCTCGACGCGGCCCTGAAGCGCCTTGAAGGCGCCATCGACACGCTGCTCTCGCGTGCCGGCAATCCGGACGTGGTCAAAGCAGAGATCGCAGCCCTCAATGCCGACCGCGAAAGGCTGGCCGAGGAACTCGACGCCTCGCTCGCCCGGGAACAGGAATTGCAATCGCTTGCAGACGAAGCAAGCGAGGCACTGGGTGCGGCCATCGAGGAGGTCCGCGCCGCTCTCGGCAAGGAGCTATAGCCGATGGCAAAGGCGGATATCACGCTACGCGGGCGCAACTATTCCATCGCCTGCGCCCCCG
>JAGQRO010000411.1 GCA_020425315.1 Hyphomonas sp. | reverse complement strand
CCTCCGCCGGACCAGCTTTCCTAGAGCCTCCGCCCGGCCGTTACTCCGGCCGGAAGCCCGATCTCTCCATTCCTCCCCCGCACAAGCCGAACGGTACCAGCCCCGGCCCCATGTGCGGTGGATGCAGGGAAGATAGTGGAATGGTCCCGCTGCCGGGTACGCGGGCCCCCAGATTTGTCATCCCGGAAAACGCGCAGCGTTTATCCGGGACCCAGCCTGCGGTGTGGCACCTGCAGAACTGGGTCCCGGATATTTGCTGGCGCAAATTCCGGGATGACAAAGATGGAGGGGGATTGGAGAGAATTTATCCCCACACCTGCCTCAAGGGCCGTCTCCCCAGCGCAAGTTGGGGGCCAGGGCGGCAGGTTCCTGCCCTATGTGGCCCTGGGCCCCAGCATGCGCTGGGGAGGCGGTTCTGGTGGCAGGTGCGGGTATGATGGCGGGGGCATTGTCCCCAAACGCATCCCCCCAAAAAGAAACCGCCTGCGCCCCCCGGCAACAGGCGGTTTCCCTGTGCGGCCCAGCCCCCTGGGCGCGACCCTTAGTAACGCAGCGGCGAGGTTTCGACCGGCTCGGCCGGCGGCGGCACCGGATCGGGCGTGCCCTTGATCAGCGTGTCTTCCGGCACGGCGCCGGAGCTGGCGGCGGCGCAGCAGCGCACCTGCATCTCCAGAACCTTGCTGTTGAAGCGGCATTGCTGGTCGTTGATCTCGCGCAGGATCGACATGCCGCCGGCGCGATAGGTGTAACGCGTCTGGGTGCAGCTGGTCAGCGAGAAGCCCGGACGGCAGGTGCCGATGGCCGAATTCTGGATGGTGCGCGTTTCGCAGACGACCTGGTCTGTCTGGGCGGCGGCCTCATTGGCGCGGGCCATGGCCGCATCGGCGGTCGCCTGCGCGGCAGCGGCGGACGCAGCGGCATTGTCTGCCACGCTGCGCGCCTCGGAAAGGCGCATGTCCGTATCGGCGAGCGCGACGGACTGGCCGTCGATCTCCACTTTCAGACGGCAGACGCCGTCATTCTGGTGGTTCTCCGCGGCGCAATACTGCGCAACGGTCTGTTCCCGTGGGATCGCCTGGCACCCGGCGGTGATTGCCGCGAGTGCCGCGACGGCGAAAAATCTTGCGTGAGCCATGCTCCTGGCCTCCGTCTGTCCTGCCCTGGCGATATTCGGCCCTTCCCGGCCGGATGGGTCAACCCCTCTCGCGCGGGGGGCGAACCGGACTCGCCTCAGGCTTTCAACTTGTAGCCGGAGCGGAACATCGCCCAGACCGCGAACACCGAGATCAGTGACAGGCCGCCTGTATAGAGCACGCCGGTCAGGATCGAGGAATTGGCCACGCCGAGGAAACCATACCGGAACCCGTCAATCATGTAGAAGAACGGGTCCAGATGCGCCATCAGCTGGAAGGGCGGCGTCATCACCTTGATGTCGTAGAAGGTGCCGGACAGGAAAGTCAGCGGCACGATGACGAAATTGGTCACGGCGGAGAGATGGTCGAACTTGTCGGCCCAGATGCCGCCAATGGCGCCCAGCGCGCCCAGCACGATGGCGGCGGTCAGGCTGAACCAGGCAATCGGCCAGACATGCGCCACCGACAGATTGGCCAGGCCGCTGAGCTGGATACCGATGGCCGAAATCAGGGCAACCAGCAGGCCGCGCACGATGGCCCCGCCGAGGAAGCCGGCCGTCAGTTCCAGCGGCGACAGCGGCGGCATCAGGAAGTCGACATAGGTGGCGTTGAATTTCGCCTGCACCAGGCTGGAGCTCGTATTCTGGAAGGCATTCTGCAGGATCGCCATGACGATCAGGCCGGGGGCGAGGAAATCATTGTAGCTGAGGCCCTCGAAAT
Source organism: Hyphomonas sp. (assembly GCA_020425315.1). Taxonomy (GTDB): domain Bacteria; phylum Pseudomonadota; class Alphaproteobacteria; order Caulobacterales; family Hyphomonadaceae; genus Hyphomonas. The sequence continues at coordinate 1,004 of JAGQRO010000411.1, read as the reverse complement.
CGCCGGTCAGGTTGCCGCGATCGCCGAAGGCGAGCTTGAACACGGTCATGAACAGGAGCGTGGTGACCACCGGGGCGAGGATGGTTTGCATCCACACCTTCATAAATCTGCCCACTTCTCTCTTGAAAAGCGTCCACAGGCCCAGCCCGTTGACGGCGCCGTATTGGCGCACGGAGCGAGAAGCAGGGCCGGTGGCAGTGATGGCAGGTGCAGCTGAGGCGGAGGCCGTCGCGGAATCTGTGGGAGTCATGTCCCTGTATGTAGTGCGGATTCCGGGCGAGCGCGAGCGAAAAGCTGGCGAGAAAATCTGAACCCAGCCATCAGGGAGGAATTCCACAGGCGCCGGATATTTAACCACAACATGTAGAAACCCTGTGGAATGGTAGGGCCGCATGTTGTGTTTCGTTTCGCCTTTGATACGATATCTAGGTGCTGAGCGGGGTGGCGAGTGACTGCCATCTCAACATATAGGGGCTGACGGGTTCGTGTTCCGGACCCGATATCAAAGCAGGAAGGTGAATACATGTCCTGGACTGAGGAACGGGTAAGTGCGCTCAAGAAACTCTGGGCTGAGGGCCATTCGGCCTCCCAGATCGCCAAACAGCTGGGCGGCGTTACCCGCAATGCCGTGATCGGCAAGGTGCACCGCCTTGGCCTGTCGGGCCGCGCGACGCCGTCGCGCCCGGTGAAGCGTCCGCCGCGCCTGGCGCGTCCGAAACCGCGGATCCTGCCGGACGGGTCGGTCAAGACGGCCCAGCCCGCCGCGCCGGAGCGCCCCGAAGTGCGCCCGCCGCAGGTCGAGGAGCGCCAGCCGGCTACCGCGCTGGCCCCGCTGCCGCCGCTGACCATGGCCGATGGCGAGCCGGCGACGATCCTGACGCTGCGCGACTCCATGTGCAAATGGCCGATCGGCGACCCCGCCGACCCGAAATTCGCCTTCTGCGGCCGCAAGGCCGACTGTGGCCCCTATTGCGCCGAACATGCGAAAGTGGCCTTCCAGCCCG
>JAGQRO010000410.1 GCA_020425315.1 Hyphomonas sp. | reverse complement strand
CGGTCTCGCGCATGGCGCGCTGGGCGAGCGGCTGGACCCAGAGGTTCACTGCCAGATGTGCCACGACGCAGAACACGGCCAGGCGCAGGATGGGCGAGGCGATCTGCCAGCGCGTCATGCCGGCGGCCTGGGCGACCACGATCTCGCTGTCCTTGTGGATGCGGTTGAGCGACCAGACGGCCGCCACGAACAGGGCGAGCGGCGTCAGCAGCGCGATCACCTGCGGGGCGCCGAGCAGGACGATGTAGAAATAGGTCAGCGCCGATTGGCGGTTTTCGAGGATGAGGTCCGTCCGCGACAGGCCCTGTGCCAGCAGGGCGAGCATCGCCAGGCCACCGACAATAATGACCACGGCCCGCAAGACCTCGTAAAACAGGTACGACTGTACTTTTGTCATCGCGTCGCGGTCGCCGGGGGCAGGGCAGGAAACGTGCAGTAAACTATCACTTTTTACCTGCCTAACGAGTTGCGCTGCGCGCGTCGATGCTTAGTTTCCGTCTCAAACGGAGATTCCTCACATGAAAATCAGCTTCGCCGATACCGCCAAGGCGGACATTGTTGCCTTCATTGTAGACGAAGGCGCTGGCCTGCCGGCTGCGGCATCTGCACTGGACAAGGCAACAGGCGGCCTCCTGTCGGAGGCGTTCGAAGGCTCGCGCTTCACCGGCAAGAAGAACCAGCAGGCCTTTGTCGTGATGCCGAAGGATGCCGGCCATCGCCGCGCCGTCCTGATTGGCGGCGGCAAGCCGAAGCAGCGCGATGCCCGCGTGCTGGAAGGCCTTGGCGCGAACGTCGTCAAATCGCATGGCGCCAGCGGCTTCAAGTCGATGGCGATCCATGCCGGATCTGCAGAAGATGCTGCACGCATGGGTATCGGCGCCAAGCTCGCCGCCTATCGGTTCGACACCTATTTCACCAAGCTGAAGGCTGACCAGAAGCCGAGCCTGACCGCTGTGTCCTTCGTCGTTGATGATGTGAAGGCCGCCAAGGCCGCCTATGCGCCGCTGGATGCGGCCGCCGAGGGCACGATGCTCGCCCGCGACCTCGTCAACATGCCGCCGAATGATCTCTATCCGGAAAGTTTCGCCAGGAAACTCAAGGAACTGGAGGCGATTGGCGTCGAAGTCGAGATTCTCGGCGAGAAGCAGATGGCGAAGCTCGGCATGCATGCCCTGCTCGGCGTCGGCCAGGGATCCCGCAAGGACAGCCAGCTCGGCATCATGAAGTGGAATGGCGGCAAGGAAGGCGAGGATCCGGTGATCCTGGTCGGCAAGGGTGTCTGCTTCGACACCGGCGGCATCTCGCTGAAGCCCGGCCCCGGCATGGAAGACATGCGCGGCGACATGGGCGGCGCAGCCGCCGTCACCGGCACGATGAAGGCCCTGGCCGAACGCAAGGCGAAAGCCAATGTCATCGGCCTTGTCGGCCTCGTGGAAAACATGCCGGACGGCGACGCCCAGCGCCCCGGCGATATCGTGAAATCCGCCTCCGGCCAGACCATCGAGATCCAGAACACCGATGCCGAG
>JAGQRO010000409.1 GCA_020425315.1 Hyphomonas sp. | reverse complement strand
CGATGGTGCGCGGCAGGAAGGGCAGGGTCTTCTTGTGCTCGGCGGCGAACAGGCCCTCGGCGGCGAATTTCTTCTTGCGCTCTTCCAAGAGGGCCATCAGCGCGCCGGCGCCGGCCGGGCGCATGGAGGAGGCGATCAGCTGGTAGTTCGAGCGGCCCTCATAGATCGACAGGCGCCCGGTGGCGATGACTTCGAGGCCCTCTTCCGGCCGGAAGGGCAGCCGGTCCACCTGGCCTTTCCACATCACCGTGTTCAGCACGGCCTTCTCGTCCTTCAGGTCGCAATACATGTGGCCGGAACGGGCGATGGTGACGCGGCCGAGCTCGCCCCGCACGACGACATGGTCGAAATTCGTCTCGATGGTCCGCTTCAGGCTGGCGGCAAGGTCGGAGACGCTGAGGGCGGCGTCATTGGTGGCGGGGGCGTCGGACATGTGCCTGTTCTGGACGCGGTTGCGGGCCGGGGCAAGAGGGTCGCAAGCGCCGCGGCCTCCCGTCACCGTTGGTGAGGGAGTCGGCAGGCAAAGTTATCCACAGGCGTCAGGACGTGTCGGGGAGGAGGCGGGCCTGCGCCGCCACGGCCTCTTCGTGGAGGCGGAGCATGCTGTCGCGATGGTCCGGCGGCATGCCGGGAAGGAGGAGGCTTTTGGGAGCGGCGGCGAGCAGCGGCGCGATTGGTGCGCGGAGGCGGGCGCGCATGGCGGCAATATAGGCCGCTTCATGGGCGAAGACGTGCTGCAGTGCCTTCAGGCGCCGGATGAGGCCAGCCGAGGAGACAAGTCCGTCCGTATCCGGATGGTAAGAATGCGGCGGTGTGCGGGGCGTGCGTTCACGGAAGAAATAGTCCGGGTCTTCCTCGCGGGTTTTCGGGATGACAGGTTCCGGAGGCGTCTCGTCGATGCGGAAGAGGAGGCGGCCGGTGGGCTCATTCACGCCAGCCGCATGTACGGAAGCCGCGAGCAGGACAAGCAGGCGCCGCACCATGGGCTCAAGCCAGTTGAGGATGCCGGTCATGAACCGGTGGCGCCGGCGCGGCAGCATCGGACTGGCGGCAAGGGATTCCAGGTCATCGTCCACCTGACGCCGGATCGCCGCCCAGACCTGGGCGATGTAGGACGTGGCAGGGGTGGGTACGGCGAAACTCATGCGCGGGAATCTGGCGCGAAAGCCTGTTCGGCGGATAGGCGGGGCCGGATGTGTCGCGGCGTCTGGGCCGGGAGGGGGATTGGGCCTTTTCTCTCCCCCTTCAGGCGGAGACGGAGGCGCGGGTGCGGGCGCCGGCGCCGGCCGTGCCGACGCGGCTCATGGTGAAGGTGCCGTGGATTTCGGGATGGTGCGGGAAGGCCCATTCGCCCCGGATCAGCGTGAAACCGGCATTCACCTCGCCGGTATAGATGACCGGCGGCTGGGTCACCTCATTATAGGTCTTCGACAGGACGAGGATGCTGCCGTCGAGCCAGCCGGAGAAGTTGCCCGTATATTCGGCATGGCCGCGCGGGCCGAACGTGGCCGGTTCCAGCGTCGTGCCGGTGACGCGGCCGCCTGATTCGGCCAGCGTGGCACTGAAGCGGACGGCCTGTTCAAGCCAGGCATAGCGGTATTCCCCGCTCCAGAGGCCATTGATCCCGTCCTGTCCGCTCATAAGGCTTGATCTCAGGATCAGGGCCGCGCATCAAGCGCGCCATGAACATTCTTCTGATCGGATCGGGCGGGCGCGAACATGCCCTGGCCTGGAAAATGGCCCAGTCGGACCTTGTCGACGTGGTGCACTCGACGCCCGGCAATCCCGGCATGGATGAGGTGGGCCCCTGTTTCGATGTGGCCGTTGCCGATATCGACAATCTCGTGAAGCTGACCCTGCAGGTGGAGCCGGACCTGGTCGTGATCGGGCCGGAGGCGCCGCTGGCGCTGGGCCTCGCGGATGTGTTGCGGGCGCGCGGCTTCGATGTGTTCGGGCCGAGCCGGGAAGCGGCGCAGCTTGAAGCCTCGAAGGCCTTTTCCAAGGGAAGGATGAAAGCCTATGGCGTGCCGACAGCGCGTTATGGCGAGTTCACCGAGTCCGGCCTCGCCAAGGCCTTCCTGCGCACGATGCAGGCACCCTTCGTGCTGAAGGCCGATGGCCTTGCCGCCGGCAAGGGCGTGGTGATCGCGGAGACGCTGGAAGAGGCCGATGCGGAGATCGACGACATGCTGGGCGGCAAGTTCGGCGATGCCTCGGCCGTTCTGGTGATCGAGGAATTCATGCACGGCGAGGAAGCCAGCATCTTTGTCATCACCGATGGCGAGGGCGCGATCTACCTGCCCGCCGCGCAGGACCACAAGCGCGTCGGCGATGGCGATACCGGGCCGAACACCGGCG
>JAGQRO010000408.1 GCA_020425315.1 Hyphomonas sp. | reverse complement strand
GAAGTCGGCATCATCGAGAACGTTCAGCGGGCCGACCTCAATCCCATCGAGGAAGCCGAAGCCTATGAAGCGCTGATGAAGCGGTTCGGCCGCACGCAGGAAGGGCTTGCCTCCAGTGTCGGCAAGAGCCGGGTGCACATCACCAACACGCTCCGCCTGTTGCAATTGCCGGAAGCGGCGCGGGCCTATGTCCGTGCCGGGAAAATCAGCGCCGGCCATGCCCGTGCAGCGCTCGGTGCATCCGACCCGGAAGCCCTGATCGAGAAGGCCGTAGCCCAGGGTCTCAGCGTGCGCGACGTCGAGGCGCTGGCCAAGGGCGAGCGGGAAGGCGGCGGCATCGAAACCAAATCCGCCGGGCGCAGCGCTGCCGAGGAGAAGGATGTCGATACCGAGGCGCTCGAGGCGGACCTGACCCGCCAGCTCGGCCTGCAGGTGGATATCCGCCACAGCAAGAATGGCGGCGAGCTGCGCATCAAGTATCGCGATCTTGAACAGCTCGACGATGTCTGCCGGCGCCTGACGCGACGCAAGGGCTGACGCTCAGCGGGCGGCTTCGGCTGCGCGGGCAAGCTCATTCATCAGTATACGGACGACTGGGTCGGCGCTGCCACTTGCCTGCTTGGCCTGCTGTTCGGCATCGTAGATCCGCTCCAGCACCCGGGTCAGGCGCCGCACCGGCCATTTGGTGAGCCGCGCGCGATAGGCGGGCCAGGCGCTCTGCCAGACGGGCGGGCGCAGTTTCATGTTCGGGCTCGTCTGGCCCTCGGCAATGCGGGCATGGGCGTCGAGCATACGGCGCACCTCGAACTGCAATGAGCGGAGCAGGCCGATGCCTGCCGTGCCGGCCGAGGCAAGCTTGTCAAAAGCGGCATTGGCGGCAGCGGGCCGGCCGTCCAGCGTTGCATCGATGGCGGCAGAGACCGTCTGCTCCAGTTCCGTGGCGCTCAGGGCCCGGATATCCGCCAGCGTCAGGGCGCGATCCAGGCCATAGGCATAGAGCGCCAGCTTCTCAATCTCGGAATTTGCAGCGAGGCGGTGGCCGGGCAGGTCTCCGACGAACGCATGAAGCGCGTCCGGCTCGATCGTGGCGCCAGTCTCTTTCAGGGCCTGTTTGACGCGCACCTCGATATCGGCGCCCTCGTCTGCGAAGAGCTGCAGGGCGGCGGTGTGTTTCGCGGCTTCGGCGGCTGCGCGCAGTTTTGACTTCTTCTGCAGGCTGCCGGCCTCGACGACCAGCCGGGCGGCGAACCGGCCGGGCGCCGCATCGCCGGCGGCGAACGCATCTGCGAGCAGGGCGGCAATCTTGTCGCCGCCGGTGCGCACGCGCACGATCCGCATGTCGCCCAGCAAGGAGACCGCCTCCAGCGCATCGAACAGCAGGGCCGGTTCCTTCCGGATGGCATCATCGTCCAGCGTGGTGATATCGGCCGGCGGGCCCTTTCCGGTCCAGGCCGAGATCAGGGCATGGCCGATATCGCTGGAAAGGCCCTCATCCTCGCTGAAGGCGAGTACCGCCCAGATGTCCGGATCCGGCTTTCGGGAGAAGGCAGCAGCTTGCTTGCCCTGCAGCAACATCAGTCAGCCGTACTCAGCTTGAGACGCAGATCGTCGACGATCCGCTTGGCCAGCTGGCGCATGGCCCGGTCGGTTGCGTTGGTCTGTGCGGAGATGTCGCCATAGGGCTGGTCAGGCACGGCAAAGCTCGTGTCGGCTTCGACGCGCCCGGAAATCACGCCCTCATCGGTGGCGAGGACATATTCGCCGCGCGCCAGCAGCGTCGAGCGCGAGGCGGCGCCATCCGGCTTGAAGGCCAGGCGGGTCAGCTCTTCCTTCAGGATCACATTGAGGGTGGCCTGGGTTTCCAGATTGGGAAGGCCAATGGCCAGTTCCTGTTGCAGCGCCCGGCGCAGCATGTAGCCGGACCGGCCGGCAATCGGTTCGACCTTGACGTAGCCCGCCTCGAAAGACGCGCTGCTGCCCGGCGCATAGACGGGCTGGAAGCCGCAACCGGCAAGGCCAAGAGCGAGTGCGATCAGGAGCCGTTTCATGCGACCACGATATTCACGATGCGGCCCGGCACAACAATGGTTTTCTTCACGCTCTTGCCGGCGATAAAGGCGGCGACGTCCGGATGGGCGTGCGCCGTGGCTTCCACAGCTTCGTTTGCCTCGCCTTTCGGCACGGTGATTTCGGCCCGGCGCTTGCCATTGACCTGCACGGCGAGGGTGACGGAATCGTCTTCGGTGAAGGCCTTGTCGGCTTCCGGCCAGGGCGCGGCAGAGGCGAAACCTTCGCCGCCGATACGTTCCCAACAGGATTCGGCCAGATGCGGCATGAACGGTGTCAGGCAGCGCGCCAGCATGGAGGCGCCTTCAAATCGGGCCCCAATCGCCGATTCCGGCGCGGATTCGGCCTTCTTGAGTGCGGTCACCCATTCATGGATGGACGCGACGGCCGAGTTGAAGCGGAATTCCTGGATCGCCTTGTCGATGGCCGCGGCAGCCTTGTGGCTTGCCTTGCGCACGTTGAGGGAGTCCGCATCGTCACCGGGGTCCGCCTTGGGCAGCTCTCCCACCGCGTCGAACACGCTCCACAGGCGCTGGGCGAAGCGAGCCGAGCCTTCGACGCCAGCCTGCGTCCATTCCACGTCGCGCTCGGGCGGGGAATCCGACAGCACGAACCAGCGCGCCACATCGGCGCCGAACTCGCCGATGATGGCGTCCGGATCGACCGTGTTCTTCTTCGACTTGGACATCTTCTCGATCGGGCCTGTCGCAACAATGCTGGCCGGATAGTGTTGGAGAACGGCCTCACGCTCTGCGGGCACGACCCAGCCGCCCACCTTGAGGATGTCACCTTCGTGACCGAGCTCGTTGTCCGTTTTCAAACGGATGGTCGCGTCCACCGGCATGTTCATGGCCTGCGCAATAGTGGACACGCTCTGGGCCTGATCTCCGGCTGATCCGAGATCGTCCACCGGCGTGAACTGCCGGAATGTCTCGTGCGTGACCATGCCCTGCGTGAACAAGCCCGCAAATGGCTCGCCGCTTTGCAGGTCCAGCTCTCCCACATCGCGCATCGCACGGGCAAAGAAGCGGGCATACAACAGGTGCAGCACGGCATGCTCGACGCCGCCGACATACTGGTCGACCGGCAGCCAGTAGGCGCGCTCTTCCATGTCGTGCGGGCTGGCGAAGCGGGCATAGTACCAGGAACTGTCGACGAAGGTGTCCAGCGTGTCGGTCTCGCGTCGGGCAGGCTTGCCGCAGCTGGGGCAATCGACCTGTTTCCATGTCGGGTGCCGCTCCAGCGGATTGCCCGGCTTGTCGAAGGTGACATCGTCCGGCAGCTGCACCGGCAGCTGGTCTTCCGGCACCGGCACC
>JAGQRO010000407.1 GCA_020425315.1 Hyphomonas sp. | reverse complement strand
CTGTTCTATGACACGATCTATGCGCATCAGGACAAGGAGGATGACGCGCTGATCGGCGTGAAGTCCACCGCGCTCCTGTTCGGCAAACGGGCCGTTCTGTTCAGCTTCTTCTTTTACCTCGGCGCAGCGGCACTGATCGCGGCAGCGGCGGCCATGTACGGGGCCGGACGACTTGGGGCCGTCACGGCGCTCGCCTTCCTGCTGCATGCCGCGACACAGGTCGGCCGGCTGAAAGCCACCGGCAATGCCGAGGCGCTGGCCGTGTTCAAATCCAATGTCTGGGCCGGCGCGCTGGTCGCCGGCGGCCTCGCCCTGGCGGCCATGGTGCCGGAATCGAAGCCGAAATCGATCTTCGCCGATCCGGAAATCGTTGGCGAGGCAGAGCCGGACAAGGTGCAGCTGCCCTTCGGCCTTGAGCTGCACCGCAAGAGCCAGATGCCCGAGGGCGAAACCTGGATGCTGAGCGACATCAGCAGGTCCCTCGCCAAGGACGGCATCACGATCCCCGATCCGGACGCGACGGAAACCGACCCGGAAGAGTGACGCGCGCGTCAATTTCCCTTATCATGGGCCCATGTCTGCTGCTGCCCGAATCCGCCCGCTCGACCTGTTCACCCGTGAGGAATGGGAACGCCTGTCTGCCCGCAATGACTGGATGGGCCCGCTGCTCGTCCTGCATGCCTGGGCGATCATTGCCGGCGCCATGGCGCTTGCGATCTGGCAGCCCCTGCTGATTCCCGTTGCGATCATGGTGATCGGTGCGCGCCAGCTGGGCCTGACCATCCTGATGCATGACGCGGCCCATGGCGCGCTGCATTCGAATTCCAGAGTGAACGACTTCCTTGGCCACTGGCTGTGCGGCGCCCCGATGGGCAGCCATGTCGTGCAGTACCGCAACTATCACCTGAAGCATCACAAATACGCCCAACAGCCCGAGGATCCGGACCTTGGCCTGTCGGCGCCCTTTCCGATCACGAAAGCCTCCCTGCGCCGCAAGATCATCCGTGACCTGACGGGGCAGACCTTCCTGAAGCAGCGCCGCAACCAGTTCGCCAATGCGCTCGGCATCGGCATCAAGCCGACAAAGGGAAATATCAACCGCTCCCAGTCTGCCCGCGAAGCGGTGATCCCGATGCTGATCACCAATGCCATCCTGTTCGGCGTGCTGGCCGCCCTCGGCCACTGGTGGGCTTATTTTGTCCTCTGGCTGGTGCCGATGGCGACCTGGATGATGATGATCACACGCCTGCGTAACATTGCCGAACACGCTGTCGTGCCCGACAATATGGACCCGATGCGCCATGCCCGCACGACCCTGGCCAATCCACTGGAAGGCCTGCTGCTGGCACCCTATTGGGTGAACTATCACTGCGAGCACCACATGTTCATGCACATGCCGTGCTATCGCCTCGGCATTGCGCACAAGGCCTTGGCGCGCAAGGGCATCACGGACCGGATGGAAGTGCAGCACGGATATCTCAGCGTGCTGAAGGTGGCCGCCAGCAAGCCGGCGAGCGTTGCGGTGGCGGCATGAGTGTCGTCATCGAAATGGTGTCCGATCTCGTCTGCCCCTGGTGCTGGCTGGGCAAGCGGCGGATCGAGGCGGCCATTGCGATGGTTCCCGAAATTGACGTCCAGTTGCTGTTCCGCCCCTACGAGCTCGATCCCACGGTTCCGCGGCAGGGCACGGACTACAAGGAATACATGCGCGAGCGTTTCGGCTCCGATGTCGGCAAGGAACGCGCCGGCGCGATGCGCCAGGCCCTGATCGACTATGGCGCGGCCGAGGATGTGCCCTACCGCTTTGAGGAAATCACGCGGCGCCCGAACAGTCTCGACGCCCACCGGGTGGTGCACTGGGCGCAGGGCCAGCAGAAGGGCGCAGCCGCCAAGGAGGCGCTGTTCAAGGCCTTCTTCCATGACGGCCGCGACATTGGCGATCATGGCGTTCTGGTGGATATCGCCGGGCAGGTCGAACTCGACCCGAGCATCGTTGCCGACCTGCTCGCCACCGATGCCGACGAAGTGACCGTCCGCGCGGAGGAGAAATTCTTCCGCGAACTCGGCATTGGCGGCGTGCCGACCTATATCGCCAATCGCCAGTTCGCCGCCCAGGGCGCCGAAACGCCGGAGAAGCTCGCCCGCTTCATCCAGCACGCCGCGACTGCCGCCGCATGAGCGACCTGGTCCGGATCGAACGCGACGGCCGGGTCGCCATTGTCAGCTTCGACACCGGCGCGCGCGCCAACGCCCTCAGCCAGCAGCTGATGATGGACCTGACCGCCGCGGCGGAAGAGTTCCACGATGCGCCGGACATTTCCGCCGTCATCCTGACCGGCCGCGCCGACCAGTTTTCTATGGGCGCCGACCTGAAGGACCCGGCCGGCACGGCGGCGGCAAAGTCCTCGCTCAGCGAACGCAGGATCCTGCTGCGCCGGGGCCCACGCATGTGCGAAGCGTGGGAGAAAGTCGACGCGCTCACCATCTGCGCCATTGAAGGCTGGTGCGTCGGTGGCGGCGTGGCGATTGCCACATCCTGCGACCTGCGCGTAGCTGCGGAGAATTCCACTTTCTATGTACCGGAAGTCGAGCGCGGCATGAATATGAGCTGGGGCTCCATCCCGCGCTTTGTTGCCCTGGTCGGCCCGGCCCGCGCCAAGCGCATTGCCGGCCTCTGCGAGAAGGTGGACGCCGCCACGGCGCTCGCCTGGGGCCTGTGCGACCATGTCGTTGCGCAGGGAGGTGCCGTAGCCAAGGCACGGGAGATCGCTGCGGATGCCGCGAAACTGCCGCCGACAGCGCTGAAGATGGTGAAGCAGGACGTGAATGTCGCCGCGCTCGCCCTGGCACAGGCAACCGCGCACCGGGACCTTGAGGCCTTCGCCCTCCTTCAGCGGTCGGATGATTTCCGCGAAGGCATCAAGGCCTTCCTGGAAGGCCGCGACCCCGAATTCACCGGCGACTGAGGCATTCACGTCCTGAAACGCAAAAGGCCGCCAGAGCCCCGGCGGCCTTTTTCGTGTCCGGCGATGCGCGCCCTAGTGGACCAGCGCCGCCTTCAGGCTTTCGAGATAGTCGAAATGTTCCTGCAGCGTGGCGCGGCTGGAATCGTCCTTGTCGAGGGACTGGATCCTCAGCAGGGTCGCGTCGATCTCGGCCTGCACGTCTTCGACTTTCACATCGTCCAGCATGCGGGCCTCTTCAGCGAGGATGGTGAGCCCGGCGGACGTGACATCCGCAAAGCCGCCGCGCACGAAGATGCGCATCTTCACCGTGTCGCCTTCGAGCACGCGGACAACGCCGTTCTTCAGCGTCGTCATGAACGGCGCATGGTTCACCAGAACGCCGAACTCGCCATCCGCACCCGGAGCGATCACATGGTCGACCTCGCCGGAGAACATCTCCTTGGCAGGCGAAACAAGTGAGAAGTGAAGTTTGTCAGCCATTCGTCCTGTCCGCGCTTAGGCGTCTGCCATCATCTTGGCGGCCTTGGCTTTGGCGGCTTCGATGTCGCCAACCATGTAGAAGGCCTGTTCCGGCAGGTGGTCGTACTCGCCGGCGATCAGGCCCTTGAAGCCCT
>JAGQRO010000406.1 GCA_020425315.1 Hyphomonas sp. | reverse complement strand
TGATCATCACATCGATGGCGCCGTAAGTGTCGACCGCTTTCGCCGCGAGGGCCATCATTTCTTCGGGCGAGGTCACATCGGCCTTCATCGAGACCGCTTCACCGCCGGCATCGCGCACAAGGGCGGCCGTTTCTTCCGCCGCCGCGTCATTGATGTCAGCGCAGACCATTTTCGCACCGCGCGAGCCAGCCTGCTGGGAGATGAGGCGTCCAAAGCCGCCGCCCCCGCCGGTGACCACGATCACCTTGCCCTTCACATGATCCGTATCCGGCATTTGCATTCCCCCTTTTTAAATTGTGTCAGCCGAGCGCCTTCATCCAGGTGCCGACAGCGCGGGCTTCCTTGCGGCGCGCTTCCGTGGCGGCTTTCGCTTCGGCGTCCTCACCCCATTGTTCGGTCTGCCAGGCCTCGTCGAGGCGCGAGCGCTCGAAAGCATCGTCAGCCGAGATCTGCCCGTCCGCCACGGCCAGCGCCAGTAGGGCAGACCCAAACAGGCCACAGGCATAGAGCGTGCCGGTGAGGCGGAAATCGTCCATGCCCAGCACATGCTCACGGGCAGCTTCCAGCGAGGCATCCGGCTGCGGCGAGGCAAGGATGCCCTCAACCGGCACCAGCAGGATACCGAACTCCTGACCCGCCCAGTCGCGCACCGGGCGCCACAGCTCCTCCTGCCGCGCCACCAGTTCGGACGGCCCCTCGGCGAGGTGGCACAGCAGGTCCGTCTCGCAATAGCGGGCGAGTTCGTCCGCCATTTCCTCTCGGATTTCCGGTGTGCGGTCGATGGCAACATTGGCCAGGCGCGTGAGGTGCATGCGGGCAAGGTCGATCTTGTCGCCCTGCCCGTTCCATTCAGCGGCAATCAGCTTGGCGAGCCGCTCAGTGGGCAGCCGGAAAGCCTCGCGCGCGGGCGTCTTGATGGTGCGCCCGTCGAGCGCGACGGTCCAGCCGCCGGGCATCTCTTCCGGCGCGGCCTGCTTGTAGAAACGTTTGGGCATGTCAGTCGAAGTCATGCGCAGGCTTTACGCCGCCCGGCGCCGGCTTCCAAGTCTGGCAATGTGGAAATCCGCCCGGCGCGCCCGTCAAAAATGGGCGAGGTACTCTACAGCCTTGCGGCACGAATCACTTGCCGCCGATTTGGCTAACGGCTGGTAAATGCGAAGAGGCTCGCGCGGAGCGTGCCGAAATCGTGGTGGATTTCGTCGGCGCCGGCCTGTTCGAGTTCGTGCGCCGCGCCGAAACCCCAGCTGACGCCCAGGGTGCGCACGCCGGCGGCCCGGCCCATGGCAATGTCATGGATCGCATCGCCGATCATCACCGCCTGCGGCGCCTCCACCCCCATGGCGCCCATGGCCTGCTCCACCATGAATGGGTGGGGCTTTCCGGGGCCGTCATCGGCGCACCAGATCGTGTCGAAGAAATGGTCGAGCCCATGCGCGTCCAGGACCGAACGGACGCCGTAGCGGGACTTGCCCGTTGCCATGCCGATCAGCCAGCCGGCATCGCGCAGCTCGGTGAGCGCATCCATGGCGCCGTCATAGAGCGGTTCATGGAAATCCGGCTCGGTCCTCAGCACACGGAAGGCATTCTTGTAGCTGTCGACAAGGCCGGTGAGGCGCTCGGTGGAGATGTCCGGCGGGGCGAGAATCTCGCAGGCCTCGAAGAGGCCGAGGCCGACAATCTTGCGCGTGTCGTCATATTGCGGCGGAGTGAGGCCCACCTGTTCGAAGGCGCGTGTCATGGCGCGCTGGATCACGTCGCGGCTGTCCACGATCGTGCCGTCCATGTCCCAGATCGCGAGCTTCAGTGTCACAGGAAGGGCGCCAGCGGGTCCTTGCCCGCCTCCTGTTCGAGGAAGCCGAGCGTCTCGAAAGTTTCCTTCATGTGCGGCGGCAGCGGCGCAACGATCTTCAGGGGCTTCGCGTTCTGGCGCGGGATGACCAGCGCGCGGGCATACAGGTGCATCCCCGGCGCGAGGCCCTGCGGCACTTCGCGGCGGCACTGGTATTTGAAGTCGCCGAGGATGGATGTGTTCATTTCCAGCATGTGGAAGCGCAACTGGTGCATGCGGCCCGTCTGCGGCTTCAGCGCTACCCAGGCAGCGCGCTGGCCGGCCGTTGAGATGACATTGTAGTCCGTCACCGCATGGCGCGCACCTTCGACGCCCTGTGCAGAGCGGAACATCCGTTCACGGTCTGAATCGCGGCGCCCGCGCGCCTTCGGATCGATGACGCGGTAGCCATCCTCCTCGCGCTCGTCTTCCACGCCCTTCACCATCCAGCAGCGTATCTGTCCCATGGGCGGGTTCGGCACGCCGACGGTGACGGCCCAGTAGACCTTGTCCATGTCGCGACTGCGGAACAGTTCGGCCAGCCTTGCCGCCGCTGCCGGGTGTTTCGCGACGAGGAGCACGCCGGACGTGTCCTTGTCGAGCCGGTGGACCAGGACCGGACGGTGTTTCCCGTCGCTGAGCGCCGCCAACATGCCGTCGATATGCCTGCCCTGCCCCGAGCCGCCCTGCACGGCAAGACCGGCCGGCTTGTTGAGGGCGAGCATGTCGTCATCCTCATAGAGGGTGATGGAAGCGAGGAACTCCCGGTCTTCCTTCGACAGCTTGGCCGCCTTCGCATCCTTGCCGGGCGCGGGCTTTGCGGCGTCCGCTTCCAGGATCGGCAGGCGCACCTGCATGCCGGCCGAAAGTCGCGTGTTCGCCTTGGCCCGTGCGCCGTCCACCCGGATCTGCCCGGTGCGGAGCAGTTTCTCCACCTGGCCCTGGGTCAGCTGCACGCGCCGCTTGATCCAGCGGTCGAGCCGCGTGCCCTCCTCCTTGGAGGTGACGGTTTCGGTGATCACCTGCCCGCTCATGCGAAGACTTTCCGGGCGATCCAGAGGCCGATGAACAGGGCGATTACGCCGAGGACGAGCGACAAGCCCGCATAGAGCGCGGCCTTGCCCGTATCGCCCGCGCGGATGAAGTTTGCGACTTCCAGAGAGAAGGCCGAGAATGTGGTGAAGCCGCCGAGCAGGCCGGTCGCGAGGAACAGGCGCGCCGTCTGCGGCCCGCCCTCCCCCTTGAAGGCCAGCCAGCCGACCAGCACGCCCATCAACAGGCTGCCGGCAATGTTCACGATGAATGTGCCATGCGGCCAGCCGGGCGGGAGATGGCGCACCGAGAGGAGGCCAACGCCATGACGCAAGGCCGCGCCGATCGCGCCACCTGCTGCAACTGCCAGAAATCCGTTCATTTGCGGCCTTCTAACCGCATCCCGCCGCCACCGCCAGCAGATTGAGCGCCTGCAGCACGCCCGATCTGCAGCGCCGCCAACTCCGCCCCGGGGCGCGCGAACATTTCCTGTTGTTCAAATTTTGAGTATTGTTTAAACAAGAATCGAAATCTGAACAGGAGCCCCCGCCCATGGGCATGATCCGTTTTGCGCTGGCCATGGCTGTGCTGCTGTCCCATTTGCCACTGACCAATGTGAAATTCATCGGCGGCGGCCTTGCCGTGCAGGCCTTCTTCGTCGTGTCGGGCTTCTACATGGCGCTGGTGCTGAACGGGAAATATACCGACCGGGGCCTCTTCTACACCAATCGGCTCCTGCGCATTTATCCGGCCTATTTCGTGATGATGGCCATCGCGGCGGTGTTCCTATTCGGCTTCAAGGCCAGCGGCACAGCGACGCTCGGCATGTTCGAACAGGCCTATACGAACCCGGTGACGGCGATCATCCTCGGCTTTGAGCATATCCTGCTCGTCGGGCAGGACATCCTGTTCTGGATGAAGATCGAGCCGGATGGCGACCTCGTCTTCGACCTCGCCAACGCTCCGCCTGCGGAAGACAAGCCCTGGGCCTGGCAAGCCCTGCTGGTGCCGCAATCCTGGAGCCTGTCGATCGAGCTGATGTTCTATGCCGTGGCGCCGTTCCTGGCGCGGCTGAACTGGCGCTGGCTGGTCGCACTGGCGGCGGCGAGCATTGCCCTGCGGCTCTCCGGCTACTGGCTGTCCATCGATCTCGGCCTCTGGCAGGCGCGGTTCTTCCCGACGGCGCTGTTCCTGTTCATTTTCGGCATGCTGGCGCACAAGGCCCTGCCGCTCGCCATGCGCCTGCCGGCCTGGACGGGCTGGGCGGCGACGGCGGCCGCGCTGACCCTTATCATTTTCCTGCCCCTCGCCGGCCTGCCGGACGGTGCGGTGCGCTGGATCACCTATGTCGCCATTGCTGCGGCGGCACCCTTCGCATTCCATGTCACGCGGAACCTGACGGCAGACCGGTGGATCGGGGAACTCTCCTACCCGCTTTACCTGACCCACCTGCCCTTTATCGGCGTGGTCCTCACCTATGAACCGCCAATGCCGGTTCTGTGCGCGATTGCCGGCTCCATCGCGCTGGCGATCCTGTTGTTCGTGCTGGTCGACCGGCCGGTGGATCGCTGGCGCCAGGCCCGCGCAGCAGGGAAAGCGGGGCCTGCCTCAACCATGGCAGCCGCCACGCCCTGAACCGCCAAAGCCCCTTGCCAGCCCGCGCCTTCGGCCTCAAATACGCCGGGCGCGCGGGTGTAGCTCAATGGTAGAGCAGCAGCTTCCCAAGCTGACGACGAGGGTTCGATTCCCTTCACC
>JAGQRO010000028.1 GCA_020425315.1 Hyphomonas sp. | reverse complement strand
GCTGGCCGCCGGCGCCGGAGGAACGCATCGTGTCGATGCGGATGTCTTCGGGCTTGACCTCGATCTCGATATTCTCCGGGGCCGGAAGAACCGCGACCGTGGCGGCGGAGGTGTGGATGCGGCCCTGCGTCTCGGTGGCCGGCACGCGCTGCACACGGTGCACGCCGCTTTCCCATTTCATGTGGCCGAAGACGCCGTCGCCGGAGACATTGGCGACGATTTCCTTGTAGCCGCCCGCATCGCCGGCCGAGGCATCGACGATATCCACCTTCCAGCCCATGAGCTGGGCATAGCGCGAATACATGCGGAAAAGGTCGCCGGCAAAGATCGCCGCCTCGTCGCCGCCGGTGCCGGCGCGCAGTTCGAGCACGATGTCGGCGGCGTCGTCCACATCCTTCGGCAACAGGAGGATCTGCATCTCCTGTTCGAGGTCCGGCAGTTTTTCCTTCAGCTCCTCGATTTCCATTTCGGCGAGTTCGGCCATGTCCTTGTCGGCGCCGCCCACCAGCGCCTCGGCCTCGATCAGGCCCTTGCGGGCAGCCGTCAGCTCGCGCGCCTTCTCCACGACCGGCTTCAGCTCGGCATGCTCTTTCGACAGGGCGATGATCTCCGCCGTTTCGGTCGCCGCGCCCATGCGCGCCTCGACCTCGTCGAAACGATCGATCACCTGTTCGAGCCGTGTGTCAGATATCCGTGCCATGGCGCGCCTCTTTAGAGGCGTTCCGGCGCGCTGATAAGCCCCTTCGCGCGGTTGAGGCGCCTCAGCCGGTCAGGACGCGGACCACTTCCTTGCCCGCCAGGAAGAACAGGCAGAGCGAGGACAGCACGAACATCGCAAAGCGCTGCACCACTTTGGGCGACAGGATCTGCACGAAGGAATGGACCACGCGCAGGCCGACATAGGCCCAGGCCGCATAGGTGGCGAGGTTGTCGGCCCCGCCGGTCAGCGCCGCGAAGAACATCAGCGCATAGAAGACGGTCGGCTGTTCGTGCAGGTGATTGTAATTATCCGCCACGGCGCGGACATTGGGCGGCATCCGGTCCGTATAGGTGCCCGGATGGCGCGCATCGTCCGGATTGATCTGCGCCTTCTGCATGGCCGGGATGCGCGTTGCATACATCCACAGCCACATCACCAGCGTCCAGGCGACCAGCGCCAGCACCGGATACAGGAATTCCACATTGATCGGCATTTTGAGCCCTCCCCGAGCTTCCATTTTTCCGGAACCTAATGCGGGCGCCGCTCAGTGAACAGCGGTAATCTGGTCCCCTTCCCTAACGAGATGGGCTGACAGGAAGGTGGTGAAGGCGTCGATATCCTCCGACACGACCGAATGCCCGCCGGGGCGCAGCCACCAGGCGATGCCGGCATTCGGGTCGAACTCCCTCATCCCGTCCACGGTGAGGCCCGGCACGCCGACGGCCTCATAGACGGGGCTTGCCGCCTCGGCCGCGCGGAAGGAGGAATTGGGATCGGACCAGACATCGCGCCGCCCATTGCCGAGGAAAACCGGCGTCGGCGCCACCAGCGCGAGCAATTCGTGCTGGTCGACCGGGATTTCGTCCAGCTTGTCGAGCCATTGCTGGGCTTCCGGGGCGAGCCAGTGGGGATAGGTCTTCGCCATCCGGTCCAGCCGTTCGCCGGTATGAGAGCGGGAGAGCGAGGCGCCGGCAAAGCCCGCCTGGTGGGCGACGGCGGCGGCGATGCGCCGGTCCCAGGCCGCCGCGATCAGGGCGGACTTGCCGTGCCGGGAATGGCCCATCACCGCGATGGCGTTCGGGTCGATGCGCGGGTCTGCCTCCAGCACGTCGGTGGCGGCGGAGAAGCCATAGGCCCAGCCCATCAGCGTCGAGGTCGGGTTCACCGGGCCGCCCATGTTCGCCATCACTTCCGGGCCGGCCTCGCGCCGGTCCGGGATCATTTCGGAGGCGTAGAAGCTGGCATAGGCGAGGCCCGCATCGAAATAGCGCTCGACCGGGGCATAGGCGATATAGGTGCCGAAGATCTGCGTGGCGAGGAAGCCGACCGTGCCGGTCATCGAGCTGCCCTGACAGATTGTGCCGTCCGGCGCGGTGACGCGGCTGTCCGGAAAGACGGAGCAATTGTCGGAAAAGGTCTGCGAGATGACGACCGGCACGGGGCCGGCCGAATTCGGGAACGCGGTGACCATATGGAAGGTGCGCGCGCCCTCTCCGCTGCCTACGGTGATGGCGACTTCTTCCAGCGTGCCGCGGCCATCCAGGAAGTCCGGGTCGATCATTTCCCAGTCGCCGAAGCTGACGGCCATGCCATAGGGCCACGGCCCGTAGAGAACCTGTTCGAAGGAGCGTTTCAGCGTCTCCCGCGCCGCCTCATCCGAAGACAGCGCGGCGACATCGAGGGGCGGGCTGGGCACCGCCTTGTTGCCGGTCTCAAGGCTCGCATAGTTCATGCCCAGCATGGTGCAGCTGGCCATGACCTGCGACACGAGGAAGACCAGGATCAGCAGCGGCAGCCGGGCGAGGAACCAGGTGATGTTGCGAAACATGGGGCGGCGGGCTCCGGCAGCGTGAACGAAAGGCCAGACCCTAGCGTCATTCGCCGCCGGGGCCAGCGGGCTCACGCAAATGTGGTCAGGCGGCCGGCTGGTAGCGGTCGCGATAGCGGCGCGAGCCGGGCACCGTCTCACCGGTATCGAGTTCGATCACCGCATCGCCCTCCCCGGTCGGCGAAATTTCCCGCACCCGGTCCAGATTGACGATATGGGAGCGGTGGACGCGCACATGCCGCCCGCCGGCCTCGTCCAGCAGGCGTTCGAGTTCTGTGAGGGTCATGCGGGCGAGATGAGTCTTCGCCGGCGTGACGACCTCGACATAATTGGCCGCCGCGCGGGCGAGCACGACGTCGCCGGCATCGATGAAGAAGGTCCGCCCGCCGGATTTCAGGGTCAGCCGGTGGCGCTGGCGGGCTTCGGAGCGGGCCGCCGCCAGCTCCATTTCGCGCTGCTGGACCTGCCGGCTCATGGCGAACACCGCCGCGATCAGGGCATAGGTCAGCACATCCTTGCGGTATTCGTAGAGCCAGGAGGAGATGTTCGCGAGGCCGAAATCATAGTTGAAGCCGAACACCAGCGGCGTCAGCAGCTTGCGCAGGGCCACCATGACCGAGATGTGGACGACGGAGAAGCCGATCGTCGCCACCGCATGCACCGGCAGGCTGGCCCGCCAGGTCTGTGTGGTGATCGGGAACCGGCTCAGCATGAAGGTGAAGAACGGCACCATCGCAAAGATCACCACATGCGAGGTCGCCTGGCTGATCCAGGGCAGGTTCGGATGCGGCGAGCCGGTGCGGATATGGTCGTACTGGTCGGTCAGGGATTCGACGAAGAAGGACCCGATCAGGAACAGGCCGAATATGACATAGGTGCGCCGGTCGGCGCGGCGGTCGGCGGCAGATTCGGGATTGGCGGGCGGGCGGCTCATTGCGCTTTCCTGCCACAAGCCGGGCCGGGATCGAAGCGGGAGAGCAGAAACTCGTCCCCGGATGCCGCCGCCCGTCCCCGATGACAGCCATTCATCCCCCCGGCCCGGCTGAAATCCCATCGCGGCAGACCTGCGGCGTGCCCGGCGGCATGACAGGCTCAGACCCTCACCCCCCGGAGCCCGCCATGACCGACACCCATCTCAACCGCCGCCGTTACGATCTCGACTGGCTGCGCATCATCGCCTTCGGCCTCCTGATCCTTTACCATTCGGGCATGTTTTACGTGCCGTGGGACTGGCACGTGAAAAGCGTACATGCCGGCACCGGCGCGGAATGGGCGATGCGCCTGCTCAATCCCTGGCGGCTGGCGCTGTTGTTCTTCATTTCGGGCGTGGCGCTGAACTTCCTCGCCGCCAAGCTCGGCCCGATGCGGCTGACCCGTGAACGCATCGTACGCCTCGGCGTGCCGATCGTGTTCGGCATGATCGTGGTGGTCGCTCCGCAGAGCTGGCTGCAGCTGCTGGAGAATGGCGAGTTCACGGGCAGTTTCCTTCAGTTCTGGCCGCACTATCTCGATTTCGGGTCGGACTTCTCGATCACCACGCCGACCTGGAACCATCTCTGGTATGTCGTCTACCTGCTGGTCTACACGCTGCTGCTGGCGCCGCTGGTGGGGCCGCTGGCACGCTGGATGGCCGGCAGCGGCGGGCGGGCCTTCGAGGCGCTGTTCGCCGGGCGCCATGGCGTACTGGCCGTCATGTTCCTGCCGGCCCTGCCCTTCATGGCCTATCGCGCCTTCCTCGACCCGGTCTTCCCAACCACGCACGACCTGACCGCCGACTGGGCCAATCATGCGCACAGCCTGACCATGCTGGTCCTCGGCTTGGTCCTCGCCCGCCACAGGGGCTTCTGGGGCGCCGTGGACCGGGCCCTGCCGCTGGCCGGCATATTGCTGGTGGCGCTGGGATCGGTGCTGACAATCGTTTGGCTGAACTGGGAGAGCTGGCAGGTGGACTCGGCATGGTACGCCTGGCCCGCCCGGATGGCCCGCATCCTCTATGCCTGGACGGCCATTCTCACCCTGCTCGGCCTTGCCCAGCGTTTCCTCAACCGGCCGGGCCGCGCCCTCACCTACATGACCGAGGCGATCTTCCCCTGGTACATCCTGCACCAGACGCTGATCGTCTGCGCCGGCTACTGGCTGACCCGTCAGGGCCTGCCGGTCTGGATCGAGGCGCCGGCGGTGATCGCGGCGACCTTTGGCGGCTGTGCCCTGCTGCACGAATATGTCATCCGCCGCACGCCGCTGCTGCGCCCCCTGTTCGGCCTGAAGCCGGCCCCGGCGCGCCGCCCGGTAGCAGCGGCGGAATGACACCCTTGTGAGGTCCGGGCGGGTTGCCCTAAGGGTCCGGCGGCATAAGTTTGCCGGACCCTGAACAGCCGGAGCCTTCCGAGACCCCGTGAATCCCTACCGCACATTCTTCGAGTCGCAGGGCGAAAGCTTTGGCCGCAAGCGGCTCGACCTGTCAGATGCCTTCCCCCACCATCCGGACTTCCGCAACTACATGATCGTGATTGCCGGGCGCTGCGGCTCGACCTGGCTGGGCCAGATGCTGAGCGACCTGAAGCTGGTCGGCGTGCCGGGCGAATGGCTCAACACGCAGGGCCTGCCGGCGCTGTACAAGAAGCGCGATGCGACCAGCCTGGCCGACTATCTGCACAAGACCGCCGCCCTGCACCCGGTGTTCGGCGTCCAGATCAATCCCGAACGCCTGTTCCACCTCGCCGCCCTGGTGAACTTCCGCAAGACCTTTGCCGGGTTCGCGTATATCGACCTGCGCCGGCGCGGCTTTGTCGCCCAGGCCTTTTCCTTTGCCCGTGCCCGCAAGAGCGGCAAATGGCACAATCTGGAAGGTCCGCCGCCGGAGGTGAGCGATGCCGATGTGTGGCGCATGATTGGCGGCATCATCCGCTACGAACAGCGCATCGACGCCTGGTATGCCCGCAACCGGATCGAGCCGTTGCGGCTGGTCTATGAGGATCTGCTGGCCGACCGGCATGCGGTGATCCTGCGCATCCTGTTCCACCTCTCCCGCAGCGGCGAGCCGCCGGCCTATACGCCGCCGCCGGAACGGATGAAGCGCAACAGCACCGGCGCCGGCAGCCAGGATACGGCCCTCATGGACTTCCTGGGCCGGCATATGGAGCGGCTCGAAACCATCCGGGCCCAGCGCGCCACGATCGACCCCAAACGCATCAGGCCGGCCTGACCTGCGGCATTGCCCCTCTTGCGAATGCGTCTCAATTACGCCAGAGAGGAAGCGCAACGGAGACAGGTGACATGGAATTTCGCATCAGGACGTGGACACAGCTCGGGCTCGGCGCGGCGCTGGCGGCAGGATCGCTGGCCGCCTGCGGACAGCCTGCCCCCCAGGAACCGTCCGCAGCGCCGGAAGTGAGCGCACCGGCCGGTGAGGCCCCTGCCCCGGCTGAAGCGCCCGCCGAAGAACCGGCGCTCGGCGCCATGGGCGGCGAAGGCGAAGGCGGCGTCGCCATCGAGGTCGCCGCCAGCGATCCGGTCGTCTACAATGTCGCCCTGGCCGTGGCCGAGGCGCATGTGCGTGCCGCGCGCGATGCCTATGCGGCCGGCGAGAAGGACGCCGCCGCCGAAATGTTCGCCCATCCGGTCTCCGAAGTCCTGTTCGACATGGAACCCGTCCTGCAGGGCCAGGGCGTGGAAGATTTCACCGGCCTGTTCACCGGCGCCTCCGCCGCTGTCTATGCCGGCGAGAGCCAGGACGATATCAGTGCGCGTACGGAAGACATCCTCTCCGCGCTGCAGGCCGCTTCACTGAAGGCGCCGGACAATGGCACCAGCGAAGCGGAAATCGCCCTCGGCGTCTGCGCCGACATGATCGACCGGGCGGTGAAGATGTACCGCAACGCCTCGGAATCGGAATTCTACGAACCCTATCTCGACGGCTATGGTTTCTATCGCACGGCCGAGGCGACCTTTGCCCAATCGGGCACGGCAATTGAGGCCGAGCATGGCGAAGCCGCCGGCGCCATCGGCGAGGCGCTCGCCCTTCTGGCCGCCGCCTACCCGACCGCGACCCGCCCGGACGCTCTGGACGCCGACCAGTCGGCCCTCACCGTGGCCGCCTCGAACGTGATGCTGGACCTCGCCGACTAGAGGCGCCGCGCCCCTATTTCGGACGTATAAGGACGGACTGGAACCGCTGGACGCCGTCGCGGCGCTCCAGCGCCACCTGGTCATAGGCGCGGTAGTCGCCCACCGGATCGGCCGCAAGGCCATGCCCGGCCAGCATGGCGGCGACGGCCTCGGCGCGCTTTGCAGCCAGCGCCGTATTCAGCCGGCGCGAGCCAGACGTCGAGGCATAGCCGACCACATCGACCCGCGTGACGCCCCAACGGTCCAGCGCCCAGAGACAGTCCTCGAATACGGCCGCGGCCCCTTCGGCCGGTTCGCTGGCGCCGTCGTCAAAGCCGATCAGCGGCAATTCCTCCACCGGCGGGACAAGCGTGACCGTCCAGTCCGGGAAGTTTGCCGCAAGGCCGGCTTCCAGCGTGCGATAAGCCGGCAGCGACAGGCCGGCATTCGGCGCGGCGAAGATTTTCGCGGTGCGCGCCTCGCCATCCACATCGGCGCCGATGGTGGTGAAGGTGATGGCGCCGAGGAAATCCTGTTCGCGCTGGCGATTGGCGGCGACGGAGTCGAGGCGCTGGATTTCCGCCCTCAGCGGCGCACCGAGGGAGGACTCGGCCATGTCGAGGAATTTCGCCGCTTCAAGATCCTTGTCCTCATCGATCAGCACCTGGTCGACATTGACGACCACGTTGCGGCCGATCTTCTGGGACAGGACGGTCTGGATCTGCTCCTCCGCATCCGGAGCAAGTTCGCGCGTGCGGATCGTCGCCTCGACGGCGACCGGTCCACCGCGCGGGAAGGTCACCTGATAATCGGCCACGCGGGCCTGGTGGCCATCGAAGGGCGACAGCAGGTTTTCCCGCACGATATTGGTGGTGCGCGTCTCATAGGCGATGTCGCGCAGGGCAAGGCCGAGCGGGATGGAGAGGGCAATGAACACGACGACCACCATGCCTGCGCGCCAATAGGTTTCGCGCGGCCCGTGCCCTGCCCCGAAGCCATAGATCAGCGACAGGACGGTCACTGACAAGGCAATCGCCAGCAGGTTGGTCATGAACAGGAAGAAGGCCCCGCCCGCCACAGGCATCGAGCCGACGGCAATGCCGAAGCCGGTCACCGCCAGCGGCGGCATCAGGGCCGTGGCGATGGCCACGCCGACAATCGTCGCGCCCTTGCCCGTGATCACGGCATAGCCGCCGGCAAGACCAGAAAAGACGGCGACAAGAAGATCGAAGAAGTTTGGCCGCGTGCGGGCGAGGATTTCCGGTGTCGCCTCGTTCAGCGGCGACAGCTTGACGATGAAGATGGAGATCAGCAGCGCGCCCGCAACGCCGGCGGCCAGGGTGATCATCGCCCGGCGCAGGGACGGAAAATCGATCAGGCTGAGCGAGAAGCCCATCAGCATGATCGGGCCCATCAGCGGCGAGATCAACATGGCGCCGATGATGACGGCCGGCGACGACAGGAGCAGGCCCAGTGTCGCGATGGCGCAGGCCATCACGATCATGAAGATGTAGCGCCCGGACAGGATGCCATCCTCGCGCACCTGCGTGACGACGCCGGCATGGTCGATCTTGGAGGAAATCAGGGACTGGAAGGCCCGCACGCGGCGCAGGGCGCGTCTGGCGAGGCGCAACGCCGCCTCTGTGTGCGTTTCATTCCGGGAGGTATCGTCGGTCAAATCAGTATCCGGAGCAGGGTTCGGGAGGCGGGAACCTACAATATTCGGGCAAACAGTTTGCTAAGGGAACCGCATTCACCTGCCGGACGAACCGGGTTCGCGTGGCCGTTTAGAAGGGAGACCGCGGCAGGGAGAGTTTGAAAATGATGCCGAGGGACCGCAGCACGAAGGCCGCCACGAGGCCGGCCGCGAAGGCGAGCGCCTCGTCGCCCGTTGCCACACGCACCAGAAGGTAAACGCCGGAACCGAGCAGCGCGGCGGTGGCGTAGATCTCCGACTTCATCAGCAGCAGCGGTTCGACATTCGCCACCACGTCGCGCAACAGGCCGCCGGCACTGGCCGTCATCGTGCCCATGATCAGCACCACCGGCCAGCCGAAGCCGAGCGCGGCGGCCTTGGCCGCGCCGGTCACCGCGAACAACGCCATGCCGAACGCATCGGCCCAGCGCAGCGGGCGGAAATTCTCCAGCCATTTGTGGAAGAAGAAGGCAGTGAGCCCGCCCGCAACCGCGAGGCCGAGCACCTGCGTATCTTCCAGCCAGAAGACCGGCTGGGACAGGATCACGTCGCGCAGCGTGCCGCCGCCGATGGCCGGTAGGAAGGCGAGCACGATGACGCCGAACAAATCCATCTGCTTGCGCACGGCAACAATGCCGCCGGAAATCGCGAACACGAACACGCCGGCGCGGTCTGCGAAGAGAAGCAGGAGATCGGGTGTCATGGCGTGCCCTGCCCCGCCTATTCGGCGGCGATCTCGGCCTCGTCCCGCTCGGCGCGCAGGCGCGCGGCCTTCTGCTCGACGAGGTCGACGATATGATCGATCATGTCGGCATTGGAGACATTGTGGTCCGGCCGTCCGGCCACGAACATCTTGCCGCTTTCCTTGCCGCCGCCGGTAAAGCCGAGATCGGTGAGCGCCGCTTCGCCGGGACCGTTGACGACACAGCCGATGATGGAGAGCGAAATCGGCTCATGGATATGGGCCAGGCGTTGTTCGAGGATTTCCACCGTCTTGATCACGTCAAAGCCCTGCCGCGCGCAGGAGGGGCACGCGACGATGTTGACGCCGCGGGTGCGCAAGCCGAGCGATTTCAGCATTTCGAAGCCGACCTTCACCTCTTCCACCGGATCGGCCGACAGCGACACGCGGATCGTGTCGCCGATGCCGGCCCAGAGCAGCGCGCCCATGCCGATGGAAGATTTGACCGTACCCGTACGAAGCCCGCCGGCCTCGGTAATGCCGAGATGCAGCGGTGCATCGGTCGCCTCGGCGAGCTGCTGGTAAGCTGCGACGGTGAGGAACATGTCCGAGGCCTTCACCGAAATCTTGTAATCGTGGAAGCCAAGGTCATCGAGAATGCGCGCATGGTCGAGTGCGCTTTCCACCATCGCATCCGGGCACGGCTCGCCATACTTTTCCAGCAGGTGGCGTTCCAGGCTGCCGCCATTGACGCCGATACGGATGGAACAGCCATTGGCGCGCGCGGCAGCGACGACTTCCTTTACCCGCGCGGCCGAGCCGATATTGCCGGGATTGATGCGCAGGCACGCGGCCCCAGCATCGGCGGCCTCGATGCCGCGCTTGTAGTGGAAATGGATGTCCGCAACGATCGGCACCGGCGAAGCCTTGCAGATGGCCGGCATGGCGGCGGTCGACTCTTCGGTCGGACAGGAGACGCGCACGATGTCGGCGCCGGCTTCGGCCGCGCGCACGATCTGCGCGATGGTGGCCTCGGCGTCCTCGGTCGGCGTGTTGGTCATCGTCTGCACGGCGATCGGCGCGTCGCCGCCGACCAGGACATTGCCGACACGCACCTGGCGCGACTTGCGCCGTTCGATGTTTCGCCAGGGACGGATGGGATTGTGGCTCATATTCAGTGCCTTCGCCGGGTCTGCGCCCTACATGGCGCGTCCGGGCCGCCGGGGCAATGCGCCAAAACCGTCAGCGCGTGGCCTTGGAGCCACCATTGGCCGCCACGGTGGGGGCGGAAATGTCTGCTGCGCGGACCAGCTGCTCGTCGACGCTGACCGAGAAGACCTGCGCGCCATCGGGGCCGAGTGGGCCGACCGTGATGTCGCCGACGCGCCACTGGAAGGCGCCGCCGTCACGAGCGGAAACGGTCCAGCCGGCATTCAGACGCGGGAAGTAGGACTCCCCTTCTGCCATGGTGCGGCTGCGGAAAATGGTGCCGTCGGCGCCGCGCACTTCCAGCCAGCCCTGGCGCAGGGCCACAAGCTCAAGCGGCAGGGAGTCGGAGACGGGATGGGTTTCGGTATCGGCGAACAGGCTGTCGCGGGCGCCATTGACGGCGACGACGGCCGGGGCGTCCGCCACGTCGGCGGCCGGGCGCAGGAATTGCGACACGCCGAGCGCGCCGGCGGCCATCACGGCGAGGGCCATCGCAGATGCCAGCATCAGCGGCCAGCGCGATCGCTCCGGCCCGATCCGGCCGATCTTCGGCACATGCACGGTTTCCCTGACTTCATCGACGGCGCCGCATTCGCGCGAATAGGCGGCGACGACGTCTTTCTCCGGCAGGCCGAGATATTTGGCATAGGTGGAGACGATGGCGGTGAGATAGCCGCCCTTCGGCAGCTCACCCACTTCCATACGCTCGATCCACATCAGGTAATCTTTGCGCAGGCGGGTCTCGGCGCTGATCTTGTCGAGTTCGAAGCCGCGGGCCTCGCGCACCCGGCGCAGGACCTGGCCCATGCGCAGCTCTTCGCCGTCGAACATGCGCGTGGCGAAGATTTCCTGTGCCCGCTCGATACGCTCCGCCTCGCCCGGAATCCGGGCGGCCGGGTCAGGCCGGGGGGAAGAAATGAAGTCTTCGTGTGCCATGTTCGTCCAATTCCGCCTTCAGGCCGGCGGTGCCCCAAGCCACTGCGCAAGTTTCGGTCCGCTCGAATAGTTAATCCGGCGGGCTGATCGATCAACCTTCAGACAGCTCCACGCCATGTTCGTTAGCAAGAGCTAACAACTGGTTACGGAACGACTCGTTCGGTTGTTCGAGTGCAGTCAGAAAATCAGGCTGAAACGCCTGCATATCAAGGCTTCGTATCATTCTTTTGACAGGTCCGATGGACCCGGCCGACATGGACAAATTGGTAAATCCGAGGGCCACGAAACAGAGGGCCGAGAGGGTCGATCCGGTCTGTTCCCCGCATGCCGACAGGCGGATGCCATAGGTGGCGCAATCGTCTGCCACCTGTTTCAGGAAGCGCAAAGCACTTGGAAAAACAAGGTCATAGCGATCAGAGACGTGCGGCGTCATCCGATCGGCCGCGTAAAAGAACTGCATCAGGTCGTTCGTGCCGACGGACAGGAATTCCGCCGCGCCAGCCAGTTCCGGCAGGCTGTAGGCGAGCGCCGGCGTCTCCAACATTACGCCGATTTCAAGTTTCGAAAGGCGCCGTCCGGTGCGTTCGGCGCTCCATTCGACCTCCTTGAGGAGCAGATCGCGCGCCTCGAAGAATTCCGCCGGGACCGTTACCATCGGGAACATGACCGTGAGCGGACCATCGCCCGCTGCCCGCACCAGCGCCCGCAGCTGGCGCCGGAACAGGCCCTTGTGATCGAGCGCGAAACGGATGGAGCGCCATCCCAAAGCGGGATTCTCCTCGCGCTGGAGATTGAGCGCCGGCAACACCTTGTCGCCGCCAAGATCGAGGGAGCGGAAGATCACCGGCTTGCCGGCCGCCTTCTTCAGCACACGGCTGTAAAGCGTGATCTGGTCTTCCATGCTGGGCAGGGTTTCGGAGACGAGGAACTGGAACTCGGTGCGGAACAGGCCGATGCCATCGGCGCCCGCCGGCTCCAGCATGTCGAGGTCTAGGTCGAGGCCGGCATTCAGCATCAGGCGGATGGTGCGCCCGTCCTTCGTTCTGGCCGGCAGGTCGCGCAGGGCCGCATAGGCGGCCTGGCGTTCGGAGCGCAGCGCCACGCGCGCCTTGTAGGCATCGTACAGGCTGTCATCGGGGCGCACATGCAGCGTCCCCTGCTCCGCATCGACGATCAGCCAGTCGCCCTGGTCGATCCGCGTGGTCAGGCCCTCGATACCGCCAAGCGTCGGAATGCCGAGCGCACGGGCCACGATGGCCGCATGGGACGAGGCGGCGGCCTCTTCCATCAGGATGCCGCGCAGGCCGGCATTGGCATATTCCAGCAGCTCCGCCGGGCCGAGGCGCCGGGCGACCAGAACGCTGCGCTCCTCGGAAATCTGCGGCTTGCCTTCGTCCCCGCCAAGGATGCGCAGGAGGCGGTTGTCGAGGTCTTCCAAGTCGTGCAGGCGTTCGCGCAGGTAGGGGTCGCGGGCACTCTGCAGGCGGGCGCGGTGTTCGCGCCGGGCCCGGTCGACGGAGGCTTCAGCGGACAGGCCGGAGCGCACGCCCTCGTGCAGCTTCTCGGCCCAGGACGGATCGTGCGCCAGCAGGCGGTAGGTTTCCATCACATCGCGCGGGTCTTCACCCAGCGCGGCGCCGTCGATCATCATCATCCGGTCGATGGAAGCCTTGAGATCGACCATGGCGCGGTCGAGGCGGCGGTCCTCGACTTCCTGGTCGCCGGCAAAGAATTTCGCGGCCGGCACGACCGGGTCGTGCAGCACGGCGCGGCCATAGCCGAGGCCTTCGCACAGCACCCGGCCCTTCAGCGTGGCGAGGTTGCGCGTGCGCCGCTGCATGTCGCCATTCTGCATATGCTCGGTGTCGATCCGGTCGACGATCTCAGCCAGCACCATGGCGATGGTCTGCAGCGTATCGATTTCCTCGTCGCCATAGAGGCGCTCGGTCCGGTTCTGGACCGTCAGCACGCCGATCACCCGGCCGCCGCGCAGGATGGGCACGCCGAGGAAGGCGTGGAACGGGTCCTCCCCCGTTTCCGGCCGGTAGGAGAAGGAGGGATGGCGCGGGGCGTCCTGGATCGCCATCGGTTCGGCCCGCCGGGCGACGAGGCCGACCAGGCCCTCGCTCATGCCGAGCCGCGTATTGCCAACGGCTTCCGGCTTCAGGCCTTCGGTCGCCAGCAGGATCAGCATGCCGCGCGGCTGGCGCAGATAGATCGAGCAGACATCCGCCACCATGGTGGAGGCGATCAGCTGGACAACGTTATCAAGCCGGGATCGTGTCTCACCATCCTCCGCCATCATCTGGCGCAGGCGGTTCATCAACAGACGTGTGGCTGGCAGGTTGTAGGCCATCTAGGACCCGGTTGTCGCAGGCGCCCTCATTCCGCGTCAAGGCCGAAGGCTGTGTGCAGGGCCCGCACGGCCAGTTCGGTGTAGGATGCCTCGATCAGGACCGAAATCTTGATTTCCGAGGTCGAGATGACATCGATGTTGATGTTCTTCTCCGACAGGGCCCGGAACATGGTCTCGGCAACGCCGGTATGGCTCTTCATGCCGACGCCGATGATCGAGACCTTGGACACGTCGCGGGTCACGTCCATCGACTCAAAACCGATCTCATCCTTCAGCTTTTCAAGGGTTTCCCGGGCGAAGGGGCTGTCGCGGTCAGTGCAGGTGAAGACCATGTTGGCGCGTTCCGGACCGCGGGCATTGGCCTGCACGATCATGTCGACATTGATGCCGGCCTTGGCGAGGGCGGAGAAGATGCGGGCCGAGACGCCCGGCTTGTCGGGCATGCCGTAAAGAGTGACCTTGGCCTCGTCGCGCGAATAGGCGACGCCGCTGACAACCTGCTTTTCCACGATTTCTTCCTCTGCGCAGACTAGGGTTCCGGGATTGGGCTCTCCGGGCTTCACAAAGCTGGAGAGCACGCGCACCGGCACGTTGTGGTTCATGGCCAGTTCGACCGAACGGGTCTGGAGCACCTTGGCGCCCAGCGAGGCCATTTCGAGCATTTCCTCGAACGAGATCTTGTCGATCCGGCGCGCCTTCGGAACGATGCGCGGATCGGTGGTGTAGACGCCGTCGACATCGGTGTAGATGTCGCAGACCTGCGCCTGCAGCGCGGCGGCGACGGCGACGGCGCTGGTGTCGGAGCCGCCCCGGCCAAGCGTGGTGACGCGGTCGTCATCGGTGACGCCCTGAAAGCCGGCGATCACGGCAATTTCGCCCGCATCGACGGAATCCGGCAGCTTCGAATCGTCGAAGCCCTGGATGCGGGCCCGGCCATGGCTGTCATTGGTCTTCAGGCGCAGCTGCCAGCCGAGCCAGGACCGCGCCTTGAGGCCCCGCTTGCGCAGGGCGAGCGCCAGGAGGCCCGCCGTCACCTGCTCGCCCGAGGCGACCACCACGTCATATTCATCGTCGAACAGGTCGCGCGGCAGGTCTTTCCCGGCAGCGCCCTCGGCGAAGGCAACCAGCTTGTTGGTCTCCCCCGACATGGCGGAGACGACGACGGCCATATGCTCGCCCTGGTCGGCGCGGGCCTTCACGATCTCGGCAACATTCGCAATGCGGTCGAGATCGCCCACTGAAGTGCCGCCAAATTTGAGTACCGTGCGCGCCATTTCGCCCTATATCCTGTCAGAACCGGGTATGCCCCTTATCAGGCGCCCTCATAGGGGCTCTTTTGGCGCGGATCAAACAGGATTGCTGAACGTGATGGCGAAAACGATTGAAGGCTCAGCAGGCGCCCCGAAGACGCCGAGCATCGACCCGGACGAGGTCGCAAAGTTTTCAGCCATGGCCGCCGACTGGTGGGACCCGAAGGGCAAGTTCCGCCCGCTGCACCGCTTCAACCCGGTGCGCCTGAAATTCATCCGCGAGACGGCCGAGCGCCATTTCGGCCTTGCGCCGGGCCGCGTGAAGCCGCTGGATGGCCTGAAAATACTGGACATTGGCTGCGGTGGCGGCCTCGTCTGCGAGCCGGTGGCGCGGCTGGGGGCCTCGGTCACCGGCGTCGATGCCTCCGAAGCCAATATCAAGACGGCGCTCACCCATGCGCGCGAACAGGGCCTTGAGATCGATTACCGCGCCGGTACGGCTGAGGGCCTGCTGGATGCCGGCGAGGGCCCGTTCGACCTGGTGCTGAACCTCGAAGTGGTCGAACATGTCGCAGACCCGCACCAGTTCCTGATGGATAGTTCGCGCCTCGTGCGGCCCGGCGGGCTGATGATCGTCGCCACGCTGAACCGTACGGCCAAGGCGCTGGCGACGGCGGTGGTGGGGGCGGAATACGTTCTGCGCTGGCTGCCGCCCGGCACGCATGACTGGTCGAAATTCCTGGCACCGGAAGACGTGATCGCGCCGCTCCGCGAAGCGGGCATGGTGCCTGAGGCGCCGGTGGGCGTTTCCTTCGCCCCCCTCTCCGGCGCGTGGAAGCTGAGCGAGGACACTTCCGTCAATTACATGGTCGTCGCCACAAGGCCGCAGGCATGAGCGCCCTGCCGACCCCGCAGGACGTGCTCGACTTCTGGATTGGGGACGCGACGAACTCGCCGGAAGCGGCCGGCCGGCAGAACAAGCTCTGGTTCACGAAGTCCGACGAGACGGATGCGGAACTGCGCGCCCGTTTCGGGCCGCTGCTGGAGACGCTCTCCCACCTGCCCGCCGCCGAGGACTGGGCCGCGCGCGGCCCGCAGGGGCGGCTTGCCGCGATCATCGTGCTGGACCAGTTCAGCCGGAACTTGTTCCGGGGCGACGCGCGCGCCTTCCATCAGGACGGTCTTGCCCTGCTGCTGGCGAAGGATGGCATCGCCCTTGGCGAAGACACCGGATTGTCCGAGTGCGAACGGATCTTCTGGTACCTGCCCTTCGAACATTCCGAGGCGCCGGAAGACCAGGACACCTCCGTCGCCCTGTTCACGGCGCTGCACCGGGACGCCCGCGAGGGCTTCAAGGGCCTGGTCGAAAGCACGCTGGACTATGCCCATGCCCACAAGGCGGTGATCGACCGCTTCGGGCGCTATCCGCACCGCAATGAGGCGCTGGGGCGAGCGTCGACTGAGGAAGAGACAGCCTGGCTCGCCAAGGGCGGCGGCTTCTAGTCCATCACTTCCGGCCCGCGCGGGTCGAGGCTGCGGCTGATTTCCTGCTGCATGGCGCGGGTAAAGGGATAGCGGCTGGAGACCAGCGCGGCCCCGATATAGAGGATGGCCGGCAGCAGGCAGAAGACGACCAACAGGCCGTGGATCGACTCCGGAGAATTCGCCTGGCTCGGATGGAAGCCGGCCACCTGCCCGACGATGAAATAACCGACGCCGAAGGCGAGGCTGTTGCCGATCTTGTAGGCGCTGGTGATCAGCGAATAATAGATGCCGGACCGGTTCTCGCCCGTCTGGGCGGCCTGGTATTCCACCACGTCCGCTGTCATCGATCGGGTCAGCACGATGGGCGCGCTGAACGCGGCGCCATTGATGAGCGCGCCGAACATCAGCGGCCAGAAGCCGCCGATCTGGCCGGCAATATAATAGATGCCGAAGCTGACCATGGACATCAGCACCGCCGCGCGGAAGGCAATGTTCTTCTCCGTCCGCGCCGCCAGTTTCAGCCAAAAGGGCAGCGCCAGCACGGCCGTCAGGAAGAAGAACATCAGGATCAGGCTGGACATCATGTCCGACAGGCCGAACACGAATTCGGCGACGAAGAGATAGTTCGCCGCCGTCACCGCGATGGCCGTGCCGGTGAGCAGTTCCATCGCCAGGATGCGGCCGAGATACTTGTTCCTCAGCGCCGCCAGGAAGGGGCGGAGCTGGAATCGCAGCGCGCCGGTCGTGTCGCCGCGCATCGGATCGTCCGGCACGAAGAAGAAGGCGAGCGCCGCCGTCACCGGCAGGGAGATCAGCAACAGCCAGCCCATGGCAGCCACCTGCGCGAACCGGCCGCTGGCCATGCCCGTCAGGTCAAGAATGACCGGCAGGGCGAGCAGCAGAAGCATGAACACGGTACTGACGATTTCCGACCATTGGAAGAAGCGCGATCGGTCGTCATAGTCCCGTGCGATGGCCGGCACCCAGGCCGAGCGCGCCGTCTGCAACAGGGTGAAGCCGATATAGAAGAGCAGCATCCAGCCGATGAAATAGGCCGGCCCTGCACCCCGATAGGGCATGTAGACGAAGAAGGTGGCGAGCCCGAGAATCGGAACGCTCAACACCACCCAGTGGCGCACCCGCCCCCAGGGCGAGCGATAGCGGTCCACCAGGAACCCCATCAGCGGATCGGTGAAGATGTCCCAGAAGCGGAGCAGCATGAAGAGGAGGCCGGTCATCTCCAGGCCAAGGCCCACTTCGCGCGCATAGAGGGGCGCAAGGTAAACCCCCACCGGCAGGCCAACGCCGGCCAGTGGCACGCTCAGCGATGAGAATGCGAGAACTCTCGGAAGGGACAGGCGCTTGCCCGGGGCGTCGGTCATGGGCGCCACATTGTCGTGCAAAATCGTGACGGCCAAGTCATTTTTTTACTGCGCTGCAGCTTGACGCAGCGCGGCCAAGCCGCAACCGTTCCACCAGATCGTCAGGGAGGGCGACGCCATGCTGAAGAAACTGCTGCTCGGGGCGGGCGCGCTTGTCGCTCTGCTCATCGCCATCGTCCTGTTTCGCACCTTCACCTATGGCGGCGCGCCGGTGGGCGACCGGGTGGACCTGCCCGCTGCGCCGGCGATTTCGGCCGACCTCGCCGCTCAGCATCTTTCCGAAGCGGTGCAGTTCCCCACCATTACCGTGGCCGGCGGCGACCCGCGCCCCGGCAGCGAAGGCCCGTGGCTGGACCTTCATGCCTGGATGGAGACGACCTATCCGGCCGCCCATGCCGCCATGTCGAAGGAACTCGTGCCCGGCACGCTGACCCTGCTCTACACCTGGGAAGGCTCGGATGCCTCGCTGAAGCCGCTGCTTCTGATGGCGCACCAGGATGTGGTGCCGGTGAATATCGGCACCGAGGGCGACTGGACCGGTGCGCCCTTCGCCGGGGAGATCGTTGACGGCTTCGTCTATGGCCGCGGCACGATGGACGACAAGTCCAACATGATCGGCATCATGGAAGCGGTCGAGGCGCTGGCGGCTTCGGGCTTCCAGCCGCGCCGCACAGTGATCCTGCAATTCGGCCATGACGAGGAAGTGCTGGGCGCCGGCGCCGAGGCGGGCATTGCCCTGCTGAAGTCACGCGGTGTCGAGCCCATCATGGCGGTGGACGAAGGCTTCGCCATCCTTGACCCCTCCCCGCTCACCGGCAAGCCGATGGGCTTCATCGGCATTTCGGAAAAGGGCTATGTCTCGCTTCAGCTGACGGCGCTGGCGGCCGGCGGTCACTCGTCCCAGCCGCCGCGCGATTCCGCCGCCGTTCGGCTTGCCCGCGCCATCGTCGCGCTCGACGAGAACCAGATGCCGTCGGACTTCAAGAAGCCGCCCGTGTCTGACCTCCTGCGCGCCACCGCGCCCGACATGCCCTTCACGCAGCGCATGGCGCTCGCCAATCTCTGGCTGTTCGGCGGCATGGTGGATGCCTCCATGGCCAAGGTGCCGGCCGGCAATGCGATGATCCGCACCACGACCGCGCCGACCATGCTGGCCGGCTCGGCGAAGGAAAACGTGCTGCCCCAGCGCGCCATGGCGACGGTGAACTTCCGCGTCCATCCGAACGATACGGTGGCCGATGTGATCGCGCATGTGAAAGAGGTGACCGCCGGGATCGAGGGCATCGAAGTCGCCCTCCTGCCCCAGAATGACGGCGGCGAAGCCTCGCCGGTCTCGCCCACCGATGGCCGTCCGTATGCGGTGCTTGCCAGCGTGGCGGAGAAGACCGGCAATGGCGCCCCGGTCGCCCCGGCGCTGGTGATCGGCGCCACCGACAGCCGATATGCCGCCGCCATCACAGACCATATCTACCGCTTCTCCCCCGCCATCATCACGCCGGTGGACCTCAACGGCTTCCACGGCACCAATGAGCGCATGAGCGTGGACAATATGGGCCGCATCTCCACCGGCTTCGCGGAGATCATCCTGGCCATGGACGAGGGCGACTGAGCCTATTCGGCCGGCACTGCCGCAGCGGGCTTGTAGGCGGACGCATCGGTCGTGAACTCGGCATGGCCGTAGCGGCCGAGCAGGCGGCGCAGCTTCGCCACGAGGTGGCGGTCCACCGCATCGCGCAGCCCCGGCACGCGCAGGGCGGCTGAATAGAGCGCCATCTTCACGCTGATCCACGGGAACAGGATTCCGGCAATCGCATAGTCCAGCGGTTGCACCGGCACGCCCATGTCGCGCGCCATCTGGGTGTTGCCGGCCAGGAAGTGCTTCACCAGAACGAGCCGCGCAAGGCGCCGCTCCAGCGCATTGCGGATGCGGTTGCCGACGGACTGGTTGGGCGGCAAATAGGCCGTCAGCGTGGCACGCACGAGGGCGCCGCAGGTCTCATCGTCAAAGCCTTCCCGGATCGACGCACTGCGCGCATTCATGATGTCGACAATGCCCTGCGGCGTGTCCATCAGCAGGTCTTCGGGCAGGCCGAGCAGGTAACAGCGATAGCGGCTGAATTCCACCTGCGCGCGTTCCTCTGCGGTGAACTCTTCGCGGCCCTCGGCGATCATCTTGTAGGACAGCAGGAACACGTCGATCAGGCCGGCGGGCATCTGGTCCACCTGCGGCACGGGAATGCCGTATACGGACACATCCCAGCCCTTCACCTTGCGCAGCACATTGAAGCGCACCATGGAATGCATCAGGCGCACCATGGCGGCGGCGCGGAAGCCTTCGCCGCGCGGCTCCAACGCATTCGGCAGCGTGGTGACCGTGAAGAAGGTCGCCGTCTCATTGACGCGGCGGGCCGCGCCCGAATTCGACAGCGTGCCGGTCAGCGCCATGGGCAGCGCGGTGTACTTGTTGAGGAAGGTGGCCAGGAACGCGCCGCGGATCATCCAGGGCGAGGTCACTGCCATCGGCAGGCGGTTCAGCCGCGCGCCCTCGCGCACAAGGTCCATGTCCAGCCAGTCCGGCTTTTTCTCCATCTCGGCGATCAGCGCGGCGAGTTCCGGCGGCGCGTCCGATACCGCATCGATCCCCTCGTCACAGGCCGTGACCAGCATGTCGACGAGGCGCTTGAAGCCGAATTGCGGCATCAGCGCCGCATAGGCATCGGCCGTGGCATCGCCCAGCATGGTGTAGGCCTTCACGCGTTCAACCATGTCGGCCGGCGGCGGCGGGAAATGGTCGGCATAGCGAGCCATGGCGCTGACGGTGATATCGTCGGTATAGCGCTCCGGCACGGCGTCGAAATCGACCGCGCCATACATCACCGGCAGCGCCGTCTTCTGGTGTTCGACGCGTGCGTGCACGTCTGCGAGCGATGCGCTCATACTGGGCTCCCTGACCGGTCTTTTTCTTGTTGCACCTATAATGTAAGAAATTCTCAGATTTTCCATTCGCTTCCCCGCCGGGCCGGGGCAGGTCGGCTGGGACGTGGGCAAGTGACTGAAAAGAAACGAAGAAATCCGAAGCAGGACCGCGCGCAGGCGACCGTGGAGGCGATTCTGGAGGCGGCCTTTCAGATTCTGGAAGCCGACGGCCTCGCCAAACTGACCACCAGCCGCATCGCCGAACGCGCCGGCGTCAGCATCGGCACGCTCTACCAGTATTTCCGGGACAAGGACGCCATCCTCGCCGCCATGGGCCAGCGCCAGAGCGACGAGATGCGCGAGAAGATCACCGCCATCGTGCTGGACGCGAGTGGCCGGGCCGGCGTGCGCGACATCGTGCGGGCGCTGATGGGCGGCCTGCAGGGCTCACCCGAAACGCGGATGGTCCTGTCCGATGCCCTCTTCCGCAGCGGCGGCGAGGGCGTAGTCGGGCGCCAGCATCTCACTTTCCTCGACTCCATCAGTGGCCGGAGGGATTTCGATTTCCCGCTGGGCAAGGAATCCGCCTTCATCCTGACCCATGCGGTGATCTACCTGCTGCGCGCGGCGGCGGCCGAGCCGGAACTGGCGCTGGACCCCGCCGTGCTGGAAGACGAACTCGTGCACCTGATGGAGAGCTATATCGCCAGCCTTGCCGCGCGCGCCGCGCCCGGCGCATGAGGCAGCGCCTCAGCCACTGTTGAAATGCCCCCAGATACGCTCGGCGAGCGCCTCGTTGACGCCGTCGACTTCC
Organism: Hyphomonas sp.; assembly: GCA_020425315.1. GTDB lineage: Bacteria > Pseudomonadota > Alphaproteobacteria > Caulobacterales > Hyphomonadaceae > Hyphomonas. The sequence continues at coordinate 3,127 of JAGQRO010000028.1, read as the reverse complement.
ATCAGGTCCGCGACTTTCGCGCGGGACACGCCCTTGGCGGAGCCGAAATGGTGCAGCAGCGCCTTCTTGCGGGCCGGGCCGATGCCCTCGATCTCGTCGAGCGGGGATCTCGCGATATCGGCGGAACGCTTCTGCCGGTGCGCGCCGATGGCCCAGCGGTGGGCCTCGTCGCGCAGGCGTTGGAGGTAATAGAGCACCGGCGCGGTCTCCGGCAGCTTGAAGGGCGCGCGCCCCGGACGGAAGAATTGTTCCCGGCCCGCATTGCGCTCGACGCCCTTGGCGATGGAGACGAGGGTCACATCGTCCGGAGTCAGACCGATTTCGGCGAGCGCCTCGATCACGGCATTCAGTTGGCCGAGGCCGCCATCGATGAGGACAAGGTCCGGCCAGTTGGAGGCGTCGCCCTCCCCTCGCTCCTTCATGGCGCGGGAGAAGCGCCGGCGCATGACTTCGCGCATCATGCCGTAATCGTCGCCGGGCTCGAGTTCCTTGTCCTTGATGTTGAACTTCCGGTAGGCGTTCTTCATGAAGCCTTCGGGCCCCGCCACGACCATGCCGCCAACGGCGTTCGTGCCCTGGATGTGGGAGTTGTCGTAAATCTCGATCCGCTCGGGCGGCTTTTCCAGCTCGAACACTTTCGCCACCTCGTTCAGGAGCCGCGTCTGGCTGGCCGTTTCGGCGAGCTTGCGCGTCACTGCTTCGCTGGCATTGCGCGTCGCCTGGGCGACGAGGTCCTTCTTGCTGCCGCGTTCGGGCTTGCGGATCTCGACCTTGCGGCCGGCTTTCAGCGTCAGCGCCTCGGCGATGAGGTCTGACTGTTCCGGCGTCTCGGAGACGAGAATCAGGCGCGGCGGCGGGCGCTTGTCATAGAACTGGACGAGGAAGGCAGACAGCACTTCCTCCGCCGTCTGATCGCGTTCATGGCGCGGATAATGCGCGGTCGCGCCCCAGTTCTGGCCGGCGCGGATGAAGAAGACCTGCACGCAGGAGACCCCACCTTCCATCGCAATGGCGAAAATGTCGGCCTCTTCGATGTCGTCCGGGTTCACGTCCTGGCTGCCGCGCACATGGGCGATGGCGCGGATACGGTCGCGCAGGCGCGCAGCAAGTTCGAAATCCATGGCCTCGGCGGCTTGCTCCATCTCGGCGGCGAGGCGCTTCTGCAGGTCGGCCCCCTTCCCGCGCAGGAAGTCGGCGGCCTCATCGGCAAGTTCCTGGTAATCCGGAACAGAGATCAGCCCCACGCAGGGCGCGGCACAGCGCTTGATCTGGTGCAGCATGCAGGGCCGTGTACGGACGGAATAGACACTGTCCTCACAGGTGCGCAGCAGGAAAGCCTTCTGCAGCGTGTCGAGCGTGCGCATCACGGCCTGCGCGCTGGCGAAAGGCCCGAAATAATCGCCCTGGTCATGTTTCGAGCCGCGATACTTTTTGATTTGCGGCGCCTCATGGTCGCGCCGGATGAGAATGTAGGGGAAGGACTTGTCGTCGCGCAGCAACACGTTGAAGCGCGGCTTCAGGCTCTTGATCAGGCTTGCTTCCAGCAGCAGCGCTTCGGTCTCGCTCTCGGTGACGACGAATTCCATCCGCCGCGTCAGGGCGATCATGCGGGCGATGCGCTGGGTATGGCCGCCAAGGCGGGCATAGTTGGACACGCGCGCCTTCAGGTTCCGCGCCTTGCCGACATACAGCACTTCGTCGGCGTCCCCGAACATGCGGTAGACGCCCGGCTTTGCCGGCAGGCGGGTCAAATTGTCCTTGATGACGTCGACGCCCCTTATGGGCGCCGCGCCGGGCGAGTCGGTTTCCATGGCGCCAAGATAGGCGCTCCGGCGGCCTTAGGCGAGCGTCAGAGGAAGTTGCGCGGATCGTAGGGCGTGTCGATCATCAGGCCGGCAACGAAGCTGAACGTCACCACCAGCATGAACGCGCCGACAAAGCTGCGCGCGCGCCCTGGATCCTTGTCCCGATTGGCCGAATTCGACAGGGTCAGCAGGAACAGGATCAGGATGAAGATGCACAGGCCCATCAGCTGCTCGAGGTCTGACAGCCCCTGCATCCAGTCGACGACATCGTCGACAAAGTCCTTTGCGACAACGAGGAACTCGTCCCACATGTCATCATAGAATGAGCTGCCAGTACGGGTGCTCATCATTCCCTCCGGGGTCCCGTCCAGGGACAAGTTCACGCGCCCCCGCGCCATCCCCCACAGTCGCACACTGTGGTGAAAGGCCGGCAAAGCCATACGGTAATTTCCCGGGGGCCGGGGTAACGCGCCGTTAACCACCGGATAGGCCGAAAATGCCGCGTCCTGCGCCCTTGCCGCCGCCAGCCGGGGGGCGTATGGCGGGGCCGGACCGGGCGATTTTGCCCGGCCTGACCCACCAGATTCGCCCCGGGGATTCACCATGGCCGCTGACCTTCGCCTGTCGGACGCGCTCGACCGCGTCAAACCCTCCGCAACCATCGCCGTCACCACCATGGCCAATGAGCTGAAACGGGCCGGCCATGACGTGATCGCCCTCGGCGCCGGGGAGCCCGATTTCGACACACCGGACAATATCAAGGACGCCGCCATCAAGGCGATCCGCGAAGGCAAGACGAAATACACCCCCGCCGACGGCATCCCGGAGCTGAAAGAGGCCATCGTCGCCAAGTTCAGGCGCGAGAACGGGCTGACCTATACGACCGGCCAGATCCATGTCGCGCCGGGCGGCAAGCCGGTGATCTACAATGCGCTGGTCGCCACGCTGAACCCCGGCGACGAAGTCATCGTGCCGGCGCCCTATTGGGTGTCCTATCCGGAAATGGTCCTGATGGCCGGCGGCGAGCCGGTGCGGGTCGAGTGCGGCCCGAACACGAATTACAAGCTGACGCCGGAGGCGCTGGAAGGCGCGATCACGCCGAAGACCAAATGGCTGATCCTCAACTCGCCGTCCAACCCGACCGGGGCCGCCTATACGAAGGAAGAACTGAAGGCGCTAGCCGATGTGCTGCTGCGCCATCCGCAGGTCTGGGTGATGACGGACGACATGTACGAGCATCTCGTCTATGACGATTTCGAGTTCACCACGATCGCACAGGTCGAGCCGGCCCTGTGGGACCGCACGCTGACCATGAACGGCGT
>JAGQRO010000405.1 GCA_020425315.1 Hyphomonas sp. | reverse complement strand
GGCCCGTTCCGGCGCCTGAAGGCGGTATGGACGGTAACGCCGCTGGAGCGGGGCGGCTGCGATGTGCGCCTCGACATCGACTATGATTTCAAAAACCCGTTCATCGGCATGCTGGCCGCGGCCAATCATGACCTCGCGGTAGACCGGATCCTGAATGCGTTCCTGGATGAAGGGCGCCGGCGGTTTGCGCTGCCGCCGGGGCCTATCGCATCTGTGCCTGAATAAGGTTCAGCGCGCTTTCGAGGGCTGCCATGCGCACTTCGTGGCGGCCGATGTCTCCCACCTGCAGCATCTCATGGATGACCGCCCGGTTCTCGCGGGCGCAGGCAACATGCACCGTGCCCACCGGTTTCATCCGTGTACCCCCGCCGGGGCCGGCCACGCCGGTGATCGCGACAGCGATATTCGCCCGGCTCGCCTCCAGCGCGCCTTCGGCCATCATGCGGGCGACGGGTTCAGAGACAGCGCCATAATCGGCCAGCACATCACCGGGCACGCCCAGCATCTCTTCCTTGGCGCGGTTCGAATAGACCACGAAGCCGCGCTCGAACACGGCGGATGAGCCCGGAATTTCGGTGAACAGGGCAGCGACGAGGCCGCCGGTGCAGCTTTCCGCCGTGCAGATGCGCAGGCGCGCCTGTTCGGCGTCGTCGAGGATCAGCATGGCAAGGTTGCGAAGGCGGTCTGGGAACATGCTGGGCACGATAGGGGCTCCGGATCGCGGCGTGAAGATGGTCTGTCCGGTTCCGCCGGGTCAGCGGAGCGGTGTGAGAACGGCGACGGCCTCGGCCGCAATGCCCTCGCGCCGGCCGGTGAAGCCGAGGCCTTCCGTGGTCGTTGCCTTCACGCTGACGGCATCGAGCGGCAGGCCGAGCAGGTCCGCCGTGCGCTGGCGCATCGCTTCGCGGTGCGGTTTCACCTTGGGCGCCTCGCAGATGATTGTGATGTCGCAGCTTGAGACCGCATGGCCGCGCCCGCTGGCGAGATCCTGCGCCGCCTTGAGGAACACCGCGCTGTCAGCGCCTTTCCATTTCGGGTCCGAGGGCGGGAAATGGTCGCCTATGTCGCCAAGGGCGGCGGCGCCGAGGATCGCATCGGTGAGGGCGTGCCAGGCGGCATCCGCATCCGAATGCCCCTGCAGCTTGGCGGAATGGGGAATGTGCACGCCGCACAGGGTGACATGGTCTCCCGGCTCGAAGCCGTGAACGTCGAAGCCCTTGCCGACGCGCGGGGCCGGGTTTGCGGGGGCGAGAAGGCGGGTCACGAGGTCAAAATCCTCCGGATAGGTGATCTTGTGAAGGCGCATGTCGCCGGGCACCAGCGCGATCCGTGCCCCAGTCGCCTCGACGGCCTCGAGATCGTCGACAAGCGCCGGCGCATCGGCAAGGGCTGCTTCGATGGTGGATTTGCGAAAGGCCTGCGGTGTCTGGACCCGGCGCAGGCCGTCGCGCGCGACCGTGCGCAGGCTGGCGCCGGACGTATCCTTCAGGGCATCGGCCACTGGCAGGGCAGGAGCGGCGCCGTCGGCAGAGGCGAGGGCCGCGAGCAGGCTGTCGATCGTTCCGGCGGTGAGGCCCGGCCGGGCGGCATCGTGGATCAGCACCGGCATGTCGCCCGGCGTATCCAGCGCCCGAAGGCCGGACTGTACAGAAGCGGTACGCGTCTGGCCGCCCTCAACTGCTGCAACATCGTCAGGAAAACCCGCTTCGCACGAGCCCTGCGGACAAACGACCACGAGCTTGACCAGCCCCGGATGGGCCCGGAAGGCATCGACGGACCAGTCGATTACACGCCGGCCGAGCAAGGGCTCCCATTGCTTGGGCCCCTCGCGTCCACTGCGTGTACCGCTGCCTCCGGCGACGATGATGGCTGCGAATCTGGTCATTTGCGCCTTCTAGGGCAGCGCCTGTCTCAAGGCTATGGGGCCAGACTGCCTGCATTTTCGCAAGCCTGCTTATGATTTGTGCACTTGCGCACTTTGAAAATCTGATAAGAATGAAGGAATGGTTAGTTTTGAGGCACCGAAGGTCTGGCTGGCGCCCATGTCGGGGGCGACCGACGCGCCCATGAGGCGCCAGGCGGTGTATTTCGGGGCTCCGGCTGTCGTGTCCGAAATGGTTGCAGGGGAAATGCTGGCAGCGGCGCGCCCGGACGTGGTTCGCCGCACCTGCCGGCATGAGGGTGAGGGCAGCTGGATCGTCCAACTCGCCGCCCGGCGGCCGGAAGACATGTATGCCGGCGCCGTCCTTCTGGCCGAAAGCGGAGTCGACGTCATCGACATCAATATGGGTTGCCCCTCCCGGCAGGTGACGGGCGGCCAGTCCGGTTCGGCGCTTATGCGGGACGTGCCGCTGGCCAGCGAGATCATGGATGCGGCCCTCGCTGGCGCCGGCCGCCGCCCGGTGACGCTGAAGATGCGCCTTGGTTGGGACGACCGGATGCTGAACGCGCCGGAACTCGCCGCCATCGCGGAAGGCAAGGGTATCCGCATGCTGACGGTGCATGGGCGGACCCGGTGCCAGTTCTACAAGGGCAGGGCCGATTGGGCCGCCGTCCGCGAGACAGTCGAGGCGGTGGGTATTCCGGTGATCGTCAACGGAGACATCGGTTCGGTCGCCGATGCCCGGGCCGCGCTTGTGGCCTCCGGCGCCCATGGCGTGATGCTTGGCCGTGCGGCCATGGGTCGGCCCTGGCTCGTGGGAGAGATTGCTGCGGCGCTCGAAGGCCGCCCGTGGCGCAGGCCGCGCCGGAGCGAGCAGCTCTCGGCGCTTTGCGAGCAGGTCCGCGATTCCGTGACGCTGTATGGTGACCATCTCGGCGTGCTGACCGTGCGCAAGCATGTATCGGCAGCGATCGACCATCTCGACAGCCCAATGAGCGATGCCGAGCGGCGGGACATCCGCTCGCGCCTCTGCCGCATTGCCGACCCTGACGAACTCGAGGCTGCCTTGCGGCACGTATACGATGAGACCTGCCCAAGGGAGGTCGCCTGACATGGCGATAGCAAATTTGCTCGACGCACGATCCCTCGCTGACCTGTCGCCCATCGCCCTGCTCGTGGTTGACGGGCGGCGGAAGATTGTCGACGGCAACCCGGCCGCCGAGGCGCTGTTCCAGATGTCCCGCCGGGCGCTTTCGAGCAAGCCGCTCAGTGAGCTGATCTTCCATGACTCCCTCCTGTGGGAGCTGCTGGACCGGGCGCAGCGACAGGTCGGTGACATTACCTCGCCGGGCACGCCGATTACCGGGCCGACCATCAGTTCGCGCCTCGTTTGCGATGTGTGGGTGCGCACGACGGATGATGAGGGCTTTGTGATCGCGCTGGTCGAGACGGCCGTGCGCGAGGGCAATGACTCTGCCTCCGGCGTGGCCGGCTTCGGCCGCATCCTCGGGCACGAGGTGAAGAACCCGTTGGGCGCCATCATCGGTGCCGCGCAGCTGCTCGACCGGCAGGATGTCGAGGGGCAGTCGGAATTGCTGGGTATCATCCGCGACGAAGCCCGCCGGATCGAGCGGCTGGTGAACCGGCTTTCCGCCTTCGAACTTTTTTCAGCGCCGCGCATGGCGGATTTCAACATCCACGCGCTGCTTGACCGGGTGATCGCGTCGGAGCGGGTGGCCGTTGGAAGCGCCGTGGATATCCGGCGTGACTTCGACCCATCCCTGCCGGAAGTCTTTGGCGATGAAGATCATCTCCAGCAGGCCTTCCAGAACATCATCAGAAACGCGGCCGAGGCGGCGCAGGATGGCGGCGGGCGCGGGCAGGTGCTGGTCCGCACCGCCTATGCGACCGGCCTTGCCTTCAAGCGCTCGCGCTTCGGCGTCGGCCTGCAGCGCGCCATGCTGATCACGGTCGAGGACAATGGCCGCGGCATTCCGCGCGAAAAGCTCTCCAGGATTTTCGATGTCTTCCAGAGTTCCAAGTCGGGCGCCCGCGGCCTCGGCCTGTCGATCGTCAAGGAAGTCATCACCGCCCATGGCGGCCAGATACGCGTCGACAGTGAGCCGGGCACCACGCGCTTCACCGTCCTGCTCCCCATTCGTACAGGAGGCCTCAATGGCTGATAAAACGGTTTTGCTGGCGGAAGATGACGCCAGCATTCGGCTGGTTGTGAACCAGACTCTGGTTGCCGCCGGCTATGAGGTCCGTGCCACCAGTTCGCCGGAGGCGCTGGAGCGCTGGGTGCGCAATGGCGAAGGCGATGTAGTCGTGACCGACGTCTATCTCGGCGATGCCTCGATCTTCGACCTGCTGCCCTCGCTGCGCCTGTCGCGCCCGGAACTGCCCTTCATCGTGATGAGCGGGCAGAACACGATCCTGACGGCCGCCTCCGCCGCCCAGCATGGCGCGTTCGACTACCTTCCCAAGCCATTCGACATCGACGCGCTGACGAGCCTCGTCCAGCGCGCGATCAAGTCGCCGCCGAAAGGCTCGGTACGCGCGATCAATCCGGAGTCCCAGAAGGCGATCAATGATGCCGGCCTGCCGCTGATCGGCCGGTCGGACGCGATGCAGGAAGTCTACCGGATCATCGCCAAGGTGATGAACACCGACCTGACGGTCCTCATCGAGGGCGAGAGCGGTACCGGCAAGGAACTGGCCGCGCGGGCCATCCACCAGCTCGGCTCGGCCAAGAGTGGCAAGTTCGTCGCGCTCGACCTCGCCGCCCTGCCGGCGCCGGAGATCAACCGGCAGCTGTTCGGAGCCAATGGTGAGCCAGGCGCCGTGCACCAGAAGGGCGGCACGCTGTTCCTGGATGAAATCGGCGACCTGCCGGCCGAGGCCCAGACACAGCTGGTCAAATTCCTGCGCGATGCCAATGGCGCGCGCATGATTGCCTCCACGCGCCGCAATCTCGGCCGCATGGTGGAAGAAGGCACGTTCCGCGAGGATCTTTATTACCGCCTGAATGTCGTGCGCCTGACCATGCCGCCCCTGCGCCTGCGCAAGGAAGACATTCCGGAACTTGCCCGCGCCTTCCTCATCCGGGCGCAGCGCCAGGGCCTGTCGGCCAAGAATTTCGACAAGTCGGCCATCGACCTGATCACCGCCTATGACTGGCCGGGCAATGTGCGGGAGCTGGAAAACCT
>JAGQRO010000404.1 GCA_020425315.1 Hyphomonas sp. | reverse complement strand
TCGCCGACCGCTTCAACCGCGAATATGACGTGCCGGGATTCTTCCCGCTGCCGGAGCCGCTGATCAAGGGCCCGGGCGCGCGCATCATGTCGCTGAAGGACGGCACCAAGAAGATGTCGAAATCCGACCCGTCGGATCTTTCCCGCATCAATCTGGTCGACGACAGCGACACGATCGCGAAGAAGATCAAGAAGGCAACGACGGACCCGCTGGGTCCGATGCCGGAGGATGTGAAGGGCCTGGAAGGGCGCCCGGAAGTCGAGAACCTTGTCGGCATCTATTCGGCCGTCACCGGCGAGAGCGTCGAGGCGATCATCGCCCAGTATGCCGGGCAGGGCTTCGGCGTGTTCAAGCCGGCGCTGGCCGAAATCATGGTGGGCCACCTCGCCCCGATCACGGCGCGCTATCGCGAGATCATGGCCGATCCGTCAGAGATCGACCGCATCCTTGCCGACGGCGCCGAACGCGCCAATGCCATCGCCGCCCCGATCATGGAAGACGTGCGCCGCGCCGTCGGCTACTGGCGTCCCTGAGGCCTGCTCCAAACTGGCACATTGACCACACGCACCGGTGGTGTACGCCTTCGGCGCACTCTTCACCCGCAAGGATTCCCTGCCATGTTGTTCCGCGCCCTCGTTCCCGCCATCCTGCTGCTTGCCGCCTGTTCGGGGCAGACCCCCGCATCCTCCGATGCGGCTGGGGAGACGGTGATCGAGGTCCAGGACGCGTTCGTCATGGCGCCGCTGGAAGGGCGCGATGTCACCGCCGGCGGACTGAAAGTCCTCGTCACTGGCCAGGCTGTCGACCTGATCGGCGCCACGACCGAAGCGGCCGAGCGTGTCGAACTCCACACCATGGCGATGAATGACGGCGTCATGCAGATGCGCCAGGTCGAATCCTTCACGGCGGCGGAGGGCGAGCCCATCGTGCTGGAGCGCGGCGGCAATCACCTGATGCTGTTCGGCTTCAGCCCCGACATCCAGTCCGGGGACACGGTCGAACTGGCGCTGGAATTCCGCAATTCCGATGGCGAGTCGCAGACCATCATCGCCACGGCGGACGTCAAAGGCCTGGATGACTGAAGATTATCCTTCCGTTCCCGGAACGGTCCGGCACAGTTGAAGTGCAATGAAAACAGGCTGAGTGGCCCGGCAATTGCGTCTTTGCTGCGCGGGTTGCTGTCTTTTAACGGTTAATCGACTGTTAAAATGCCACATTTCCCCGCATAGTGTTTACATCGCAACAGCCCGGCACCCATGGGGATCCGTACAGTATGGCATTTGAAGGCCGCCTTCCCGCCGCGTACCTGGAAGAAGGACCTGATCCGCGCGAAGTCTCCGCCGCGGATCTGCAGGCGCTTGAAGCGGCTGAGCCCAGCCAGATCATGGTGTTCTTCCAGCGCCTGTGGCGCCGCATCGTGTTCCTGTTCAAGCTGTCGCTGTTCCTTGGCCTGGTTGGCGCCTATCCGGTCTCCGTCGTGCTGTCGAACCGGATCGACGATTCCGACATCAAGCTCGCTGAAGGGCAGGCCTGGTCCTATCCGGCCGCCGGCGTGGCCATCACCAAGATCGCCCGCGAGCTGGAAGGGGGCGGCTGGGCCGCTGACAAGCCGAACTGGCATCCGCAGGCGCGCCTGACCGCCATGCCCGCCTGGCAGGAATCCACCGCTGACGGCCTTGCCGAGTTCACCCGCCTCGTCGCCGCCGCTGTGCCGACCGATGGCGAGCCCGATGCCGACATCGAGGCTGCCTCGCGCCTGCTGCAGGGCCTGCCGGGCGAAGACATGCGCCCGCGCCTCACCGCCGCTGCCGAGGCGCTCAACCGGTTCGACAACCGCGTTCAGCGTGACCTCGTGAACCTGCCCGACATGCGCGCCGTGTTTGCCGAGGAAGCCCGCCTGTTCGCCGGCTGGGCCGAGGCTGACCAGGACGATTTGTCGACCCAGATCAATCAGGAAGTCACCGGCTGGCCCGCCTCCAAGCAGGACATCCGCGTCTTCTACGGTGCCAAGGCCCGCGCCCATATCGCCCTGCAGATGATGGTCGCCGCCCGCGCGTCGGATGCTGCCCTGGCCGAGGACGGTGCCATCCGCGCCGCCATGGACCATGCCGAGGCCGCCTGGTCCCGCGCCGCCCATATCCGCCCGCTGGTCGTGTCGAACCAGAAGGGCGACGGCTTCATGATGTCGAACCATCTTGCCGCGCTCGGCTTCTTCCTGCGCGATGCCCAGACCGCTTCGCTGGAGCTGGCCACCCTGCTGGAGACCCCGGCAGAGCCGGCCACCGAAGACGTCGCGGACCTGACCGTCGCATCGGCTTCGGCGCCTTAACCGTCCTTTTCCCTTGAACCGCGCGGCGGCGCGCGCCATCTGTTGCCCGTAGCTGACGACGAGGCAGGCAGGCCCCCATGTTCATCCAGACCGAACCCACGCCCAATCCCGACACGATCAAGTTCCTGCCGGGATATGAGGTCGCCGGAGACCGCGGCCCGTTCGATTTTCCCGATATTGCCAGCGCCCGCATCAGCCTGCTGGCCCGCGCCCTGTTCCAGGTCGACGG
>JAGQRO010000403.1 GCA_020425315.1 Hyphomonas sp. | reverse complement strand
CGATGGCGGCGAATTCGCCGGTGATCGGCCAACTGAAGGCGCATGCTGAGCGCGGCGGCTACGTGCTCGGCGTCTGCAACGGCTTCCAGATTCTCTGCGAGACGGGCCTGCTGCCCGGTGCGCTGATGATGAATGCCGGCCTGCACTTCGTCTGCAAGCCGCAGCCGCTCGCAATCGAGAGCACCAACACGGCCTATACGAGCGCCTATCAGGGCCGCAGCGAGGTCGTGATCCCGATTGCCCATCATGAGGGCAACTACTTCGCGGACGATGCGACGCTGGACCAGATCGAAGGCGAAGGCCGGGTCGCGTTCCGGTACTCCGCCGGGAAGAACCCGAACGGCGCCGCGCGCGACATTGCCGGCATCCTCAGCACCAATGGCCGCGTGCTGGGCATGATGCCCCACCCTGAACGCGCCATCGGCGGGCACGAGGGCGGCACGGACGGCCTCGGCGTGTTCGAAAGCCTGATGAGCGCCGCATGACGAAGACAGGCTCCGCCCTTGTCCTCCTCCTCGCCGCGATTGCGGCGACTGCCTGCCAGAAAGCCCCGCAACAAGGTGAACCGGAACAATCCTCCCCGGCCGTGGAGGCAGTGCCGGAGAAGATCACGCTGGAGGATGAACTGGTCGGACGCGGCGAAGCCATCGCAGAAGGCGCCTGCGCCGGCTGCCACGCCATCGGCGCCGAAGGTGCGAGCAATCATCCCGATGCGCCACCCTTCCGCGTGATGGGCCAGACGGTCGATATTGCGTCGCTGGGGCCTGCCTTCGCAGACGGCATCATGGTCGATCATCCGGATATGCCGCATTGGCAGTTTGAGCAAAACGACATCAACGGGCTGATCGCCTACCTGAAAAGCGTGCAGGTGCCGGCCGCAGAGTGAGGCTTCGCTGGACGCTCCGGTAGGCTTCGGATAGTCCTTGGCCATGACCCATAGCGACCTGATTGCCCGCCTGCCGAAGGCTGAACTCCACCTCCACATCGAAGGCAGCTTCGAGCCGGAAATGATGCTGGCCCTGGCCGAGCGCAACCGGATCGATATTCCCTTCAAGACGCTGGAAGACGCGCAGGCGGCGTATAATTTCAACGACCTGCAGGAGTTCCTGGACCTCTACTACCAGGGCATGAACGTGCTGCGCACGGAGCAGGACTTCCACGACCTGACCTGGGCCTATCTGACCCGCGCCAAGGCCGACAATGTGCGCCATGTCGAGATGTTCTACGACCCGCAGGCGCATACGGAGCGCGGCGTGCCCTTCGGCACGGTGACCGACGGCATCCTCAGCGCGCTGGAGCGCGGGGAGAAGGAACTCGGTATCACTTCGAAGCTGATCATGAGCTTCCTGCGCCACCTGTCCGAGGCAGACGGCTTCGCTCTGTTGGAAGAATCGAAACCCTGGCATGACAGGTTCGTCGGCGTCGGGCTCGACAGTTCGGAAGTCGGCCATCCGCCCCTCAAGTTCGAGAAGCTGTTCGCCGAGTGCCGGCGGCTAGGCTTTAAGCTGTGCATGCATGCCGGCGAAGAAGGCCCGCCGGAATATGTGCGCGAAGCCCTGCTCGATATCGGCGTCGACCGGATCGACCATGGCAACCGCTCCATGGAAGACGCCGCCCTGATCGACGTGCTGCGGGAAACGCAGGTGCCGCTGACCAATTGCCCGCTGTCGAACCTGTCGCTCTGCGTCATCCATGACCTGAAAGACAGCCCGGTGAAGGCGCAGCTGGACGAGGGCCTGCTGGTGACGGTGAATTCCGACGATCCGGCCTATTTCGGCGGCTATATCGGCAAGAATTACGAGGCGATTGCCGCCGCGCTGGACCTCAGCGGCGAGGAGGTCGTGCAGCTCGCCCGCAACAGTTTCACGGGCAGCTTCCTGACCGAATCCGAGAAAGCAGCGCACCTTTCCGAGATCGACTCGGTTCTCCAGCATCTAAGGATGTGAAGCCAAGCCGGAATCCCCCATGTGTCGCGGGAACAAGTGGCTGGCGACTCGCTGGTTTTGCCGCTAAAGGCGCGCCATGACCGATACCAAAGCGATCCTCGCCCACCTCACCGCTTCGCAGGATGAGGCCGCCGGCCTCGAGCATGGCATCAAGGCCGACGAATGGGACCGCCTGGTCACAAGGCTCGGCCGCCAGCCGAACCTTGTCGAACTCGGCATCTATTCGGTGATGTGGTCGGAGCACTGCTCCTA
>JAGQRO010000402.1 GCA_020425315.1 Hyphomonas sp. | reverse complement strand
AGGCGACGACGGCGCGGCGGCCATCAGTCTCCACATCGCGGCGCAGCGTGGTGATCTCGAACGGATTGCCATCTGCAATGGCCGTTACAGTCCCGTGCTCGATACCCGTGGGCAGCGCGCGGATGCCGGCCGCCTGCATTGCCGCCATCACGGCCTCAGGCGGCAGCTGTGTCGCGATATCGATATCATCCGCCGGCACGCCCCGGATCTCATTGCGCACGCACCCGCCGACAAAGCGCGACCCGCCCGGCCGCGCCGCTTCCAGCGCCGCCATCACGGCCTGCGTGTCCGGGCTCGTCAGCCAGTCTGCGGCAATCCGCTCAATCGGGCTCATCTTCGCCCGCATCGGGCGCATCCGTGCCAAGCTCGGCTGCGCCGCCGGGATCGTCGCTCAGCGCCCGCCCGGCATCCTTGAGGTCATGTTCGCAGGGATATTTCTCCCCCGGCACCAGCTTCCCGTCCACATAACGCGTCGGCTTCTGGCACATGGTGGCGCTGCGGTCTTCCATGAACGCCATCACGAAATAGGCCGCCACGGCGAGGCCCAGGCCGGTCAGGAACAGCATGTTGATCGGCCATTTGCGCCGGCCTTCCTGTTCGGCCGTCGCGGTCGCAACGAGGTACAGCCCGAACACAAGGAACGGGATTGAAAAGAAAAAGAGTTCAAACAGGATACGCCCGGCCAAGACCTGATCCCCTTACATGGCTTGCAGCTTACGATAGGCAGTTGCGCGCCGGGACGGAACCCAGAAAAGCGCCGACCGCCTAACCCTCATAAAGCGTCTCATAGAGGCGCTGGATGATGCCGGCGGTGACGCCCCAGATGCGGTAGCCATTGTGCGGCATCTCGTAATACCGGCGCGGCTTGCCCCGATAGACCGCCTCGCCCATGCGGTGGTTGCGGGCATCCATCAGGAAATCGAGCGGCGTCTCGAACACGTCGGCCACCTCCGTCGGGTCCGGCCGCGCGACGAAATCATACGGCAACAAGCCCACCACCGGCGTGATCCGGAACCGCGTCCCGGTGATATAGGGCGCCGCCTTCCCGAGGATCTGGACATCATCCTGCACGATCCCGACCTCCTCCTCCGCCTCGCGCAGGGCCGCGGCGACCTCGTCAAGATCGATCGGGTCCACCTTGCCACCCGGAAACGCCACCTGCCCGGCATGCGTCGGCATCGTATCCGGCCTGAGCGTCAGAAGCGCGGTGGGCCCGGTGTTTCGGGGGATGACACCGATCAGCACGGCCGCCGGACGGATGATCGCCACTTCTTCCGGCGACAGGAAATCCATGTCCCCGCCCTCCCCCAGCCGGCCATTGCCGATGGGCGGATCGAGGCGCGATTCCACGCGCAGCAGGAAGTCGTCGAGACCTGTCCAGGACATGCTTGCTTATCCTGCCGGCCCGATGGGGAAAAACGCGCCCTGGCTCCAGACGCCCAGCATATCCGGATCGTCCGGCGCAGGCTCCGCCATTTCCACAAGGTCGTAAAACGCCGCCCGCGTCAGCTTCGCCTCAAGGCGCCCGCGTACAAGCACATAGGGCGAAGGCTCTCCGGTTTCCGGATCGGTCTCAACCCGGATCGGCGCGCCCGGCCCGGCCAGCGTCACATCGTCCAGATTGGTGAGGAATACGAGCGTCTGATCCGGCCCCGGCTTGCCGGACCGGTCCACCCGCACGGCCTGGAAGGGCGCATCCTCAACATGCACGATGACCTTCTCATAGGGCGTGACGAGATAAGTCTTTCCATCCTCATCCTTGCGCAGGATGCGGGAGAACAGCTTCACCAGGCGCTCACGGTTAATCCGCCCGCCCTCATGCCACCAGGAGCCGTCGGCGCGAATCTCCATATCGATATCGCCGCAATTTGAGGGATTCCAAAGGTGAACGGGCGGAAGCTTACCTTCGATCGAGCCCTCCGGCAGGATGGCTTTCAGCGTGGCCTCAAGGCTGTTTTTATTGGCCAAACTGGTAGACACGTCTTCCTCCGCCTTGAAGAGGCCTTACAAATAGGTCTGATTGCAGATCACGCAAACCCGAAAGGCGCCCCGGAATATGGCCGATACTGATGTGAGCACAGATGCGATTGTCGCCGAAGCCGAAGCTGCTGCGGAAACGCTCCAGCAGGTCAAGGCGGAAATCGGCAAGGCCGTGTTCGGGCAGGAACGTGTTGTGGAGCTGGCGCTGGCGGCGGTGCTTGGCGGCGGCCATGCCCTTCTGATCGGCGCGCCGGGCCTCGCCAAGACCCGCCTCGTGGAAGCCATGGGCACCGCGCTTGGCCTCTCCAACCAGCGCATCCAGTTCACGCCGGACCTGATGCCGTCGGACATTCTCGGCTCAGAAGTGCTGGACGAGAGCCCGACCGGCCAGCGCAGCTTCCGCTTCCTGCGCGGCCCGATCTTCACCCAACTGCTGATGGCCGACGAGATCAACCGCGCCAGCCCCCGTACCCAGTCCGCCCTCCTGCAGGCCATGCAGGAGCGGCATGTGACGGTCGCCGGCATGCGCCACGACCTGCCGGCGCCCTTCCATGTGCTGGCGACGCAGAACCCG
>JAGQRO010000401.1 GCA_020425315.1 Hyphomonas sp. | reverse complement strand
CCCCGGCTGTCGAGGATTTCGCGGGCGTGAATGTCGATGATCTCGCTCATGGATTTCGGGCTTTCCGTCAGTGGTGGGCGTACAAATGCAAGGCGCCCCCTGCGGGGTCGCAGGAGGCGCCTGAAGCCTTAGTCGCGTGCGCCGCAAAGCGCAACAGCGGGCAAATGCTAGATATCGTCGCGCGGTTCGAGGACCTGGCGGCCGCGATACTGACCGGTTTTCAGGTCGATATGGTGCGGACGGCGCAGCTCGCCCGAATCCGCGTCTTCGATGAAGGTGTTCATCGGCAGGCGGTCGTGCGCGCGGCGCATGCGCGTGCGGGACTTGGATTTCTTACTCTTGGGGACTGCCATGACGGATATCCGGAGCTGGGCACCCCTCAAAAGGGCGCTAGTGAATTGGAAACGCGCGTCTTACAGACCCGAATCGTACTTTGCAAGGGTCCGCAGGCACCGCCCTGCCCTTTTCTTCAGCCGCCCGGCGGCGGCCGGCCTCAGGGCGCCGGGGCCGGCTCCTTCGCGGCTTCTGCTTCGCGCAATACGCGCATCAGGTTGCCGCCCCAGATCTTCTGCAGGTCTTCCTCGGTATAGCCCTCGGCCAGCAGCCGCTCGGTGACCTTCGGCAGGAAGGACACGTCCTCCATGCCGGCCACGCCGCCGCCGCCATCCCAGTCCGCGCCCATGCCGACATGGTCTGGTCCGACGACTTCAAGGGCGTAGAGCATGTGGTCCATGAATGTCTCGAAACTGGAGATCGGCGGCGGGAATTCGGCGTTCACCTCCGCCCGGCGAGCCATCGCCCGCGCCCGGGTTTCCGGATCGG
Organism: Hyphomonas sp.; assembly: GCA_020425315.1. GTDB lineage: Bacteria > Pseudomonadota > Alphaproteobacteria > Caulobacterales > Hyphomonadaceae > Hyphomonas. The sequence goes on along the minus strand of JAGQRO010000401.1, from coordinate 5,926 downwards.
CGGTGACAAAGTCCACGCCCTCAAACTCCTTCCTCAGGGCATCCAGAGCCGCCGTACGCTCCGGAGATACCTCAAGCAGTTCCAGATAGCCGGAATAGGCATTGATCTGGATGACCCCGCCCTGGTCCGCAATGCGGCGCAGCAGGTCGTCATCGATGTTCCGGGGATGGTCATAGATGGCTTTGACGCCGGTATGGGTGAGGATCACCGGCGTGGTCGAAAGTGCGATCATGTCTTCGACTGCGGCATCGGCCGAATGCGAGCCGTCGATGACCATGCCGAGCCGGTTGGCCTCCCGGATCAGCGCCTCGCCCAGCGGCGTCAGGCCGCCGGCATCCGTACTGGTCAGGTCTGTGGCGCTGTCGCCGAACTGGTTGTCCATGAAGTGGATGGCGCCGACCATGCGGACGCCCCGGTCATAGAACTCCTCCAGCAGGGAGATGTCCGTGCCGAGGGGATAGGAATTCTCGATCGACTGCAGCACGACCCGCTTGCCGGAGGCGGCGATCCGTTCGACGTCGTCTGCTGTGTAGGCAAGTTCGAACTCATCCGGGTGTGCCGCCACCATGGCGTGAATCTCGTCCGAGCGCACACGCGCGCCGTCCAGCGCCGCAGCATAGGCCGCATCGGTCAGCGGCCCCTGCGGCGTGAAGATGACCCAGTAGCCGCCATCCAGCCCGCCGCGCTGCATCTTGGGCAGGTCGACCTGCACTTCACCGAGCTTGGTCGGATTGTCCGCCATGATGTCGAAGTCCGGCTTCGACAGGTTCGCGGGCGTGTCGAGATGGGAATCGAGCACCATCAGGCGCTCATGCACCTCCGCCGGCGGCGGCAGAATGGGCGGTTCCAGCACTTCCACTTTCTCGGCGGGCCCACAGGCCGCAACCAACACTCCGGCACATCCGGCAACAATCCAGCTTTTCATCTAGTCACTTACCCCTGAGAGCCCCGATCCACCCTAGCCGCTCTGGCCCATAAGAAAAGGGCCGCCCCTTTCGGAGCGGCCAAGGTAAGCAAGAAGGACGTCGGCCAGTTGCCCAGGCAGGAAGCCAGAAGCTTCCGACCGACAAGATAGTTAATAGCTGAATGAGTCTGAACGGCGTGGCCGGCCCGTCGTTATCTTCTGTTCAGTTTCCCTAGAGGAAGGCCGCGATTCTGAATGGATGTTCAGCTATCGGCGCCCGGGCGCGTGAAAATCGCCTCCAGGCTGCGGAGATTCATGCCGTTCTTGAGGTAATTTGCGGGCGTCAGGTTCACGGCCTTGATCATGCCGCGCTCGATTTTCGTCCGGTTGCCCGACTCGTCCGGCACCAGGTCGAAATCGATGATGTTGATGCAGCCGGTATCCTGCTCAAAGCCTGCGCTCGCCCCGAGCGGCGCGCCGATGACCGAGGCCAGCATCATCCGGCTGACCACCTCATGCGCCACCACCAGCGCCGTCGCCCAGCCGGGACGCGCCAGCAGGTCCGACAGGCCATCCAGAATGCGCACCATGGCGTCGGAGAATTTCTCTCCACCCGGCAGGAATTCGGCATCCGGCTCGCCCGCCTGTTCGAAGATGAAGGTCATCGTCGCGGCGAGGTGTTCTGGCGAATGAAAGTCGATGTACTGGCCGGATTTCAGCTCCTGGAAGCGGGCCTCTTCCTCCAGCTGCGGCGCGTTTGGATGTTCGGCCAGCACGATTTCCGCCGTCTGGCGCGTGCGGCGCAGGCCCGAGCAAAGGGCAATGTCGAAATGCACTTCCGACAAGGCCGCGCCGGCCGCCTGCGCCTCCGCCTCGCCTTCCGGGGTCAGCGTCGCGATGGACGGGTCGCGCGCGGCGCGGACATGGGCAGATGTATAATCCACGAAGCCGTGCCGCATCAGGTAGATGCGACGCCGGCCCGTGGTTCCCGGCAAGGCGCTCATTATTTCGAGACGCCCCAATCCTTCAGGATTTCATCCGTATGCTCACCAAGCCCGGCCGGGCGGCGCTGGATGGCGGGCGGCGTCGCGGAGAAGCGCGGCGCGGGCGCCGGCTGGACCACGCCTTCCATCTCCACGAACGTACTGCGGTCGACATTGTGCTTGTAGGCTGGCGCCTCGGACATGGAGAGGACCGGCGCGAAGCAGATGTCCGTGCCTTCCATGATGGCGCACCATTCGTCGCGGGTCTTGGTCTTGATGACGTCCATGACCTTCTGCTTCAGGGCCGGCCATTTCGACTTGTCCATCTGGGCATCGAAGTCCGGATCGGTGAAGCCGGCCTTTTCGCGCAGGATGGCGTAGAATTGCGGCTCGATGGAGCCGATCGAAACCCATTTGCCGTCGGCGCACTCATACGTGTCGTAGAAGTGCGCACCGCCGTCGAGCAGGTTGGCTTCGCGCTCGTCGGTCCAGATGCCGGAGGCCTTCATGCCGTAGAACATCGCCGCCAGCGACGCGGCGCCATCGGACATGGCGACATCGATCACCTGCCCCGTGCCGCCATTCTTGACGTTCACGATGCCGGCCAGCAGGCCCATGGCGAGGTAGAGCGCGCCGCCGCCATAATCGCCAACCAGGTTCAACGGCGGACGCGGACGCCCGTCGCCGTCGCCCATCGCATGCAGGGCCCCGGTGATGGCGATATAGTTGAGGTCATGGCCCGCCGAATGGGAAAGCGCGCCGGTCTGGCCCCAGCCGGTCATGCGGCCATAGACGAGATTCGGATTGCGCTTTAGCACGACATCCGGGCCGAGCCCGTTACGCTCCATCACGCCCGGACGGTAGCCCTCCAGCAGGGCATCGGCCTTTTCCAGCAGCTTCAGCGTCAGCTCGACATCCGCCGGATCCTTGAGGTTCATGCCGATCGAGCGCCGGCCCCGGCCGGTCACATCGGCGGCCCGGCCCGGCCGGCCATCGCCCGGCCGGTCGATTCGAATCACGTCGGCGCCCATGTCAGAGAGCAGCATTCCGCAGAATGGGCCCGGCCCGATCGCCGCGAATTCGACAATTTTCACACCTTTCAGGGGCCCCTGGGCCATATTCCGCTCCCTTTGCTTGGCTTAACCCGCCAGTTAGCGGAACATTAAGCGTCGGGTCCCCAAAAGGAAGGGGTGCCCCAGCGTCGCTTTGCGCTGGTGTGATGAAGAGACGCGGATGTTCGACCTGTCCTATCTGGACCTGCCCATCGAAGTGGCCGCCGAGAGCCCCCGGCTCGACATGATCGTGTCGCGCCTCAAGGCGAGCGGACTAAGGGCCTATGGCGCAGCCGATCCCGTCGATTTCGATGTCAGCGAACCGCTGCTGATCGATGTGCGAAGCCTCGGCCCGGCCACGCTGTCCCGCATCGCCCGGGCCCGCGAGATGGGCGCCACACGGCCGCTCATCGTGCTGGCGCCGGAAGGGGCCACCGAAGCGGTCACAGACGCCCTGATCGTGCGCCGTGACCGCGACCTGGTCCAGCTGCGCGCGCGCCTGATCTCGCTCTGCCGGCGCGAGGCGCGGGAGGCGGAGTTTCGCATTCGCCAGGAAACCACCGCCAGCTTCGGCCTGAAAGCCGCCGCCCCCGATCCGGATGTGGCGCCGCAGGTCCTGTTCCTCGGAGATGGCGGGCCGGGCTTCCTTGCCCTCCAGTCTGCGCTGCGCACTGAAGAGGTCGCCGTGACGGCGGCCCTGACGATGCGCACGGCGCTCGACTATCTCGCCTCCGGCCGGTTTGCCGCCGTGCTGACAGACCTGACCTCAACCCATGATTCCGCCGGCACCTTCTCTTCCCGTGCCTGGCCGGACGCCGTGCCGCCGGGCCTGCCGGTCTTTGCACTGACCGATCCGGACGGAACCATGTCGGAAGCCCAGCTTGACCTGCTCGCCCTCTCGGCTGACCAGATCGAGGCATCGGGCAAGGCAGATGTCCTGGCCGCGCGGATTGCCGCGACCATCCGGCGCTACACGGCGGCCGCGCCGCGCCCGCCGCTGGTCAAGCCGGGATCGGACCTTGTGGATCCTGCGACCGGCTTCTACCGGCGCGAATTCATGGAAAGCCACCTCGCCCGCCAGATTGCGCTGTCGGTGGAGCGCAACGAAGCCCTCAGCATCCTGACGATGCGGATTGATGACGCGCGCAAGGGCGCGGTCTCGCGTCTCGCAGCAGCGGTCCGGCCACGCCTGCGGGATACCGACTGCCCTGCCCTGATGAGTGCCGATACGCTGGTCGTGTCGATGCCGATGACGACCTATCGCGGGGGCGTGCGGATTGCCGAACGCCTGGCCGCATGCGCAGTGCAGCAGGCCTGCGATACCGATGGCTGTGTCAGCTGGCGCGTGGTGGAAAAGCGCGCCTATCACAGTGTGCAGACATTGCTTGGCGCGGCCCTCAGCGGCCCGTTCATCCGGGAATACGCCGCCTAGGCCGAGACGAGCCCGGCAGCCGCTTCCAGTTCCTTCAGGAAAGCCCGAACCCGGCCAAGGCGCGTCACCGCGTCGCCGCCGGTATAGGAATGCACCAGTTTCGAATCCGGGCGCAGGCGCAGGACATTGGGACGTGAACGGACGAGATCCATCAGGCGCGCCGGGTCCAGCACCGTGTCATCGCGGAACGCGAAGACCGCGCCCTTCTCACCGGCATCCAGCTTGGCTATGCCGAGGGCCTTGCACTGCACCTTGATGGCGGTGACGTCGAGCAGCTGTTTCGTCGGCTCCGGCAGCGGGCCAAAGCGGTCGATGAGTTCGGCGGCAAAGGCTTCGCGATCCTGCGCGGTGGAGATATCCGACAGGCGCCGGTAGAGCGACAGGCGGATGGACAGATCCTCGACATAGTCTTCCGGGATCAGCACGGCGACGCCGAGATTGATCTGCGGCGACCAGTCATCGGCCACTTCATCGGCCGCGCCAGCGCCGGACTTCAGCGCACGGACGGCATCTTCCAGCATGGACTGATAGAGTTCCACGCCCACTTCGCGCACATGGCCCGATTGCTGGTCGCCGAGGAGGTTACCGGAGCCGCGCATGTCAAGGTCGTGGCTGGCGAGCTGGAAACCCGCGCCAAGGCTGTCGAGCGATTGCAGCACGCGCAAGCGCCGCTCCGCCGTCTCGGTGACGACCTTGTCGCGCGGCGTGGTGAAATAAGCATAGGCGCGCAGCTTCGAACGGCCCACACGGCCGCGCAGCTGGTAGAGCTGGGCAAGGCCGAACATGTCGGCCCGGTGGATAATCAGCGTATTGGCGCGCGGAATGTCGAGGCCGCTTTCGACAATCGTGGTGGAAAGCAGCACGTCATACTTGCCCTCATAGAAGGCCGTCATGATGTCTTCGAGTTCGCCGGCCGCCATCTGGCCATGGGCGACGATGAAGGAGACTTCCGGCACATGCTCGGCGAGGAAGCGTTCGAGCTTGTCGAGATCCTGGATGCGCGGAGCGACGAAAAAGGCCTGCCCGCCGCGATACTTCTCGCGCAACAGCGCCTCGCGCAGCGTGACCGTGTCTTCCTCGGTGATGTAGGTGCGCACCGACAGGCGGTCGACCGGCGGCGTGGCGATGATGGAAAGATCGCGGATGCCGGTGAGTGCCATCTGCAGCGTGCGTGGAATGGGCGTTGCCGACAGGGTGAGGACGTGAACGTCGGCCTTCAGTTCCTTCAGGCGTTCCTTGTGCTTGACGCCGAAGCGCTGCTCTTCGTCGACGATCAGGATGCCGAGGCGCTTGAAGTCGATCCCCTTGGCGAGCAGCGCATGCGTGCCGACGACGACATCGACGCTGCCATCGGTGAGGCCGGCGCGCGTTTCGGAAGCCTCGCGGGCGCCGACAAGGCGCGACAGGTGGCGCACTTTCAGCGGCCAGCCGGAGAAGCGCTCCTCAAAGGTCTTGAAATGCTGGCGGGCGAGCAGCGTGGTCGGCGCGATGACGGCGACCTGCTTGCCGCTCATGGCCGCCACGAAGGCTGCGCGAAGGGCCACTTCCGTCTTGC
>JAGQRO010000027.1 GCA_020425315.1 Hyphomonas sp. | reverse complement strand
TCCTCAATGCCCTTCTCGGCACGAATGTCTCACTAAGCGTGATGGACTATGAAGCGCTCCTGGCGGCGGATGCGGCACTGTTCCAGACGCTCGACACACTCAACACCGAAGCCAGCCTGTCGGCTGTTACTTACGGCGACGTGCTGCAAAGCGATGTGACACTTGCACAGCTCGCGCAGGCCTGCGCCAACGGCATGCCGGCCGGCGACCCGGCACGCAACGCACTCAGCCGGATCGCCGCCGATAGCGGCGCGCGGAACACATCGTTCCGGCTGGGCGAGATCATCGATCTCGGGACATTGTCTCCCTCGCGCCTCGGAACCATCGACGGGCCCTACGCCGCCCGTGTGCGCGCGCTCGACCTCCTGGCCGCCAGTGCAGCCCTTGCCAACGGCGAACACCAGGTGACACTCGACCTCGGGGCGGACATTCCGGGCATTGCGGGCATTCACGCGGCCCTGCTGGTCGGCGAGCGTCCGCAGTTCTCACCCTGGCTCAGCCTGACAGACCTCGAAACCACCAATGTGCGAACCATGCAGACCCGGCTTCTGGTCGAGGCCGACGTCGACGGCCTGTCGGCCCTTGCCGGAACGCGCGTGCATCTTCCCGTCTATCTCGAACTCGCCGCGGCAAGCGCCCGCCTTGCCAACGTATCCTGCCCCGGCGGGCGCGAAGACAATGGCACTGTGGACCTGCTTGTAACGCCCTCGGTCGCGAGGTTGCGGATCGGCGAAGCGGAGCCGGATGCACTCGTCTCCTTCCGGAAGGACAAGCCCATTCGCCCGGCCCGCCTCGTCGACACGCCGCTGCTGGATGTCTACGGCAAGGCGTCCATCGATGTCGGCGGACGAACGCCGCAGCTTCTCCGCTTCACTGCGGCCGACGTAACCAATGGCACGATCCGGACCGTTTCATCGAAAGACCTCGCCGCCTCGCTGACGGCCTCGCTGGTCGGCGAGCTTGATATCAGGGTGAAAGCAGCCGGCCTGTCGCTGGCATCCCCCAGCCAGGTACAAGCCGCTCTCAGCACGACACTCGAACCCGTCGCAGGCGAGATCGACGAGATACTGGCGACTGTCCTGTCGATTGCCGGGGTCTCGGTGGGAGAAGCGGACGTCCGCGTCAACGGCCTGTATTGCCGCCACGCCGTACTCGTACAGTAGAAACCGCCGCGCATGACAACAATAACAACAAGGAAAATGGCGCACCCGAAGAGATTCGAACTCCTGACCCCCAGATTCGTAGTCTGGTGCTCTATCCAGCTGAGCTACGGGTGCCTGCCGAAGGAAGGCGGACACATACAGTCAGGCCCAAGGTGATGCAAGCCCGATTTCCCCGCCTTTTGCAGCCGCTGCGGCAGGCCTATTCCGCGCCGGGGCCCATCGGATCGGCGGGCGGCGCCCAATCGGGCTGGAGCCCCGTGACACTGGCGATCCAGCCGGCATAGGCCGAGACGCGGGTATACACGCCCGGGCTGTCCGGCCGGGCACAGCCGAGGCCCCAGCTGACCACGCCGATCTGCACCGGCGGGGCGTCCCAGCTGCGCAGGTTCAGCGGCCCGCCGCTGTCGCCCTGGCAGGAATCGACCCCGCCCGTCCCCGCGCAGACCTGCAGCAACGGATCGACGCTGACGCCGGCATAGTCTTCGCCGAGGCCATAAGTGTCGATCAGCGCGGCGATCTGCTGGCGGCAGGTGGCGGCATCGACCAGCGGCACCTCGCCCTCCATCAGGGCAAGGCTGGGCGCGCTGACATGGCGGCCGGTCTTGTTGAACCCCTCCTCCTGAGACCCGCGCTCTTCGGTATTGCCATAGCCGGCGGCGAGGCTGCGGGGCGTATCCCCGAGGGACTGGAATTCCGAGGCATGACCGGTCAGCCCGTCAAGACGCGCGACCGGCCCGGCCCAGGCCCCGTCAATCTGCAACAGGGCGAGATCGTGCCCCCGCTCGGCATGGCCGGCCTGGTAGGCGGGGTGGATGACGATGCCGGCGACCGGGAAGCTTGCCTCCTTCGGGGTTTCGAGCAGGCTGGCGCCGCCGATGCTGAGCGAGAGGGGGCCGAACCGGCGCAGGTCGCCGCGCGCATCCGGATAATACTGGACGGCCCGGCCCGGCGCCTCGATGCGGACGGTCTCGACACAATGGGCGGCCGTCAGGGCCCAGCTGGGGGCGATCATGGTGGCGCCGCATTCGTGATAGAGGTCCCGCCCCTGCTGGGACTGGAGCGAGGCGATGCCCGGCCAGTCGTCCGGATTGGCCTCATAGCCGCCCACCATACAGGCGGTGGCGAGCCCCAGCAGCGCAAGCGCCGCGCCCCATTTGATCGTGCGATTCATCTCATCCCCCCTCCTGCAGCCTTGCCTCGTAGACCCCGCGCGCAATCGCGCGGGCGAGTGTCGAGGCGGCAAGCTCTCCAATCCGCGTCACATTCAGCGGTGCCGGGCCCGGCAATTCTGTCCGCCCGGTGGAGAGTACGAAAACCGCGTCGCCATCGAAAGGGGCGAATACGGGCCTTATGGCACGGGAGAAGCCGGAGAGTGCCATCTGGGCGACCCGGCGGGTCTCGTCCGGCGTCAGGATCACGTCGGTGGCGATGCAGGCGATCGTCGTGTTCTGGCCGAGCGCGGGATTGGCCTTGGCGGCGCCCCAGTCGTCGGCATCGGCGGACCAGCCGGCGGGCGGGTGGGCGCCGCCGAACTCTCCATTCACTTCATGGGGCCAGGCCCAATAGGCCTGTGTGCCGGGCATCAGGACCGAACCGAAACTGTTGACGCAGGCGATGGCGCCGACGGTCAGCCCGTCTCCGGTCACGATGCTGGCAGAGCCCGTGCCGCCGGGATGGCCGCCGGCCCGCGCGCCGAAGCCGGCCCCTGCCCGGCCGAGCGCGAACGCCTCGCCCGCCGCATCGAAGGCTGCCCGGCCCATGGCCGCATAGGGCGCAACATCGCCCCAGTCCTTGTCGCCGCCATTGGCGAGATCATAGAGAATCGCGCCCGGCACGATCGGCGTCGGCGGCACGCCCGGCCGGGCCGTCATGGCAAATCCGCGCCCGGCCTGTTTCAGCCCCGCCATCACGCCATCGGCCGCGCCGAGGCCAAAGGCGCTGCCGCCGGACAGGAAAATCGCATCGACCTGGTCGACCAGCGTGCCCCCGGCCAGCAGGTCGGTTTCCCGCGTGCCGGGCCCGCCGCCGGCCACGGCGCAGGCCCCGATAGCCGCGCTGTCCGGCAGGATAACGCTCACACCGGTGCGCACGCGGGCATCTTCTGCCTGTCCGACGCGGATGCCGGCCACATCCGTGATCAGGTTCTTCGGTCCTGGTGCCGCCATTGCGTGTGCCCCGTTGCTCTTTCCCTTTGGGTTTCCCTCTCTTAAGGTCCGCCGCGAGTCCCGCCAAGCCAAGGCACAGCTAATGAAATTCGCCCCCCCCCTCTTCGCCGCCCTTCTCCTGGCCGCCTGCGCCGCACCGGAGGATGATGCATCCCGTTCCACTTCCGATGCCGCGCGCGAGGCGGCCGCCCGCGCTGCTGCGGCGGCGCCGGCCGTTGAGGCGGATGTGGCGGAAGACCCGCAGGAACTGGGCGACCTGTCCTGGACGAAAGGCGCCATGGTCGCTGCGGCGGACCCGCGCGCCGTGGAAGCCGGGCTCGAGATCATGCGCCAGGGTGGCAATGCCATCGATGCGGCCATCGCGGTGCATGCCGTACTCGGCCTGGTCGAGCCGCAAAGCTCCGGCATCGGCGGCGGCGCCTTCATGGTCTATTATGACCGGGCCCGCGACGAGATCACCGTGTTCGACGGCCGCGAAAAGGCCCCGGCCGCCGCAACGCCAGAGCTGTTCATCAAGGATGGCGCGGTGATGGACTTCCTCACCGCCTGGCAGTCCGGCCGCTCGGTCGGCGTGCCGGGACAGGTCGCCCTCTACAAGGCCGCTCATGACGCGGCCGGCCAGGCAGAATGGGCGAGCCTGTTCGAGCCGGCCATCGCGCTCGCCGAGGAAGGCTGGGTAGTTTCCCCGCGCCTTGCCGAAGTGCTGGCCAGCCCGCGCCTGCGCGGCGCCATCCGGCTGGACGACAATCCGGTGACGGCGGCCTATTTCTATCCGGACGGCGAACCGCTGCCGGCCGGCTTCAAGCAGACCAACACAGCCTATGCCAAGACGCTGAGGGCCATTGCCGCCGAGGGCCCGTCGGCCTTCTATAAAGGTCCGCTGGCGGAGGAAATCGTTGCCGCCGTGACCGAAGGCCCCGATGGCGGCGCCATGACGGTCGAGGACCTCTCGAACTATGAAGTCAAGCAGCGCCCGGCCCTGTGCGGCGTGTTGCAGACCGGCTATCGCCTCTGTTCCGCTCCCCCGCCCTCTTCCGGCGGTGTCGCGCAGAACGAGATTATGGGCCTCTATGAGATCCTGAAACCCGGCCCGAATGTGAAGGCGACGCCGGAAGCTTTCCTCAAGACCTTTGTCGATGCCCAGCGCCTCGCCTATGCCGACCGGGACCATTATGTCGCCGATGCCGACCATGTGCCCGTGCCGGCAACCGACCTGATCAATCCCGACTACATCAAGGCCCGCGCCGCCGATGCGTTCGAGCCGGATGAGCATGTCTTCCCCGGCGATCCGGGTGTCGTCCTCGGCCGCGACCCGATGCGCCCGATGTGGGGCGAGGACGCGACCGAACACGCCCCCGGCACCACGCATGTCTCGATCATCGACACAGACGGCAATGCCGTCTCGATGACCGCCACGGTGGAAGCGGCCTTCGGCTCCTCCCGCATGGCGGGCGGGTTCCTGCTGAACAATCAGCTGACGGACTTTTCACGCGAGCCCGAAAAAGGCGGCAAGCCGGTCGCCAATGCGCCGGGCTCGGAAAAGCGGCCGCGCTCGTCCATGTCGCCGACACTGGTCTTCGATCCTGAAGGCGACCTGTTCATGGTCACCGGCTCACCCGGTGGCAATTCGATCATCGCCTATGTCGCCAAGACGTTGGTCGGTGTGCTCGAATGGGGCCATACGGCGCAGGAATCGGTGGACCTGCCGAACGTCATCGCGCGCGGCGACGTGGTCGGCGTGGAAGTTGACCGCGATGGCGGACCCGAGGCGGCCGCCGCGCTGAAATCCATGGGATACACCGTCGAGGAACGCACCGGAGAGAATTCCGGCCTGCATGTCATCGTGGTGCGCGAGGACGGCCTTGAAGGCGCCGCAGACCCGCGCCGCGAAGGCATCGCCAAATCCCTCGAATAGGTTTCCGCCGTGGCGAAACTGTACTTTTCCTATGCCGCCATGAATGCGGGCAAGTCGACGATCCTGTTGCAGGCGGCCTACAATTACCGCGAACGCGGCATGGAAGTGATGTTGCTGACCTCGTCCCTCTACAAGGACGATATCGCCGGCAATATTTCCTCCCGCATCGGCATCCAGGCCGACGCCGTTTTCTATGCGACGGATACGGATCTGTTCGACCTTATCGCCGGCACGCTGAAGCATGAAACGCTGAGCGCCATTTTCGTGGACGAGGCGCAGTTCCTGACCAAGGACCAGGTCTGGCAGCTCGCCCGCGTCGCCGATCACCTGGACGTGCCGGTACTGGCCTATGGCCTGCGCACGGATTTCCGGGGCGAGCTGTTCGAAGGCTCCGCCGCCCTGCTCGCCATTGCTGATTCCCTGCGCGAAGTGCGCACGATCTGTGAGTGCGGACGCAAGGCGACCATGGTGGTTCGTCTGGGTCCGGACGGAAAGGCCCTCACCGAAGGCGACCAGGTCTCGATCGGCAAGGCGACCTATGTCTCCCTCTGTCGGCGCCACTGGGAAGAGCGCATGGGACGCCTGCCCCCGGCCTGATCGTCAGGGCGCAAGCTGTGCCGTCAGCGCATCGGCCAGCAACCGGCCGGCCGGTGTCAGCGACAGCTGTGTCCCGTCAAGGCGCACCCAGCCATGCTCGGCAAAGATCGCAATCTTCTCGCGCGGCACCGGCTCGCCCGTGATCGCCTCGATCCGGCTGACATTGATGCCGCCGGCGGGGCGCAGGCCCATGGCCAGCAATTCGCGCGCGACGCCCACCTTGTCCAGCACCAGCGCATCGCCCCAGCCGGATCCGAGCGCCTGTACATTGGCGAGATAGACTTCCGGCCGGCGCTCGGCTTCATAGGCATAACGATTGCCGTTCACCGTCACCCGGCCATGCGCGCCGGGGCCGACACCGATCCAGTCCCCGCCATTCCAATAGGTCAGATTGTGGCGCGACTGATGCTCGGCCGAACGGGCATGGTTGGACACTTCATAGGCCGGCAGGCCCGCATCGGTGAGCAGCGTCTGCGTCATCTCGAACAGGTCGGCCTGTTCATCATCCGTCATCGGAACGATCTGGCCGCGCTCCACCGCCATGGCGAAGGGCGTGCCTTCCTTGATCGTCAGCTCATACAGGGAGACATGCGGCATGCCGAGCCAGAGCAGGTCTTCCAGTTCCAGCTTCCAGTCATCCATCGCCTGCCCCGGCCGGGCATAAATCATGTCGACACTGACCGAACGGAAGGCCCGAATGGCGCGCTGGACGCTCGCCTTGGCGCCTTCGGCATCATGGTCGCGGCCGAGAAAGGCGAGCGCCGAATCGCGCAGCGACTGTACGCCCACGGACATACGGTTGATGCCCGCCGCGCCGAGGCCCGGCAGGTCCGCCCGCATCACATCATTGGGATTGGCCTCCAGCGTGATCTCCGCGTCCGGCTGGAGTCCGAACACATCATTCGCGGTCTCCAGGATTTCGGCCACATGCGCCGGCGCCAGCAGCGACGGCGTGCCGCCCCCGAAATAGACCGAGTTCAGCGCGCCATGATCCGGCATCCGCGCCCGGTGCGCCCGGATATCGGCGCATATCGCCTCGACCAGCAGGCCGGGATCGCGATCCTTGGCGGCATAGACGTTGAAGTCGCAATACGGGCAGATACGCGCGCAATAGGGCCAGTGGACATAGAGGCCAAAGCCGAAATGCGGGCCGAACGGATGGATCGCCTCGGTCATCAGAACAGCGCCGCCTTCAGCTTCTCGAAGGCCCGGGCCCGGTGGCTCATGCCGTGTTTGCGGGCCGGGTCCATCTCTCCGAAGGTGATCGTCTCGCCATCGGCCACGAACATGGGGTCATAGCCGAAGCCCCTCTCCCCGCGCGGCGGCCAGACCAGTTCCCCGTGCACTTCCCCTTCGAACACTTCCTCATGCCCGTCCGGCCAGACCATGGCCAGCACGCAGACGAATTTCGCGCTGCGGTCTTCCGCGCCGATATCGTCTAGTTCGCGCTCCACTTTCTGCATGGCGAGGGCGAAATCGCGCGGCTCGCCGGCCCAGCGCGCCGAATAGATGCCAGGCGCCCCGCCGAGCGCCGTCACCGCCAGACCGGAATCATCCGACAGGGCCGGCGCCCCGGTCGATTTTGCCGCCGCACGCGCTTTGAGCAGCGCATTTCCGGCAAAACTTGCCTCTGTTTCTTCCGGTTCTTCCAGATCAAGGTCGAGCGCGGACACGACTTCAAAGCCCAAGGGCTCGAACAAGTCCTTGAGTTCCTTGACCTTTCCCTTATTGTGCGTTGCAGCGACCAGCCGTCCGGGCGAAAGCCTGCGTTGGGTCATTTTTCGCCCTTCTATAAGCGTTCCATTCTTGCTTTCGTCACAAATCCATATATCGTTATTCGGTAAGGGTTCACCATTTGCAACGAACCACGCCGACATAGATCAATCACCGGAAAGGGTGAAGTGCCTCAGCATGACCGGAAAGACGCGCAATTCCATGGCGGCGATCATGACGATTCTCGTCACCGTCGTCATGTGGATGACTGCAGTGATCGGCGCCATTGTGCTGATCGCCGGCGGGGTTGAACTCGTCTCCATGCTGTCCGGCAGCCCGATCAGCATCGGCTCCATCAAGGTGGACGATCACGACATCACCGTGCCGGAACTGGTGGCCGGGCTGACCGGCGTGCTGGTCGTTGTTGCCGCCGTGGTGTTCGTCTGCCTCGAATTGCGCAATATCCTCGGCACGCTGGCCGAGGGCGACCCCTTCGTGCCGGAGAATGCCGTGCGCCTCACGCGCATCGCCATCGCGATCGCCGTCACCCAGCTTGCCCGTTACCTGATCGCCATCTTCATGAGCCTTGTGGTGACGGACACGCGGATCGAACTCTCCGTAGACCTCATCGCCTGGGCTTCCGTCGCCGCCCTGTTCATCCTGTCCCAGGTCTTCCGGGAAGGCACACGCCTTCGCGATGAAGAAAAAATGACCATATAGGAGGGCACCATGTCCATTCGTGTTACCCTCGATAGAGTCTTGCTGGACCGCCGCATGTCCCTGACCGAGCTGTCGGAACGTGTCGGCGTGACGCTGGCCAACCTGTCCATCCTGAAAACCGGCAAGGCGAAAGCCATCCGGTTCTCGACACTTGAAGCGCTCTGCCGCGAGCTTGGCTGCCAGCCGGGCGACATTCTCGTCTTCGACACCGAAGACGAAGGCGGCACCGAACGCGTGGCGGCGGAGTGACCCGATGAGCCGATACGATTTCGATGCCGGCGATGTCGTCTCCATCCCCTTCGGCGGCGTGCTGCGCCATTACGGCGTCGTCACCTCACGCGGGACCGTGATCTCCAATTCGCGCCTGCATGGCGGCGTTGTGGAGCAGACGCTCGACGTGTTCGGCGACGGCCGCACGATCCGCCGGCACGGCCGCTACAGCGAGACCGACTCCTATCATGTCGAGCTGCGCGCGCGGCGTTATCTGGGGGCGGAGTATGACCTGTTCGGCTCCAATTGCGGCCACCTCGTGCGCCACGCCCACCGGCGCAAGCCGACGCCGATGCAGGTAGCCGCCGCCACCGTGCGCGCCGTCGGCGACATGCTGAGCGGCCCGAAGCGGCGTTACTGATCCTGCCTCCCGCATCCCGTATTGCACCCATGCATTTGTGCGGCTTGCAGCCCGGTTGTCCGATCCCGAGATAGATGGGCCGGAACGGAACAAGCCACATGACCCAGCCTTCCCTCTTCGTCTCGCATGGCGCCCCAACCCTGCTGATCGAACCTTCGGCGGCGAAGGAGTTCCTCGGTTCCTTTGCGGTGACCGTATCACCGCCGCGCGCGATCCTCATCGTGTCGGCCCATTTCAATGCCGCGCGCCCGACACTCACCGCATCGCCGGCGCCTGAGACGATCCATGATTTCGGCGGCTTTCCCGACGAGCTTTACCGCCTGCGCTATCCCGCGCCCGGCGCGCCGCATATCGCGCAGGAGATTGCGGACACGCTCGCCGCAGCCGGCTTTGACGCGGCCACCCATCCCGACCGCGGCCTCGACCATGGCGCTTGGGTGCCGCTGATGCTGCTTTATCCGGAGGCGGACATTCCCGTCATCCAGCTCTCCATCAGCATGAACCAGTCACCGGAATGGCATTATGCCCTCGGCCAGGCGCTGAAGCCCCTGCGCGAGGCAGGCATCATGATCATCGGCTCCGGCGGTGCGACGCACAATCTGCGCGCCTTCTTCACCGGCAATTTCCGTCTCGACAGCCCGCCCCCGCCCTGGGTGTCGGACTTCGCGGCATGGCTCGCCGCCGCCGTCGAAGCTGGCGACCATGACGCCATCCTGACAGCCATCGGCAACGCACCCGGCGGGCAGGAAAACCATCCGACCATGGATCATATCCTGCCCCTGTTCGTTGCCCTCGGCGCTGGCGGCGAGGGGCCCGGCACGCGCCTGCACCACAGCACGACCTATGGCGTGCTGGCGATGGACGCCTACAGGTTCGGCGCGGCGGCCTAGCCGATCGCGGCGCGCTGGGCGGCGAAGAGTTCGGTACAGCCCTTCTCGGCCAGGCGCAGCATCTCGTCCAGTTCGGCGCGCGTCATCGGGCGCTCCTCGCCGGTGCCCTGCACTTCGATGAAGCCGCCATCGGAACTCATCACGACATTCATGTCGGCCTCGCCGGCCGAGTCCTCGGGATAGTCCACGTCCAGAACGGGATGGTCCTGGAAGATACCGACGGAAATCGCGGCGGCCTGCTTCTGGATCGGGTTCGCCTTGATGACGCCTTCGTCGACGAGGTATTTGCAGGCCAGCGCCAGCGCCACGAAGCCGCCGGTGATGGAGGCCGTGCGCGTGCCGCCATCGGCCTGCAGCACGTCGCAGTCGAGCGTGATCTGGTTTTCCCCCAGTACCGAGAGATCGCACACCGAGCGCAGCGACCGCCCGATCAGGCGCTGGATTTCCTGCGTCCGGCCGGACTGTTTGCCGGCAGCCGCCTCGCGGCGCCCGCGCGTATGCGTCGCGCGCGGCAGCATGCCGTACTCGCCGGTCACCCAGCCGCGCCCCTGCCCCTTCATCCAGCCGGGCACGCCCCTGTCCCAGCTCGCCGTGCACAGCACATGCGTGTTGCCGAATTTGGCCAGGCACGACCCTTCGGCATAGCGCGTCACATTCGTTTCCAGCGCGATGTCGCGCATCTGGTCGAACGCCCGTCCGCTCGGGCGGATCAGCTTGCTCATGGCCCACTCCTCTTTTCTGCCTCGCCTGATTGCGGGTTTTGGCCTGCCTGTCTACACCTGAGCGCCGAACGACAAGGAAGCGGGGAATATGGCAACCGATATCGAGATCGCCCGGGCGGTGAAGAAACTGCCCGTGGCCCAGATTGCGACCCGGCTCGGCATTGCCGCCGACGATGTCATTCCCTATGGCCGCGACAAGGCCAAGATCAGCTCCCATCACCTTGCGAGCCTGCGCCAGAAGCGCGACGGCAAGCTGATCCTCGTCACCGCGATCAACCCGACCCC
>JAGQRO010000400.1 GCA_020425315.1 Hyphomonas sp. | reverse complement strand
TCATCGCGATGTCCGGCGGGTCCGGGTCCGGCAAGTCCACGCTGGCGGAGGCGCTGCTGGCGCATTTGCCGGCCGGCAAGGCCGTGATGTTCGGGGAGGACGCCTATTACCTGCCGATGAGCTTCTATGGCGATCCGAAAAGCGCTGAGGAGCGCCACGCCCTGATCGCCACGATCAATTATGACGCGCCGCAGTCGAAAGAGGTGGACCATCTGGTCAAGGACCTGCGGGCCCTGAAATCAGGGCAGGGGATCGACCAGCCGATCTATGATTACGACCGGCACGACCGTTCGGAGAAAACGCGGCGGATCGAGCCGGCGCCGGTGCTGATCCTTGAGGGGATCCATGCCCTGTCCATGCCCAAGATCCGGTCGCTGATCGACCTGTCGGTCTATGTCGACACGCCGGATGATCTGCGCCTCGCGCGCCGTATCCGCCGTGACGTGGTGGAGCGGGGGCGGGACGTGGAAAGCGTGCTGCAGCAATATCTCGGCACCGTGCGGGCGGCGCATTACCGCTGGACCCATCCGGCGAAGTTCGAAGCAGACCTTGTGATCGCGGACGAGGGCCTGCCGGCCTATGGCAATGTGCGGCCGGGGGAAGAGGCGATCGAGCGGATGCTGGCGCCGGTGCTGGCGCGCCTGCAGACCATGGGCGTGCTCTGAGGCGCGGACCCCTGTAACTGTTCTGTTCATCTGGGACGCGCTAGGATGGCGGCATCATGCTGATGCGCGCCCTGATCCTGGCCTTTGGCCTCGTCCTCGCGGCCCTGCCGGCGGCGGCGTGCGATATGGATATCCGGTATCGCGGCGCCACGGTTGCCGATTATGTCGAGACCGTGCGGCCCTGCCTCAGGCAGATGCCGGAGGGCTTCCGCGCCGACGCGAAGATGGAGGCCGACTTCCTCACCCGCGTGAATGGCGAGCGCACCGAGCGGGGCCTGCCGCCGCTGCGCTACCGGCCGGAACTGCTGGATGCCGCGCGCTTCCAGAGCCTCGACATGGCCTATAACGGCTTCTTCGGGCATGAGGGCCCGGACGGGCGCCACCCGGACCAGCGCGTTGCCGCCTTCGACCGCAGCGCGCTGATCGAGGCGACGACGGAAAATGTCGCCATGGTGGAGGTGGTGCGCGGGCGCTGGAACCAGAAGGACGCCGTCGCGCGCCTGCACGGCAACCTGATGGACAGCCCCGGCCACCGCGCCAACATCCTCGACCCCAATGTCACCGATGTGGCGATGGGCGTCGTCCGTACAGAGAAGGGCGTCTGGGTCACGCAGGTATTCATGAAGCTCTCCGGCACGCTGCCCGCGCCGCTGCCGGTGCGGATGCAGCCCGGCGAGCGGATCATGATGCGGCCGCACCTGAAGGAATGGACCTTCCAGCGCTTCGATGCGCGCCAGCGCGGCGACCGGTTCACGGCGCTGGATGGCGGCATCCCGCAAGGCTTGTCAGGCGATTTCGATCTGACGGTCTTCGGCCGCATGCGCGGGGAGCGCCCCGGCCACTCCTACATCATCCACCTGCCGGGCCCGGCCGTGACGGTGGGTCCGTAGGCGCGGCGCGAGTCATCCTTCGACTTCGCTCAGGATGAGTTCCGCACTCTATGAGAGCTCATGCTGAGTAACCGTTTTGGG
>JAGQRO010000399.1 GCA_020425315.1 Hyphomonas sp. | reverse complement strand
CTACAATGCCAATCCCGCCTCGATGCGCGCCGCGCTCACCTCGCTGAAACAGCGCGGCAGCGGACGGCGCCTCGTCGCGCTCGGGCAGATGCTCGAAATCGGCGATACGTCGGATGCGGAGCATGCCGGCCTTGCCGCTGCCGTGGTCGAAACCGGCGCCGCCGGAGTCTTCCTCGCGGGCGACAAAATGACTCACCTTGCCGAGGCGCTACCGCCGGGACTCCAGCAGGTCTGGGCGCCCAAGGCGGAGGAGCTGCAGGGCGCGGTGGAAAACGCACTCCAGGCTGGTGATGTGCTCTTGATCAAAGGGTCGAATGCCTCCGGGATGGGCAAACTCGCAGACCGGCTGCGCCAATGGAGCGCGTCGGCAGGAATGGGCAAGATGGTCAGCGGCGCAGAAGGCGCTGCAGGGGTTAGGTGATGCTGTACGAATGGCTCGCCGCAGATAGCGGACTCTTCAATCTCCTGAACTACATTACCTTCCGCACAGGTGCGGCGGTGGTGACGGCCTTCCTTGTGTCGGTCCTGTTCGGCGATATCATCATCAACGTGCTGCGCGCCCGCCAGGGCAAGGGACAGCCGATCCGCGACCTGTCGCTGGAACAGCAGCTTTCCAAGCGCGGCACGCCCACCATGGGCGGCTTCATCATCTGGCTGGGCCTGCTCGCCGGTGTTGTTCTGTGGGCGGACCTTAAGAACCCCTATATCTGGGTCACCCTGTTCGTGACCATTTCCTATGCGCTGCTCGGCTTCTTCGACGACTATGCCAAAGTGACGAAGCAGACCGATGCCGGCGTGTCGGCCAAGGTGCGTCTGCTGGCCGGCTTCGGGATTGCGGCGCTGGCCTGTGCCTTCATCATGGGCCTGCACGGGGCGCATACGCCGGCCGGACACGCTGAATGGGGCGCGCTCAACCCGCTGGCGGAGCAGATCGCCGCCCTTGCGCCGAAGACCAGCGTCACGCCGGCAGACCCGGCCTTTGCCGGCGGCGTGGCCGTGCCCTTCGTCAACAATTACTTCTTCCCGCTCGGCATGTTCTTCATCCTGTTCGGCATGATCGTGGTGGTCGGCAGCGCCAATGCGGTGAACTTCACCGACGGTCTTGATGGGCTCGCCATCGTGCCGATGACCTTCGCGGCCGCTGCCTATGCGATGATCGCCTATCTGACAGGTAACTTTGTCTTCGCCGACTATCTCGGCATCCAGTTCACGCCGGGCACCGGGGAGCTGGCCGTGCTGCTGTCCGCCATGATCGGCGCCGGCATGGGCTTCCTCTGGTACAATGCCTATCCGGCCAAGGTGTTCATGGGCGACACCGGTTCGCTTGGCCTTGGCGGCATGCTGGGTGTCGTCGCCGTGGCGGCCAAGCACGAATTCGCACTGGTCGTCGTCGGCGGCCTGTTCGTGCTGGAGGCGGCGTCCGTCATCCTGCAGATCAGCTGGTTCAAGATCACCCGCCGCCTCACCGGCGAGGGCAAGCGCATCTTCCTGATGGCGCCGCTGCACCACCATTTCCAGAAGAAGAACTGGCCGGAGACGCGCGTCGTCGCCCGGTTCTGGATCCTGTCCGTCCTGTTTGCCCTTGCGGGCCTTGCCACCCTGAAGCTGAGGTGATGTGAGGCCATGATCCCGATCACGGAATACGCAGGAAGGGATGTTGCGGTGTTCGGCCTTGGCCGCACCGGCCTTTCCGCTGCCAAGGCCCTGAAGGCCGGCGGCGCGCGTGTCCATGCGTGGGACGACAATGAGGAAACCCGCAAGAAGGCCGAAGCCGCGGGCCTCACCCTCTCCGACATCAACAAGCGCGACTGGCAGACCTTCGCCGCGCTCGTCCTGTCGCCGGGCATTCCGTACAAATTCCCGCAGCCGCACCGCA
>JAGQRO010000398.1 GCA_020425315.1 Hyphomonas sp. | reverse complement strand
ATCTTCATCGACATGCACAAGGAAGGCGCGGCCTTCCGTAGCCTGATGAACAATTTCGCCATCGCGGTGTCCATCGGCCTGCAATACGGCGTACCGCTGGATGAGTTCGTCGATGCCTTCGTATTCACCCGGTTCGAACCGGCCGGCGCCGTGACAGGCAATGACCGGATCACGCGCGCAACCTCCATCCTCGACTATATCTTCCGAGAGCTCGCCGTGTCCTATCTCGGGCGCGACGATCTCGCCGAAGCCGATGTCACTCATGACGGCCTCGGCCGCGGCGCCGGGGATGGCACGCGGGAACAGGCCCCCTTTACCGAAGAAGCCGCCCAGCTCATCTCCCGCGGTTTCTCGCGCGGCCAGCTGCCGGACAATATCGTCATCCTCGACAAGCGCCGGGCCGAACGGATCGCCGAAGAGGAGGCCGAGGCCGCCGCGGAGGCCGAAGCCGGGGAGCTTCTGGAAGCCCCGGACTATCTTTCCGACGCCTGCCCGGTCTGTGGCAGCTTCACCCTGTTCGAGATCAGCGAAGAGGGTGAGATCGAGTGCGATACCTGCGGCGATGAAAGCCGGCGCCTGAACTGAGGCGCACTCTCCCGAAAGGCGAGTTCTGGCGCATGTCTTGCGCGGCTGGAGGCGACGTGCCGCTCCATCCGGGACCTATTGTGCCATGCTGAAACAGATTGCCGTTGCCCTGCTCGCTGCGCTGATGGCCGCTCCGGCCATGGCCCAGGATGCCGGCGAGATCGCCCGGGCCCAGGCCGGTAAGGATTGCCGCAACTGCAACCTGTTCCAGGCCGACCTGTCCTATCTCGACATTCCGGGCATCGACCTCTCCCGCTCGCGCCTGCGGCAGGCAGACCTGTCGCTGGCCACGATGAACCACGCGAATCTGGCGGGCGCGAACCTCTCGGTCGCGAATCTGTTCGGCAGCCGCCTCACCGGCGCGGACCTGGCAGGCGCCGATCTGCAGCAGGCATCGCTGGTCGGGGCCTATCTCGGCAGCGCGAATCTGGCCGGTGCAAAGCTCTCCGGGGCCAATCTCGGCGGCGCAGAGCTCGCCACGGCCAAGGGGCTGACCCAGGCCCAGCTCGACACCGCCTGCGGCGACGCGGCGACTGAGCTGCCCTCCGGCCTACACATTCCCGCATGCCGCTGATATCAAGCATGGTAAATCTGCAACAGGTGCGGCTTCTGCGCACTGGTTACAGCTTGTTCAGTTTAGTGCGGCAAAACAAAGCGCTAATCCGGTTGCCATGATGCGTTCGCTGTCTTCTCTCCTGGCCTTCATGGCAATTGTCGCATTCGATGCGGCAGCACAGGAGCAGCCGAGCCAGCCTGTCGCCTGGGCGCCCAGCTATGTCGGCTCCTGCGGCGGCTGCAATCTCGCCGGGCGCAACCTCACCGGCTGGACCCTCGCCGGCGCCAATTACAAGGAAGCGAATCTCGAATTCGCCTTCATGCGCGGCATCCAGGCCGCCGAGACCAATTTCGAAGGCATCAATGCGAACGGCGCCGACATGCGCGGCGCGGTGCTGACCACGGCGCGGCTCTCGGGCGCCATTCTCGCAAATGCGCGCCTGCAGGGCATCCAGGCCTCCGGTGCCGAGTTCAAGCAGGGCGTGCTGGTCGGCGCGAACCTGCAGAACGCCATGCTTGTGGGCGCGAACTTCGCCGGCGCCAGCATGGGCTCCACCGTGCTGGAGGGCGCCGACCTTTCCGGCGC
This sequence comes from Hyphomonas sp., assembly GCA_020425315.1. Lineage (GTDB taxonomy): Bacteria > Pseudomonadota > Alphaproteobacteria > Caulobacterales > Hyphomonadaceae > Hyphomonas. The sequence goes on along the minus strand of JAGQRO010000398.1, from coordinate 1,076 downwards.
GAATCTCTCCGGTGCGGACCTCTCCAAGGCCATCCTGATGACTGCCGTGTTCAATGGCGCAAACCTGTCGCTGTCGAAGATGGACGGCGCCAATGCGGCCGGGGCGTCCTTCAAGGATGTGCGCTTCATTGATGCGGACCTGTCCGGCCTTGAAGGCTGGCGCGCGGCGGACTTCAAGGGCGCCTGCGTCTCCGAATCGACCGTCCTGCCCGAAGGCATGCGCCTGCCCGACTGCAAGTAATCAGACTGGCTCTAACCCCGAATCGAAAAGCCCGCCGGCAGATACCGGCGGACTTTCGGTTTCTAGGCCTTCACCTGCGGGGCGAGGCGGATGTTCAGCTCTTTCAGCTGCCGGTCATCCACCGGGCTCGGCGCACCCATCATCAGGTCGCGGGCCTGGCCGTTCATCGGGAACAGCGTCACGTCGCGGATGTTCTCCGCGTCCGCCAGCAGCATGACGATCCGGTCGACGCCCGGCGCGATGCCGCCATGCGGCGGGGCGCCGTGGCGCAAGGCGTTCAGCATGCCGCCGAACTCGGCTTCCACGACTTCCGGACCATATCCGGCCATTGCAAAGGCTTTCAGCATCAGCTCCGGACGGTGGTTCCGGATGGCGCCGGAGGAGAGCTCGATGCCGTTGCAGACGATGTCGTACTGGAAGGCCTTGATATCGAGGATATCTTCATCCGTCTTCGCCGCCTCCAGCGCCTCCATGCCGCCCTGCGGCATCGAGAACGGGTTGTGGCTGAAATCGATCTTCTTGTTGTCCTCGTCCCATTCGAACATCGGGAAGTCGACAATCCAGCAGAAGCGGAACACGCCCTGCTCGATCAGTTCCAGTTCGGCGCCGATCTTGTTGCGGGCCGCGCCCGCCAGCTTGTAGGCATCGCCCTTCTTGCCGGCGGAGAAGAACACGCCATCGCCGGCGCCGAGGCCCAGATGCGCCAGCAGCGCGGCCAGATGGCCTGGCTCGAAGCCTTTCAGGGCCGGATCCTGGCTGTCCACGCCGCCGCCATCGGCCTCTTTCAGGCGCGCATAGCCTAGGCCCGGGGCCTGCATTTCCTTCTTCGCCCACT
>JAGQRO010000397.1 GCA_020425315.1 Hyphomonas sp. | reverse complement strand
TATGAACGCGCCGCTTCGGCGCGAATGTCGTGTGGGCGTGGAAGGGATACATCAGCATGGTCTTGCCGCGGCCAACATCGCCGTGAATGTAGAGACCCTTCGGCGGCTCCGCCGGCTTGCGCAGCCGGGCCAGGAATCCACCGGACTTCGGCATCGTGTCGATCTTCGCCGCCAGTTGGTCGAGCCGGCTGGCGACCACGCGCTGGGCAGTGTCGGCTCGAATCTCACCCAAGGCGCATCTGGCCTCGTAGTCGCTGAGGAGGCCCGCCATCGGCTCAGGTCGCGGCGACGTAGGTCATGAAGTGCCGCAACAGAACGGCATAGGCTGCGACCGTCGACATGAAGGAAAAAGCCGACATCGAGACATGCAGCCGCGACATCGGCGCAAGGCCGGGATCGATGGCGCGCGGCCTCAGATTCATCAGCAAGGCCAGCGCACCGAAAATGATCAGCAAGACCTGCTGCAATGCGAAGCCGGCCGTAATGATGACGGCCCCCATACCGATGAGCCCGAAGCGTGCCCAGCGTCCCATGATCTTCGCCAGCACCGAGCGGAGCACGATGCCGCCATCGAGAGGTTCCACCGGCAGCAGGTTGAACAGGTTGAGACCACAGGCAACGATTCCCATCATCACCGCGATGTCGGGGAATGGCCCTCCCAGCCACACGTAGAACGCCGCCAGCAAGGGCACGATGACGCTGAACGACGGCCCCATCATGGCCGCAAAGACGAGCTGGCCTTGGGTCGTGAAGCCAAGGCGGGGCACTGCGAGCGCGCCCAGAAATGGCAGGAACACGAGCCGCCCCCATGGCTGGCCGATCAAGCGATAGGCAAGCAGGTGGCCGAATTCATGGATGAGAAGCGCCACGACGAGCAGCGGCGCAATGATCCAGCCAAATGCAATAACGAAGGTGGCCAGCGAGATAATGCCGGTGACGATCGCAACACCGGCAGAAATGAGAGCGTCGGTCCGATAATCGGGAATCCCGGTCTCGGCAACGCCTTTGAGGCGGTAGACGCTGCCCCATAAATCAGCCCGCGCCAGGAGTTGCGCCAGAAGCGTGCGCGGTCCCCAGTGGTAGGTAATCGTGAGACGCGTGCCCGTCCCTTCCGGATTGAGCGCCGTCGTCATCTTGAGCAACTGATTGTTGGCGGATTGCCCTTCGAGCCCGGCCCGGTCGATTTCCAGATAGCGCGGCGCCTCGCGCCGGACCACGCGGAACAGCGCCTGCGACGATTGCACCGCGCCGCCCGCCAATGGCGTTACGAAATTGAGGCGATAGGTCTTGGTTTCGGCGTCAACCAGCGTGCAGGTGACGCGCGTGCGCTGCCACCTCTGGTTCTCGCCTTCCTGAAAGTCGACCAGATCGAAGATCTTCTCGATCGGCGCCTGCACAAGCAAGGAGGCACGCGGCGTCACGCGCGACCGGAATCCCAGCAGCGCGATCAACAGCAGAATGAAGGGGAGCTCATACCCCACATTCCGGATAAAGTCTGGAATCACTCGGCCCCTCGTTCCTGACTCGTCCTGACTTCGGCCCTTCTATCCAAGGGCGTCCCACGGCGGAAGAGAATACTCCAACGCGAGGGATTGTGTGGAAGTCGTCGGCCATAAGGTGAAGAAACGGCATACGGCGGAGGATGCGGACATTCCGTTCGCCCGCTTCTATTCCGGGCCATTCACGTGTTTCGGCTGCACGAGCGGGGCCTGCCGACTCGCGTCGCGCGGCATGTGTCCCGTCAGGCGCGGGTCTGGATGGACTTCGACCATCACCGCATAGGGCGTGAATCCTGAGCGCTGATAGAATCCCAGCGCCGCCGGATGATCGTAGGTGCAGGTGTGCACCCAAAGCCGTGTTATGGGTTTGCTCCAGGCGCGTGCGAGGGCTTCGTTCATCAGATAACGGCCCGCGCCTTTGCCGATCGCTTCGGGTATCAACCCAAAGAACGACAGTTCGCATTCCCCCGCCTGCCGGAAATCGAGCTCAAGCAGACCTGCTTCGGCGCCATCCTGCACGAAGGCGTAGGATTCGACGCGGTCATCGCCGATGATCGCCGCCAATTGATCGTCCGGCATGAGGAGACGGGAAAACCACATCAGATCGCGCCCCACCGCATCGAACAGGCGGCGGAACCGGCCGAGATCGCCCGCCTGCATGCGTTCCAGTGCGAAGCCTTCATGCACGGGCGCCGGGCGCGGCACGGGCCGGTTCAGCATCTCCAGGCACGTCACCACATTGGCGATGTGGCCATCGGGCAACGCGTGATACCCCGGCGACAACAGCGGCTTATCCATAGGAAGTTCAGCCGCGCCGCAGACGCCTGGCATTGGCCTTGATCCGCCGGGCGGCAGGTGCGGCGGCAGCGTGTGCCATGTCATGAAACGCTTCATGCGGAAGACGCAGGAGCCACCAGGGCCGCAACGCCTGCTTGATCAGCTCTGCCTGAATGGCCATCATCCCTTCGGCAAAGGCCGCCTGCTTTTCAGCGATCATCTTGCGGGCCTCCGCGTGGGCCGAGGGCGAGGGCCACATGGCGGCCCACCACAAGACCGGAAGCCGCCGCAGAATGGTCTCTGCAGCGGCGAAGGTCAGATCAACAGGCGAATGATGCTCGCTCATCAGCGCATGGTGGGGATCGAGAACTGCGCCCCTTCCTTGATGCCGGAGGGCCAGCGGGCCGTCACCGTCTTGGTCTTGGTGTAGAAGCGGATTGAATCCGGCCCGTGCTGGTTGAGGTCGCCGAAGCCGGAGCGCTTCCAGCCGCCGAAGGTGTGGTAGGCGAGCGGCACCGGGATCGGCACGTTGATGCCGACCATGCCGACCT
>JAGQRO010000396.1 GCA_020425315.1 Hyphomonas sp. | reverse complement strand
GGAATAATCCTCGCCCCTCAACGGACTTCAGAAGGCCGCCCCTCAACGGGCGGCCTTTTTATTGCCCAGATGTTTTCCGGAACCAGGCCGCATTTCACGCGTCAACTCTGTCAGCAACAAGAACAGATGAGCCGTAACCATGCCTGCCACCAAGACCTATGAAGCCTCCCGCATCGTCTTTGCGCCCGAAGACACGATCTATGGCGTGATGACGGATATCGAGCGGCTTTCCCTCTGGCTGCTGCCGGATGGGGAAGACGTGCGGATCGACAAGTTCGACCTGCGCCCCGGCGGGCGGTTCCGCGTGGAACTCACGCCCGGAGACGACTGTCCTGTTCAGGCGATCAATGGCCGCTTTGTCGACATTGTCAGCGATCAGCAGATTGTGCAGATCGTGGAACTGGAATCGGCCCTTCAGGGCTTTGCTGGCACGATGCGCATCATCTGGTGTCTCGAAGACGTGCCCGAAGGCACCTGCCTGCGCCTTGCTGCGCAGGACACGCCGCCGGGCCTCGATACCGAATGGCTGACCCGCCAGTTCGAACTCACGCTCGACCGGCTCGCCCTGCTGGTCGAGCGCCTGCCCAGCGCCAGCATCATCTATTCCGAAGCCGGTGCCCGGCCCTGTTAAGCGCCCGCGTCTGATAGCGCCTGTTTCACCGCCGCGATTGTCCGCTTCACATCTTCCTCATTTGTCCGCCAGCTGACGACGCTGATGCGCATGGCGCGTTGGCCGTTCCAGGTGGTAGGAGAGAAGAAGGCGTCTCCGGTGGCATTGACGCGGGCGATGATCTCGTCAGTGAAGGCGTCATTCTCTTCCTTGCTTGCGCCGTCCCGTTCGAAGCGGACGAGGCCCTGGTTGAGAGCCGGATTGTTCAGCGCCCGCGCGCCGGGCAAAGAGCCGATGCCGGAAACCAGCGCGCGGCAATGCGCGCAGCAGCGGTCGATCATGGCGGCCACGCCCTGCCGCCCCAGTTCCTGAAGCGCGGCATAGACCGGGATTGCCCGCGCCCGGCGGGAGAGTGCGAGATTCCAGTCATTCGGGTCGCGCGCTTCCCGGGTCGGGGAAAGATAGGCGGCGCCCAGCGCCATGGCAGCGCGGTGGGCGTCCGTATCGCGCACAAAGGCAATGCCGCAATCATAAGGCACGTTCAGCCATTTATGGCCGTCGGTCGCCCAGCTGTCGGCAAGCTCGATCCCGTCGGTCAGCGGTCGCAGCCGCTCGCTCACCCGCGCGAACAGGCCGAAAGCGCCATCGACATGCACCCAGGCGCCCGCCGCCTTTGCCACCGGGATCAGTTTCGCAAAATCGTCGAACGTGCCGACATTCAAATCCGCCGCATTGAGGCAGAGAATGATCGGTCCGTCATAGTGGGAGAGCTTGCGTTCGAGATCGTCCAGCAGCATGTCGCCCATCGCCCCGGTATCCACGTCCACAATGTTGGACTGGCCGATGCCGAGATAGCGAATGGCAGAATCAATTGATCCGTGCCGGTTACGGCTGGTCAGCACGCGGATCGCGGGCGCGCCGAACAGGCCGTCTTCCTCCACATTCCAGCCGGTATTGGCCAGCACGCGGTGACGCGCAGCGGCGAGCGCCGTGACATGCGCCATCTGGCAGCCGGTCGTGAAGGCGAAGGAGGCTTCGCGCGGCAGGTCGAACAGATCCTTCAGCCATTCGCCCGTGATCTCCTCGATCATGGCGGCAGCGGGGGCGACGGAGAACAGGCCGACAT
>JAGQRO010000395.1 GCA_020425315.1 Hyphomonas sp. | reverse complement strand
GTCGGCCTTGTTGGCATTGGTGATGAAACGCTTGGTGCCGTTGAAGACGTAATGGTCGCCATCTCGGATGGCTTTCGTCTTGAGGCCCGCGGCATCGGAGCCGGCTTCCGGCTCAGTCAGGGCGAAGCTGGCGATCAGGTCACCCGAGGCGACGCCGGGCAGCCATTTCGTTTTCTGCTCCTCGGTGCCGAACAGGACGAGGGCCTGGGAACCGATGCCGATATTCGTGCCGGCGACGGAACGGAAGGCCGGCGAGGTCTGCCCCAGTTCGAACGCCACGAGGCATTCGGTCTCCATGTCCAGCTGCAGACCGCCATATTCCTCCGGCACGGCAATGCCGAACAGGCCGAGCGACTTCATCTCGTCGACAATGGCCTGAGGCACTTCGTCATTCTCGGCCACGTCAGCCTCGGCCGGTACGCACACTTCGGTCACGAACCGGCGCACCTGTTCGATCAGCGCTGCGCGGATTTCTGCGTCAAAGGCCATGCCGGATCCTCCTTGTCTTCGGACGGCACTGTAAGCCCGCCGCGAGTAGCTGTCATCCCGGGGCCGCGAAGCGGAACCCGGGACCTTGCCGCCTTCTGCTTGATGACAGCCCGGGCGCCTACCCCTACCGTTGGGTGATGGAAACCTACTGGGTCTACATCCTCGCATCGAAGAAAGACGGCGCCTTGTATGTGGGGATCACCAGCGACCTCATCGGCCGGGTGTGGCAGCACCGGCAGGGCACCTATGGCGGACACACGAAGAAGTACCACATCCGCCGGCTGGTCTGGTTCGAGGAATTTCCCAATCCGGATGATGCCATTGCCTTTGAAAAGAAGCTCAAGCGCTGGCGGAGAACCTGGAAGGATGAGCTGATTGCAAAGGAAAACCCGGAATGGGTTGACCTCTATGACAGACTGACCAGCCGCTGACGTTGCGGAATACTTTGCTCCAACAGAGCGCGGCGCTATGCCGAATGGCAAACAAGGTCCCGGGTTCCGCTTCGCGGCCCCGGGATGACAGGGAACGGGAGCAGACGTGGCCACAACCAGAATGGAATCAGGGGAATTCGCCGGCTGGACAACTTGGGCGGAAGAGCCGTTCGAGTATGAGGCGGCCGGGCCGTTCTACTTCACCACAGACAAGAAGGGCCCCGTGGCCGCCTTCCGCGTGGCCCACAAGCACATGAATGCCGGCGGCGTGGTTCATGGCGGCTGCCTGATGACCTTCGCCGACTTCGCCCTGTTCGCCATCGGCCATGAAGCGATGGAAGGCGAATATGGCGTCACCGTCGCCTTCACCGCGGAATTCCTGACCGGTGCGCTGGAAGGCGAGCGGCTGGAAGCGCGCGGCGAGGTGCTGCAAAAGGGCCGCTCGCTCAGCTTCGTGCGCGGCGTCGTCAGAACCGATGACGGCCGCCCGGTCCTCAATTTCTCCGGAACCATCAAGAGACGAAGGAAACAGCCATGAGCTATCCCCCCTATGAAGTCCTCTCGCGCTCGATCGCGGGCAAGACCGCCCTCATCACCGGC
>JAGQRO010000394.1 GCA_020425315.1 Hyphomonas sp. | reverse complement strand
CGACATGCCCTTCGGCAGCTACGAGACCAGCGAGGACCAGGCCTTCCTCAACGCGGCCCGGATCATGAAGGAAACCGGCTGCCAGGCCGTGAAGATCGAAAGCGGCGCCTATGCCGCCACACAGATCGCCCACCTTGTGGAACGCGGCGTACCGGTCATGGGCCATGTCGGCCTGCGCCCCCAGGCGGTGAATGTGGATGGCGGCTTCCGTGCCAAGGGCCGCAGCCTGGCTGAGCGCGACCTGGTCCTGCGCGAAGCCCATGCGGCCGACCGGGCCGGCGCCTTCGCCATCGTCGTGGAAGGCGTCGCCGAGGACCTGGCCGAGGAGATCACAAGCGAAGTCAGCTGCCCGACCATCGGCATCGGCGCCTCGGCGGCCTGCGACGGCCAGATCCTCGTCACGCCGGACATGCTGGGCGTGTTCGACTGGACCCCCAAATTCGTGCGCCGTTACGGCGATCTCAAATCCGGCATCGAGGCGGCCATTGCCGGCTATGCCGCCGATGTGCGGGCCCGGTCCTTTCCCGGCCCGGCCGAGACCTACAGCCTGAAGAAACCTCAGGCGTAACAGCGCGAACACGTTGCAGCCAGCGGCGGCGGCGTCTAGGTTCCCGCCACACTAGCGTACCCTTCCGGAGTGCCCCCTTGAGCGATATTTTTGAAGAAGTCGACGAAAGTCTCCGGCAGGACAAGATCGAGTCCCTCTGGATGCGCTATCGCCCGTTCATCTACGGCGCGGCAGCCCTCACCATCGGCGGCGTGGCGCTGAATGAGTTCGTCCTGCGCCCGGCCGCCGAGAAGGCCCGGGCCGAACGCGCCCTGTCCCTGGAAACCGCCGTCGGCCAGCTGCGCGAAGGCGACTATGCCGATGCCGAAGCCGGCCTGCGCCCCTTGGCGGAAGGCAAGGCCGCGATGGCCCCGCTGGCCGCGAACTTCCTCGCCCAGACCCTGTATGAGGGCCAGGGCGACGCTGCGGCCGCCGCCAATGCCCTGTCCGCTGTCGCAGATGCCGAAGGCACGCCCTTCCAGCGCCTCGCCCTGATCAAGGCCGCCTATGCCAAGGCCGATGCGGCGACGCTGGAAGAACTGGAAACCATGCTGGCCGGTGTGATCGAGGATGACACCGCCATCGGCTCGCTCGCCCGCGAACTCATCGCCGCCAAGGCCTATGCCTCCGGAGACGTGGCCCGCGCGCGGACCGAGTTCAATCGCCTGAAATTTGATGCCGCCGCGCCGGAAGGGGTTGTCCGCCGCGCCGAGATCGCCCTTGCAGCCATCCCGGCACCGCCGGCCGACGCCATCGAGGATGATGATGATGCGTCGCCCGCGGAAAGCACCCCTGAACCCACCGAGGAGACCGGCCAATGAAGTTCACCCGCAAGATCCTGCTCGCCGGCGCTGTCCTGAGCGTATTCGGCCTGACGGCTTGCTCCAGCCTGTCGATCTTCTCCAATCGCAAGGCCAAGGAAGCCGAGGAAGCGGACAAGGCCGGCCGGATCACCATGGTGCTGGCCGATTCCGAATTCGCCGCCGATCCGTCGCTGGCGACCGAGACGATCACGTTGCCTGATCCGGTTGTCGTCGAGGCCTGGACCCAGTCCGGCGCCAATGCCGCCAAAGTGGTGGGCCATGTCTCCGCCGCCCCGGAATTCCGCGTCGCCTGGAAGACTGGCGTCGGCAAGGGCTCCGACAAGAAGTCCGCCGTCTCGACGCCGCCGATCGCCTCGTCCACGACCGTCTACACGCTGGACGCCAGCCAGACCATCGTCGCCACGAACATCGCCAATGGCCGCGCCATCTGGCGCCACAAGCTGAAAGGCCTGTCGAAGCGCGACAAGACCGGCCTCGGCGGCGGCCTCGCCCTGGAAGGCGATACGCTGATCGTGTCCAGCGGTTTCGGCTATGTCTCCGCGCTCGACGCCTCCAACGGCACCGAGAAGTGGCAGCGCCGCACCGGCTCGCCGATGACCGGCGCCCCGACCGTCAAGGACGACCGCATCTTCGTCGCGTCCAACAATAACGAGATCTTCGCGCTGGACTTCGCCACCGGCGAGATCCTCTGGTCCGACCAGGCCATCTCCGAAACCGCCCGCGTGCTTGGCAGCCCCAGCCCGGCCGTGGTCGAGGAATTCGTCATCGCGCCTTACTCCTCCGGCGAGATCATTGCCTATCTCGCCTCCAATGGACGCCGCCTGTGGACGGATGCCATTTCCCAGGCCGGCCGGTTCACGCCGATTTCCGAGATCAACGATATCGGCTCCCGGCCCGTGCTGGCCGGCGGCCTCGTCTTCGCTTCCAGCCAGTCCGGCGCCATCATCGCCATTGACGGACGCAGCGGCTCGCGCATCTGGACCAAGCCCATCGGCTCGTCCCAGCCGCCGGCCCTGACCGGCCAGCACATCTTCGTGCTCGGCACCGAGGGGCGCCTCGCCTGTCTCAACGCGGCCACCGGCAATGCCTACTGGGTGGTTCAGCTGCGCCAGTTCGAAAAAGAACAGAAGAAAAAGAAGCGAATCGCCTATTCTGGGCCGATTGTCGCCTCCGGCCGCGTCGTGGTCGCCACCTCGACGGGAGAGCTTCTGGCCTTTTCGCCGCAAACCGGCGAACAAACCGATTCGCTGAAGCTGGGCGGCAAGGTCTATCTCGAACCCATCGCCGTCGGAGACAAGCTCCTTGTGCTGACCGATGATGCAAAGCTGATCGCAATCAAGTAAGGGGCGGGCGCCGGCGGGCGCGTCCCCGGTTATGTTACGGGCCTGCCATGCCGCTCAGATTAGCCATTGTCGGACGCCCCAATGTGGGCAAGTCCACGCTCTTCAACCGGCTCGCCGGCAAGAAGATCGCACTGGTCGACGACCAGCCGGGCGTCACGCGCGACCGCAAGGAGGCCGAAGGCCACCTCGCCGGCCTGCCGCTGATCCTGATCGACACCGCCGGCTATGAGAGCGTCCATGATGACAGCCTCGAATCCCGTATGCGCGAGCAGACCGAGGCGGCCATTGCTGAGGCCGAACTCTGCCTCTTCCTGGTCGATGCCCGCACCGGCCTGACGCCGGACGACGAAACCTTTGCCATGCTGCTGCGCAAGTCCGGCCTGCCGGTCGTGCTGGCCGCCAACAAGGCCGAAGGCCGTCAGGGCGAGGCCGGCGTGCTGGAAGCCTGGTCGCTCGGCTTCGGGGAGCCGGTTGGCCTGTCCGCCGAACATGGCGAAGGCTTTGCTGAACTCTACGAGGCGATCCGTCAGGCGCTTGGCCCGGAAGCCTTCGAGAAGGCCCTGGAAGAACCGGAGCCCGACTATGACAAGTCCGGCGGCGAAGACATTCTCGACAAGCTCGCCCATATCGACGTCGAGGACGAGACCCTCTCCGACGACGACCTTGTCGCCGCCATCGAGGAAGCCGATGTCGATGTGGAGCCCGAAGCGCCGCGCCCCGACAAGCCGGTGAAGCTCGCCATTGTCGGCCGCCCGAATGCCGGCAAGTCCACGCTGATCAACCAGCTGCTGAAGTCCGACCGCCTGCTGACCGGCCCGGAAGCCGGCATCACACGCGACTCCGTCACACTGGACTGGGAATGGGAAGGCCGCCGCGTGCGCCTCGTCGATACCGCAGGCCTGCGCCGCAAGAGCAAGGTGCAGGAACGGCTGGAGCGGATGTCGACCGCGGAAACCATCCGCTCCCTGAAATATGCCGAGATCGTCGCGCTGGTGATGGATCCGCACGACGCCCTCGAGAAGCAGGACCTGCAGATTGCGGACCTCTGCCTGCGCGAAGGGCGCGGCCTCGTCCTCGTCGTGTCCAAATGGGATACGGTGAAGGATCAGGACGGCGCGGCGAAACACATCCGCGACATTGCCAACCGACTGATGCCGAATGCCGGCGGGGCGCCGGTCGTGTTCCTGTCCGGCCTCACCGGCCGCCATGTCGACCGGCTGATGCCGGCCGTGCTGCAGGTCCACAAGGACTGGACGGCGCGGGTGAAGACCGGCGACCTCAACCGCTGGCTGCGCCACACGATCGAGCGCCATCCGCCGCCCAGCGTGCAGGGCAAGCGGATCAAGCCGCGCTACATGGCGCAGATGAAATCGCGCCCGCCGACCTTCGTGCTGATCGCCTCGCGCGGCGACCAGATGCCGGACAGCTACAAGCGCTATCTCATCAACGAGCTGCGCGACGCTTTCGACCTGCACGGCGTGCCGATCCGTCTCTTCGTGCGCCAGGGCAAGAACCCCTATGCCGACAAGCCCGCCGGGTTCCGCAAGCCGGACTGGAAAATCCAGCAGCAGAAGAAATCGGGCAAATAACGCGCACCGAATTGTTATTCGCTCGCGAGGCGCAGCGTCTTATAACAGTCCGCACCCAGCGAAGGAGCCGCGCGTGAACCAGATCCAGGACATCGTCAAAACCTATTATGGGGAAACCCTCACCGGCTCGAAGGATCTGAAGACCGATGCGTGCACCACGGCGAACCGCCCGGCTCCGCATGTCTCCGCCGCGCTGGCCGCCGTGCATGACGAGGTGGCCGGGCGCTACTATGGCTGCGGCCTTGCCATTCCGTCCGCGCTGGAAGGCCTGAAAGTTCTGGACCTCGGCTGCGGGGCGGGGCGCGACGTGTTCGCGCTGGCAAAGCTGGTCGGTCCAACCGGACACGTCACTGGCGTCGACATGACGGATGCGCAGCTGGACGTCGCCCGCGCCCATGAAGACTGGCACGCAAAGCAATTTGGCTATGCCGCACCGAACACGCGTTTCGTGAAGGGCTATCTCGAACAGCTCGGCGCGCTCGACCTTGAGCCCGGCAGTTTCGATCTCATCATCTCCAACTGCGTGATCAATCTGTGTACCGACAAGCCGGAAGTGTTCCGGCAGGCCCACCGCCTGCTGAAACCCGGCGGGGAACTCTATTTCTCCGACGTCTATGCCGACCGGCGCATCCCGGCGCAACTCGCCGCCGATCCGGTGCTGTACGGCGAATGCCTCTCCGGTGCCCTCTACTGGGGTGACTTCATGAGCATCGCCAAAGCCGCCGGCTTCACCGATCCGCGCACGGTCGATCACCGCCGCCTCGGCATCATCGACCCCATCCTGAAAGACAAGCTCGGCCCGATCCGCTTTGCCTCCGTCACCGCCCGCCTGATGAAGTTGGGCGGCCTCGACGCCGCCTGCGAGGATTACGGGCAGGCCGTCATCTACAAGGGCGGCATCCCCGGCATGGAACGCGTCTTCGAGCTTGACGGCGAACACCAGATCGAGGCCGGCCGCGTCTTCCCCGTGTGCGGCAACACGCTGGCCATGCTGACACAGACGCGTTTTGCGCCCTGGTTCGACGTGGTCGGAGACGGCGCCACGCATTACGGACTCTTCCCCGGTTGCGCCGCGCCGGATGTGTTTGCCGAGACAAGCGTCGACACCGCGCCGGCCTCACCCGGCGGCTGCTGCGGCTGATCCCAGACCAGTCCATTCCTGCCGCTTTACAATTCGCGCGCCCTATTATATAGATATCTATATATTATCCGATGGAGACGGAAATGCTCTCAAGACGCGCCCTTCTGGTTACCGGCGGCGCCAGCGTGCTCGTGCTGGGCGCGGGCTATGCCGGCCTCGTGGCAAAGAGCGGCATCGGGCCCGCGCAGGCGCCGTGGAAGCAGGCTGCACAAGGCTTCGGCGATGTCCGCCTCAATGCGGCGGCCTATGCCATCCTCGCGCCCAATCCGCACAATCTGCAGCCATGGCAGATCCGCCTCGACGGCGCCGACAGCCTCACCCTGTTCTGCAACCTTGACCGCCGCCTGCCGGAAACCGACCCGCCGGACCGTCAGACCACGATCGGTCTCGGCGCCTTCCTCGAACTCCTGCGCCAGGCCGCCGCCGAACAGGGCTATCGCGCCGACATCACGCCTTTCCCGGAAGGCGAGCCCGGCGAGCGGCTCGACGCGCGCCCCATCGCGCAGGTGACCTTTACCGAAGACGCCGCCATCGCGCGCGATCCGCTTTTCGGCATGATCCTGCAGCGACGCACCGCGCGCACGAAATTCGATCCCGGCAAACCGGTGCCGGAAGACACACGAAACGACATGGTGGCCGAAACGCTCGCCCTGCCGGCGCTCGCCAGCTGCCAGATCGGCACGAGCTGCGAATCCGAAACCGTCAGCTGGCTGAAGGATGTCTGCAAGCGCGCCTGGGAGATCGAACTGCGCAAGCCGGCGACCTGCCATGAGAGCGTGATCTGGACGCGCATCGGCGCGAAACAGGTCATCGCCAATCCCGACGGCATTTCCCTGCACGGCCCGATGATGGAAGCGCTCGGCATGGCGGGCATGCTGACCGCCGAAGGGATGGACGAGACCGGCTCCACCGCATGGAACTCCACCAAATCCTTCTATGATGGCCTGATCGACAGTGCGGCGGGCTTTGCCTGGCTGAACACCACCGCCAATACGCGCGCCGAACAGCTCGCCGCCGGCGCGGCCTGGGTCCGCCTGCAGATGGCCGCGACGAAACACGGCGTCGCCTTCCAGCCCCTGTCGCAGGCCTTGCAGGAATTTCCCGAAATGGACGGCCCGTTTTCCGAGGTGCATGAGCGGATCGGCTTTGCCGCCCCTTCCCGCGTGCAGGGCCTGTTCCGCATCGGCTACACCGTGCAGCCCGCGCCTGCCCCGCGCTGGCCGCTCGAATCCCGGATCATCACATGACGGCGCGCACCCGAAAAAAGCCCGCCGCTGCCGGCCTTCAGGGCGACCCGCCGGAATTCGCGGTGCTGACGGAAATTTCCATTATCGCGCACCTCACTGACACGGCCTTCGCCCGCCTCCTGCCGGCGGGTCTGACCACGGCGCAATTCGCCGTGCTGAACCATCTCCTGCGGCTCGATGTGCGCCAGACGATCGGCGAGCTTGCCAGCGCGCTGCAGGTCTCCCAGCCGACCATGTCGTCCACGGTGCGCAAGCTGGAAACCAAGGGCCTCATCATGCTGGAGGCAGATCCTGCCGATGGCCGCATCCGCCGCGTGCGCGTCACGCCGGCCGGAGAGGCCATCCGCCAGCAATCGGTCGGCGCGCTTGGCGCGGCGCGGGCGCAGTTCGCCGCGCTGTCGCCGAAGGAATGGGCGGCGCTGCTGCCGCTGCTGAACAAGCTCCGAATCGCCCTCGACGCGGCCCGCTGAGCCCTATTCCTCGCCCCGATCCACCGATCCACGCAGGGATTTCACCTCGCCCCGGCGCTTCTTGGCGGCGATTCGGCGGCGCACGCTGCCCTGTGTGGGTTTCGTCGCGATCCGGCGTTTCGGCTTCACGCTGGCCTTCAGGATCATGGCCGCCAGCCGCTTGCGCACATCCTGACGGTTCAAGAGCTGGCTGCGATGGGCCCCGGATTCCAGGATCAGGCGCCCATCGCTGGTCAGTCGCGAGGAAAAAAGCTTCAAAAACCGGGCTTTGACGTCTGTTGGCAGGGACGAGGCCTCGGCATGCCAGGTCAGCTGCACGGCGGTGGAGACCTTGTTCACATTCTGCCCGCCCGGCCCGGAAGCGCGGATAAACGCCTCCGACAGCTCCCAGGCTGGCACAATCAGCGCATCGGACACTTTCAGATCGCCGAATTCAGACATGGACGAACCTTAACACCCCGTTCAGTGGCCGTTCAGGGCCGCCGGTCTAGGTTTGGCCCAATGCGCACCTGCGCGACAACCAACGGGCCCGTCAACCGGGCCATCTTATGGAGGCCAGAAACCGCCATGAAACTGAAGAACGGCATTTCGAAAGCGCTCGCGGCCCTGGCCGTCGGCGGCCTTGTCCTGGCCCCCATCGCCAGCGCCGATCCCGGACGGGGAGACCGCAGCGGACGCGGCCATGGCAGCTATGACCGGGGCCATGGCGACCATCGTGGTGACCGCGGCGACCGCGGCAACCGGGGACATGGCGACTACCGGGGAGGCCGCGGTGACTATCGCGGCGGCGACTATCGCCATCGCAACAATGACTATCGCCGCGACTACCGCCGCCCGACCTACACCTACCGGGCCCCGCCGCCGCGCTATTATGCGCCGCCGCGTGTGCACTACCGCACCTACAGCTACAATTACGGCCCCTACTACCGGACCGGATATGTCTCGCCCTACCGTATCGGCGGCTATTACCGCCCGCACCAGCGCACGGTCTATATCAGCGATTATGGCCGCTACGGGCTCTATGCCCCGCCCTCGGGATATTACTGGGCACATGACTATGACCGCGGCGACGCCATCCTCGCCTCGGCCGCCACTGGTGCCATTATCGGCCTGGTCGTCGGCGCCCTCGCCTACGATTAAGGCTGGTCGGGCCCCTGCCCGTCTGGTGAGCGCCCGGATGCCCCGCATCCGGGCGTTTTCACAATTCACGGGAATTTGGCCAAAAAGGCCTGCGTCTTAACTTTGTGCTGGCCCAAATCGTGCTTAACTTCGAATCGT
>JAGQRO010000393.1 GCA_020425315.1 Hyphomonas sp. | reverse complement strand
GCCATGCCCCTGAAACTGTCGCTGAAGCCGGGAGAGACGTTCGTTGTGAACGGCGCTGTCGTGCGCAATGGCGACAGGCGAGGTGTCCTGCTGCTGGAAAACCAGGCTCGGGTGTTGCGCGAAAAGGATATCCTGCACCCGCAGGACGCCACCACGCCGGCCGCGCGGGCCTATTTCTGCGTCATGCAGATGTACCTGCTGGGCGAGTCGGACGGGCCGGCCTATGCGCAGGCCGCTGAAGCGTTGGCTGCGCTGATGGCGAGCTTCCCCTCGCCGGAAGAGCGCGATGCGGTGCTCGAAATCTCCGCCGATGTCGCCAGCGCCAATCTCTACCGTGCGCTCAGCCGTTGCCGTCGCCTGATGGGTGCCGGCGAGGCGGATGCCGCGTGATGGCTGACGGATCGCCGATGCGTGCCAGCCCCGCCTCCGCCCCCCAGGTTCTCGGACTGGACGAGGCCATCCGCGTGCTGGAAGCCGGCGCGGGGGATGACATCACGGTCGATCTCGGCGATGGCCGGATCGCCCGTTCGGAAGGCGCCCGCGGCAATGAGGGCCTGCTGCAGCGCCTGCGCGGGCACAAGATGATGCTGGCGCTCGCCTCGGGCGCGGCAGACCTGTCGCGCTTCTCCGCGGCCTCGCGCTCGCTGGTGGTTGCACCGGCTGTGCAGGAAATCCTCGACGCGGCAGGGCAACGCCACTAAAGCCCTCGCGCATGAACGCCGAGCTGCTCTCTCTCTTCACCGCCACCTTTGTCACCTTCTTCGTCCTGATCGATGCAGTGGGCGTGGCACCCGTGTTCGCGACGCTGACGGCAAACGGCCCGCCGGCCTATCGCCGCCGTATGGCGGTGAAGTCGACCTTCATTGCCACGTTGATCATGTTCTCGTTCGCATTTGGCGGCGCCTGGCTGATGGATGCGATGCACATCTCCATCGACGCCTTCCGGGCCGCCGGCGGCGTCCTCCTGTTCCTGATCGCGCTCGACATGGTGTTCGAGAAGCGCACCGAGCGCCGCGAGCACAGGGCCGAAGAAGTGATGGAGGAGCACCGCAACGATCCGGAGCCGGACGATATTTCCGTCTTCCCGATCGGCATACCGATGATTGCCGGTCCGGGCTCCATCGCCACGGCCATGTTCTACATGTCGGAAGCGGCCTCGTGGCCGGAGAAGGGGGTGGTGCTGGCCGCCATCGGCCTCAACCTGCTGCTGACGCTCGTCCTGTTCCTGGCCGCCGGTCCGCTGGTGCGGATGATGGGGGCGAGCGTGGCCGGTGCGATCACGCGAATTCTCGGCGTGATCCTTGCGGCGCTGTCGGTTCAGCTGCTGATCGACGGGATCAAGGGCGCGTTCGGGCTTTAGGGCAGGGGATCAGCCGGGCATCGGCCCGTGCTGGGCCTGCCGGCGCAGGCGGATATTCCGGCGCAGCGTCGACCAGGTCACGAACAGAAGCGCAATCGCCGACACCGACATGCCCATGACCTGAAGCACCATCTTCGTGGTCCAGCGCACGCCCGTGTCCGCGACCCGCAGCGCGGCCGGGCCGGATTGCTTGACCAACGCAATGGCGCGGTCGCCGCCAGCCTCGGCAATGAGGCGCACGCGGCGCAGGTCCGAACTGTCGCCGGCATGCTGGATCAGAGTGACGGCAGCTGTCGGGCTGGTCAGGTTGCCGATCCGGTCGATCTGTTCGAGATCGGTTTCGAGCCGCATCAGGCCGCGGCTGTCAACCGCGCCGATGAAGGCTGTCTTCACGCGCTCGGTGCGCACCTCTGTCGTGGCGAGCTGGCTGAGCGCTTCGGTGAGGGCCGGACGAAGCGCGCCGTCGGGCAGGGCGGCATTCACCCGCGCGGTGAGATAGGAATGGAAATCCTCGGTCAGGCGACCGGAGCGCAGCGCCGATTTCAGGATCGAGGCGGCGCGGATGTTCGCGTCCGACAGGCCGTCCGTGGTCTCCGCCTCGATCAGGCCGATGGCCGTGACCTTGAGCGCGATCACATCGACGCGCTCTTCGTTCAGCCAGCGGCGGGACATTTCGGCAAGGTCGTCAAAATTGCCGAGCAGTCGGAACCGGGATTCCTCAACCGCCGCATCGGTGGCGAGCTCCACTTCCGGGCCGCCGGTGCCATCGACGGTTTCGGACTCGGGTTCCTCGATCGCCGCTTCGACGGTTTCTTCAGGAGTGATTTGTGTGTCGATGACCCGGGCGGAGATCTGCGCCTGTTCGTATTTCAGGCTGATCGCGGTTGGCAGCTTGCGCAGGGCGGCGGCGGTCAGCCGGTCGTCGGCGCGGCTGAGGCGTTCGGCATCTGCGGCGGCAATCAGTTCGCGGACGTCCTTCTTTTCCAGCATCTGCGGCGCCGCCAGAAGGAAGCCGTGCGCGGCGGAGATATCCTGCTCGCTGAGTTCGCGGTCGACGATATCGTACCAGAACTCATAACGGTCAGACGGGTTGCGGGGGGCGAAGGAAGCGAAGGCCTCATCGAGATTGCGGCGGGTCTGATCAATTGCCTCAATCCCCGGAGAATCGGAAAAAGATGCGCCCGAAAAGGCAGACCCCAGCACTTGCGCGCCAATCACAGGCATCAGGATCAGCAGGGAATTGAACACAACAGCCTGCATCCAGCCTGATGTCTTATCGGTTCTTTTCCGGCGTCGGGCCATGAACGCTGAAACCGTTGTGAAAGCTGGGCAAGGGGCGAATTTTCATAGAGCGCGTCCGGCCCCCAAAGATCAAGTCCCGGCCTGCAAATTGCAGTATTTCGGGCGTCTCGGAACGTGCCGGGACGATCACAATATCGGGGAGTTTGCCGAATATTGCCACAATTACCTGAAAACATTGGCTAAATTATCACAGCTCAGCCAATTGCGGTGAATCGATTGGGGCTCTATATCCCGGCCAAGCTCAAGTGAGGTGTCCTGCGATGAGCATCGAGATTGCAGATGACTATCGCCCGTCGGAAGACGAGGAGTTCATGAACCCCCAGCAGATGGCGTATTTCCGCCGATTGCTGGAGACTTGGAAGGCTGAGATCCTCGACGGCGCCAAGCAGACCATCCACAATCTGCAGGATGAGTCCGGCTCGCTGCCCGACATGGTCGACCGCGCCTCTGCCGAGAGCGACAAGGCCCTCGAACTTCGCACGCGGGACCGCCAGCGCAAGCTGATCTCCAAGATCGACGCCGCCCTGCGCCGCCTCGACGATGGCACCTACGGCTATTGCGAAGTGACGGGCGAGCCGATCGGCATTCGCCGCCTCGAAGCGCGCCCGACAGCGACGCTGAGCCTGGAGGCCCAGGAGCGCCACGAGCGCAAGGAACGCACCCTGCGCGACGACTGAGCGCGAAGTTCTTGAATTGACATAAGGAAACGGCGGCACCTCTTTTTGAGATGCCGCCGTTTTTTCATCATCCCAACGCCGCGGCGCTCCGTCTCTTCCGGAGGCTTGCTGCGTTGAGACGGAGAATGCCCCAAAGGTCCAAACGATCCCTTACGCCTTGGTAATCAGGGTCTTAACGCTGATCCCTCATGTTTAACCGCAAGCGCCGGTTTGTTAGGGTGCGGGTGATTCGGGGCTGTTCGTGATGGGCGGGGGTGCGGGCAGGACGGAAAGTCCTAACCGGGCATTAACCATCTGGACCCCAAAAAGAGAGGTCTACGGGTCCAATTGCGCATGAAACCAGACCTCAAGCTCCCCGCCGATGACGAGTGGGACATGTCGCCTCGCCGGGAATCCGCGGTGATGGTGGACATGCCGACGACGTTCGAGACGCTGGCGCCCGAGCGCCCGCTGCCGTCGGCGCGCGGCCTGCTGAGCGCGGCCGAGATCGAAGCCCTGCTGCGCCCGGACCTCGGAGACATGCCGTCTGAGCCGGAGCCTGAGCCCGCAAAGGTCGAGGACAAGGCGCTGCCGGACGTGACGCCCGCGCGCCGCCCGGCCAAGCGCGCCTCGGCGCCGTCGCATGACATTCCTGAAGCGGCCCGGCGGCTCGCCTCTCGCCTGTCGCTTGCCTTGCGCAAGGGCTGTGGCCTGAAAGCTGCGGCGGTCGCGCGCGCGGTGATGGAAGGCGATTTCGAAACCGGTCTCGATACGGAGCTTGCCGGGCGCGGCGCGGCGGTCGCCTGTTTCGCTTCGGGGGAGGGCGAGGTCGATGCGATGCTCGTACTCTCGCCGCAGCTTGCCAATGCGCTGATCGAAAGCGCCTGTGGCGGCCGGCAGGGGCCATACAGCCCGCGCCACCTGACCCCGCTCGACAGCGCCCTTCTGGAAGGCCTGGTGCGCCCGCTCGGCCCCGCGATTTCGCCGGTGCTCGGCTTTGCGGGTGTCGAGATCGATGCCGAGTTCGCTGCGGCGCTGGCCCGGCCGGGCGATGCGGAGATCGTCGATTTCGACGTGCGCGTCGATGCCGGCACCTTTGCCGCGCGGCTGATCCTGTCTTCCGACAGCCTGTTCGAGGAGGCCCTCGGCGCGGCCGCTCCGGCGGCGCCGGAAGTGCCGGCACCTGCAGCGGGGCAAGCAGGGCTGACCGTGCTGCTCACGGCGCGCGTCGCCAGCCTCTCGGTGCCCCTGTCGCGCCTGACGGACCTGACGGCCGGCTCCACGTTGCTGCTCGGCGTACCGGCAGACCAGCCGGTGGAACTGCTCTCAGGCGGGCGCGACGGCCCGCTGGTCGCCGAAGGCCAGATCGGGCGCAAGGGCTCGAAAATGGCCCTGCGCATCACCCGCCGCCTGCCGGGTTTCCGCTAGTCCTTTTTCCGCATCAGTTCTGCCTCGATCCCGATACGGACATCATCCGTCACGAGGCCGGAGAAGGCGTCCATGCCGAAGTCCGAGCGGTGGATCAGTGCACTTGCACTGAAGCCCGCCACATCGGTGCCGCGCAGGCGGTCATAGGCGACGCCATTGAGGCGAACCTCCAGCGCCACGGGCCGGGTCACGCCGCGCAGGGTCAGCTCGCCGTTCACTGTAGCGGTTGTCTCGCTCGTGGAGGTCACGCTCAGCGTGCGGAACACGGCCTGGGGGTGGTCCTCCGCATCGAACCAGCGCGCGCCGAGCAGGTCATCGCGGAATTTGTCATTCCCAATGTCGAGGGATCCCACCTCGATCACGGCGCTGACGCGGGCATCCTCCGGATGGGTGCCGTCGCCGATGAGCGAGACATCGAAACGGTCGAACCGGCCAACCAGGTCCGAATAGCCCATGTGATTGATGCGGAAGGTCAGCGCCGCATGGTCCGGGTCCAACACCCAGTCGCCAGCCTCCACGGCCGCCGCGCTCGCCTGAACGTCCGGCTTCAGCGCAGCGCTGAGCAGGGAAGAGCAACCGGCAAGGGCCACAAACAGGGATGCGACGGCGAGGCGGTGCATGGTCAGCCTCCTGATTTTGTTTCCGCAATCCAGGAGTCGACATTCTCCTCCAGAATGGCGAGCGGCACAGCCCCGTCCTTCAACACAACATCATGAAAGGTGCGGATGTCGAATTTGTCGCCCAGCTCAGTCCTCGCCTTTTCGCGCAATTCGACAATCCGGTTCATGCCGATCTTGTAGGCCGTCGCCTGGCCCGGCATCACAATGTAGCGATCGATGGCCTTGCGGCAGTCGCCTTCCGGGTTCGGCGTGTTGTCGATGAGATATTGGACCGCCTGTTCGCGGGTCCAGTGCTTGTCATGGATGCCAGTATCGACCACGAGGCGCGCCGCCCGCCAGATCTCCATCGCAAGGCGGCCAAAATCGTCATAGGGGTCGGTGTAGTAACCCATGTCCTTGGGCAGGAGTTCCGAATAAAGGCCCCAGCCTTCGATGAAAGCGGTGAAATCGCCATACTTGCGGAATTCCGGCACGCCGGTCAGCTCCTGCGCGATGGCGATCTGCATGTGGTGGCCGGGAATGCCTTCGTGGAAGGCGAGGGCCTGCATCTGATAGGTGGGCATGTCCTGCATGCGATAGAGGTTCGCATAATACGTGCCCGGACGGCTGCCATCGGGGGAGGGCTGGGAATAGAAGGCCTTGCCCGCCGATTTCTCACGGAACGGCTCGACCGCCTTCACGATCATGTCCGCCTTCGGGAATGTGTTGAACACGCTGGGCAGATCGGCGCGCATCTGGTCGATGATCGCGGTTGCCTCGGCAAGGTATTCGGCCCGGCCTTCATCCGTGTTCGGCTTGAAGAATTGCGGGTCGGTGCGCATGAAATCGAAGAAGCCCTTGAGGTCTCCTTCGAAGCCGGTCTTTTCCATGATCGCCCGCATCTCGCCATGGATGCGCTCGATCTCGGCCAGGCCGAGGGCGTGGATTTCCTCCGCCGTCATGTCGGTCGTCGTCTCGCGGGCGAGGTTGGCGGCATAATATGCGGCCCCGTCCGGCATCTTCCACACGCCGTCATCGCTCGTTGCGGTCTTTGCCTGCTCGGCCAGTTCCGCAATGGCGGCGTCATAGGCCGGGCCGACGGAGGTTTTCAGCGCCTCTGCGGCCGCGGCAATCAGGGCGCCGGCTTCTTCCGGCGAGATCGTGTCGTCCTCGGTCAGCCCCGTCACCTTGGCGCGGAAATCCTCCATCAGCGGGCTGTCCTCGCCGCTTTCGTCGAAGGGGTAGCCGGTGATCACGCCCTGCGCATCGGAGAGGACATAATCGTAGACAAAGGCCGGCGGCTGGATGCCCATTCCGAGTGCAATCCGTGAATTTTCAAGGTTCTGCTCCAGATAGGCGGGCACGCCATTGAGGCGCGAAATGTAGGCTTCCGCGTCGGATTTCGTGTCGATCCGGTGCTGGTTGATCAGGAAGGCCGGGATTTCGGCCTGCACGCCATTCATCTGGTCGAAGACATAGCGATGATGGCGGAAGGGATGGTCGGCCTCTTCCTGCTGCAGGTTCCGCTCTGCGATGCGCCAGGAAAGCTTCGCCTGATGGTCCAGCAGGTCCGGATCGAAGCTGGCCTTCATCTCGGCCATGTCGGCCCGCATGATTTCCAGTTCTTTCAGGTCATTGGCGTCGGAAACGTCGTCCCATTTGCCATAGTCGGTCTTGATGCCGAGATAGGTCTGGGCAATCGGGCTGCGGGCCACGGTTTCCTCGAATTTCCGGTCGAGCCAGACGTTGAGACGCGCCGATTCTGCGGCAATCGCCTCTGCATCCGTCGTGGCGACAGGCGGGTCCTCGACGGCCGGCGGCGTGGTGCAGCCGGTGGCGGCAAAGACCAGCGCCAGGGCGGTGAAAGCGTATTTCATGGGAACCTCCGAATGAACGGTAATCTGCAGTTTCTGCGGGGAGTCTTAACGCTTTTTTTGGTTTCGTTAACCTTTGCCGGACTAGTCTCTGTAAACTAGGATTCTGATGGCTGAGTCGGCTCGCTGGCGCGGCCCCTAACCATTGCCCGCACCCTGAGCGGTGCCGGCGCCGGGAGTTGTGTAGCAGCATGGACAGTCTGAACCGCATGAACGAGGCGCACGGCGACGATCTGGACACCGCCGACGAGGCGATGCCGGTGATCGGGCGCCCGCGGGTCGACCTGATGCAGCTCCTGTTCTGGGGCTGCCTGCTGATCTCCATCGCCGCCGCCAGCGTGGCGCTGGCCTGGCCGCGTGCCTCCGGCGCGCCGGGCCCGATCCTGCTGATCGCCATGGGCTCGGGCGGGCTTGTGTTCCTCTTGTGGACCGTGCGCGGCGCCGGCCGCATGTTGGGCCTTTTCCCGGAAAAGGGTTCGGCCATCCGCGCGGCGCAGGCAAGCCAGCCGCGCTTCGGCTGGATCGAGGCGCTGGACGAATGCGTTCTGATCGCTGATCAGGGCGGCGCCCCGGTGGCGGCCAATACGGCCTATCGCGATCTCACCAACATGGCGCTGATGGTGGGCGGCACCGATGGCGGCCCGGTTACGGTGGACCGCCTGTTCGGCGCGAGCCCCGGCCTTGCGGCGCCGGTCTACCGCCTGTCGAAGGATGCCAAGTCCGGCCTGTCGCGCCGCGAAGTGCTGCCGCCGATCACGATCGGCCCGGAACAGGTGCCGGCCCAGTACGAGATTTCCGTGTCGCCGCTTCCGCGCGGCAAGGTTCTGTGGCGCATCCGCCCCATCGCCGGCGAGCGCGAGGCGACAGGCGCAGCGGACCTGAAATCGCTCTATGTCGAAGACGCGCCGATGGGCTTCTTCGCCGCGCGCCCGGACGGCACGATCACCTACGCCAACTCCTGGCTGCGCGACACGCTGGGCCTGCCGGAGACGGCGAAGAACATCCGTATCGACGACATCATGCGTCCGGAATTCGTCAAGATGCTCGGCCGCGACCGCAAGACCGGCCTGCCGGGCCGGGCGGACATCCAGTTGCGCGGCCGTGACGGGATCGAGATTCCGGTCCAGGCGATCACGACATGGTCCGGACGCGGAGCAGATGCAGCCGGCCGCACCATCCTGCTGGCCAGCGCGCAGGTGATGAATGGCGGCGAGGAAAGGTTTGCCCTCACCGGTTCGCGCCCGCCGCGCGCCACCGATGGCGACCCGATGTTCGACGACGCACCCTTCGGCGCGGTGCGCCTTGAAGGCGACGGCGTACAGGGCGCGATCATCCTCGATGCCAACCGTGCGCTGATGGAAATGACCGACGGCCAGGCCGCACCCGGCCAACGCTTCTCCGGCCTGTTCCAGGCCGAGGATGGCGAGGATGCCCTCAGCGCCGCGCTGGTCGATGCGATCGACAAGCCGGTCAGCCTGAAGATCGCCGGCAAGACGCCGCGCTATGTGAACGTGTTCGTGGCGCTCGATTCCAATGGCCGCCCGTCAGTTGCTTATGTGATGGACATCACGGAACAGCGCCAGCTCGAGATCCGCCTCGCCCATGGCGAGAAGATGCAGGCCATCGGCCAGCTTGCCGGCGGTGTCGCGCATGACTTCAACAATGTGCTGCAGGGCATCATCCTCAACAATGAGCAGCTGATGGTGCGCCACCCGCTGGGCGATCCTTCGTTTGCGAACCTGCAGTCGATCAATGAATTCGCGATGCGCGCAAAGGAGCTCGTGAAGATGCTGCTCGCCTATGCGCGCCAGCAGACCTTCAAGCGCGAGATCTTCGCGGTGCCGGACTTCATGACCGAGTTCTCGATCCTGCTGCGCCAGCTGCTCGACGAGCGGATCGAGCTGGAGGTCAAGCATGGCCGCGACGTGCCTTACATCAAGGCCGACAAGAACCAGCTGGAAAATGCGATTCTGAACCTCGCCACCAATGCGCGCGATGCGATGCTGAGCCACAAGAATGGCGGCAAGCTGACGATCCGCAC
>JAGQRO010000392.1 GCA_020425315.1 Hyphomonas sp. | reverse complement strand
AACAAACGCGGCGGCCTGAAACCGGCGCCTCACAGTAGCGTAAGGGATCCTGAGATAACAAATCTCGAGCGCCAGCGGCGCGCCAGCAGGAATAAATGATGTGAAGAAGGCCCTGTAATCGCCACCCTCACCATAAGCCGCTCGATCGGTGGCGATATTGAACGTTGCAAATGCAGTTACAGAAAAGGACGCAACGATCACATACCCCAGAATAAGGAGGATCACCGTAGTCACCGAAAGGGCGGACCATGGTTCCGGTTTCCGGTCCGAGGTCTCAAGCATCTTGTCTGTCGCCGCCAACTCGTCATTCAATGCAGACAGCTGGCCGTTTGCCGCATTCAGCGCAGCGCGGGTCTCAGGCTCTTGCAGTAGCTGGGCGTAGAAAGAAGAATACTGCGCTTGCCACATCTGACGATGCCGGTCCCGGATGCGGTCGAAGATTACGTCCTCGATCACGGCCTGATTGGAGACCTCACTGGCGATGTATCCGATATCGAAAGCAGGCTGCTCAGCCATAAAGTCATTCAATCTTCGGAGATGGTTGGGCGAACGCCGCATCCAGCCAAACATTCAATACCCCCTGTCGAATCCCGGCTTATGCGTCGGGCAATCCTCAATCGCCTTCAGAAGGCTGGACTTGCCGGAACAATCAGGCTTGGTCGCGATACGGAACGCGAAAACCCCGGCAATCCCAAGCAGTATCAATATGAAAATGGCGGCCCCACTCCGCCCTATCCACCAAACCAAACCGAACGCGAGCAGCACGCCGGCCGCAACAAGCGTACCCATCGGTTTGACCAGCCCGACCAGTTCAAGAGCGGCTTCAAGAATATAAAGCGCGAGCGATGCGGCCCCGATCGCGATCGAGTGCTTCCCAACATCCAATACCCGCATCTACCCACCTTCTGCTTGATCAGATCCAAGCCCGATCAAGCATTAACCTTGTGTAAGGATTGGTAACCAGAGAATGCGCCGGAGTCTACCGGACTCTATGTTTGGATGAAATATTTCATCCAAAAGCCTGCTTCTGGAAAAGAAGTGGGAAGTCCATTGTCGTGATGATCAAATGGTGGGCGGTACAAGGTTCGAACTTGTGACCCCTACGATGTCAAGGCCCCGATATAATGCTAAGCCATTGAAAATTATGGATCCGAAGGGAGCCCAACGTGGCCAGAAAGGGCGGAACAAACCCAGAAAGTAACGCTCAACGTTGCCAGAACGTTGCCGGTCCTGAGCGTTACAAGAATGTCGTACCGATCAGAGATTTTGGATATGATGTTGCTTTCGCAGCTCACGATGAATCTTGAGGCGCCGAAACACAATTAAACAACGCTCTACTATTTGGTCGAGCTAGAGGGATACCGTAAAACTCGATGCGATACTGGCCTGCCCCACAGGGGTGATCCACCAGATTTATTAGCCCGGCGGTTTCAAGGTAGCAGCGTTCATGCTGCCACCTTCCCATAGTAAGGGGGCATGAACGCTGCGGGCAAGGCGGCTTTTAGGGCGGGTGGCTTATTGCCGAGCGAAGAGTGCGGCCGGGCGGTGTTGTAGTGGTGTCGCCAGGCTTCGATCAGGATCTGGGCCTCCCTGAGATCGAAGAAGGTTTCCCTCGCCAGCACCTCGTCGCGCAGCTTGCTGTTGAAGCTTTCGCAGTAGCCGATCTCCCAAGGGCTTCCCTGTTCGATGTAGAGTGTCTTCACGCCTAGGCTCCCGGCCAGCCCGCCCCAACCGCAGCAGGCACGTGAATTCTTCGCGAAAATCACGTCTTTGCCCGGCTTTGAGTCAGGGATTTGCGTTCAGCAGGCCGTCCGGAGCCTTTTCCCGGGCACAAATCCCGCCCACGTCCGCCGCAAGCCGAATCACACCAGAAGGCCGAACGCAGAGCCCGGGTTGGAGTTCCGGTGGACGCGCAGCCCTACCGGACACGCCCGCAGGACACGACATTATAAGAAATGACACCAGAACAGTCCTGAGCCTGCCGAAACGAACGCGAGTATCGCCCCCCTACAGCACGGCATTCAGAGGCTCCGCGGCCGGAACCGGGGCAAATGCTGCTGCACGGTGATGCCTCGGCTGCGGTGCAGGCCGCGCCCAAGGCATCCCCGTCCTGACGCGCCTTCTCTCAGGAAACCTTTGTCGTTCTGCCCTGCGACAGGAAGTGGCAATCAAGCATGTGCTGTAGCTGGCTGCCATCGGCAGCCTGAGGCAATTGCACCAGTACGATCCGGGCCGGACGCCCGCCCTCACCCCCGATAGCGCGCCCCCGCTCCAGAACGGGCCCCCACAGCCCGGAGGGCAAACGGACCCGGATACTGTGTTCGATGTCCACTTTATCGTCATCCAGCATCGCCTGGTAGATCTCGCGGGCGGCCTCCTGATCATCGGGATGGATCCTAGCAATCCATTCATAGATGTCTTCGGAGGCAGGCTTCACGCCGCCTGCGAACATTTCGGCCCACCCTTTCGAATAGATCACGCGCCCATCCGCGACAGACCAGTCGATCACGCCTGCAGACAGCATGTCGCAGCTTGCCCGCGCATGCGCCAGCACGAGGAAAGCATCCTCGCTTTCCCGGTCCTCCCGCTGCCATTCATTCTGGATCAGAGACAGGCCGAGGATGAGGGCCAGTGCCGAAGCGCCAAACAGGGCCAGAAACTCATACCTGCGTGCGCCGAGCACCGACAGCACAGACGGCGCCTCAGCCAGATAGACAAGCAGCATTTGCCCGCCATCCACATTGCGCGTCTCGATCAGCGTGCTCCGGCTCCGGTAAGCGCTCTTGTACGATGCACGCACCTCATCCGCGTGCAGAGGCCGCCAGCCCGATGCCGCCGTCACGAGCGACGTATCTTCTGGGGTAAACGTGCGCGCGGTGCCGGCACCCGATCGCACAACATCTCCGTCGAGGTTGAGCAAGGCGACGCGCCACTCCTTCCCGATACCGGCACCGGGATCCAGCGCGGCCCGGAAAGCGCCAGTGTGCAGGACAAATACAAGAGTCTGGTGCTGGCCGTCTGCCAGGCCGACATCTCTGTAGTAGGCTGCGCGATGATCAGACATTGGCACCAGATTCAGATTGACCAGTTCAGCGCCTGCCCGGCGGCTGGAGGAAATCGGGGCAAGCTGTCCGACCACGTCCGATGGCATCTGCCCGAAGACGGAGGCAACATGCCCCCTCGGATCAAGGGCGGCAACCGCGATCACCGGCGTGTTGGACAGAAGGTTCGTTACCTGCGTTTTGATGTCACGTGCACGCGCCGACGGTACATCTTCTGACAGCGCCGCGGCAATGAGCGGCGCAACCCTGTCGGCCGCAATCTCAATGCGCGCCAGTTCGGCCTCAGCAGCGATCTGTCCCGACTCCGCAGCGTCCGCAAGGCCGCGCCGCCTGTCGGCCGCCTCGTTCTGGACGGCGAACCAAGTATACAGCACCAGGCCCAGCAGAACGCCGCACAGCGTCATCGCCTGCAGGGCGCGTCTCAGGACAGGATCATTGTGTTTCTTCGGCATAGCCTGACGTGAATTTGCGGTATCGGTCATGGGCGAATCCAGGACGCTGGTGAGAATGGAT
This sequence comes from Hyphomonas sp., assembly GCA_020425315.1. GTDB lineage: Bacteria > Pseudomonadota > Alphaproteobacteria > Caulobacterales > Hyphomonadaceae > Hyphomonas. The sequence continues at coordinate 7,749 of JAGQRO010000392.1, read as the reverse complement.
CTGTCGTAAGATCGGTGGGAACCAGTCCCGCGCGGCCGCCCGGCACCCAGGCAATTCCGATACCTGCACGCAGGTCTTCAAAGGCCTTTGAGGCCGTCGCGGACAGGTTCGCGGAGATGATCACTTCGGGGCCGATGCGGCGCGCCAGGGCGATGTCGATTGCCCCCGCCACACCTGAACTGTCCCCTCCCCCGATCCGCATACCCTGATCCGCATTGAGCGGGTATTCAGATGCCGCATCTTCCCGAACGGTCTCGTAGGCAACAGCAGCATCCGCCTTCACGAGCCAGTCATTCAGCGGCTTCGTCCGGGCATTGATCGACCAGCCTGCGCGGTGGAATTCCTGCGGGCTGAAATAGCCGCCATGCCCGGTCGTAAAGAAGTTCGTATTCCTGTCATAGGACTGGAACTGGTAGAATGGACCCGTAACCAGATAGTCGAACCCGTCTTTCTTAATGGACTGGTTCGCCGAAATGCCCCCTGAAATCATGTCGTTCCGGACCACCTCACGGCCCTCAAGGCGCGAGAGACCCATTTCCACCTGAATGGCGCGCCCGCCACCAATGTCTGCCCGGCCGCGCACAAGGAGGCCCGCCTCCCGCACCCGTCCGGTTTCCGTGCCGGAGGCATTCGCCGCTCCGGCCAAAGCAAGCAGACTATCCGTCTTTGGACGAACAAAGGCGTGGGCCTCGCCATGATGCTTGCCGAAATCGCGTGCGGCTGCAATCTCGCCGGTCAGGGTGGCCGGCGCACCGCCGCCTACGGGCAGCAAGCCGATCCGGGCCGCCAGGCTGGTCGTCCCTTCCCGGCTGAAGGACATATACGGCGCGGCATAGGTTTCCTGGCCCGCGCCGCCAGCTTCACCCGTATCCAGCCTGTAAAGCGTGAGCCCGACCTCATACCGGTCGACGCCGCGCACAATTTCAGCGGAAGTCGTCGCGGCATATCCGGTGAGACGGTTCTGTCCGCGTGCACCGTCCTGCTGTCGCATGGAAATCGTCTGGCGGTAGACCGTGTGGTCGATGCCCTCAAGCGCCTCATAGGCGTCGGGCGCCCGCGCACGGGCGGTCAGATAGTCCCCGTCATAGAATGCGACCGCCGCATATTGCGCCTGAACCTTGCCCCCCAGCGGTCCTCCGGCAGCCCTTGCGATCGCCGCTGCAGAGCCGAGCGTCCCGGCCTTTTGTGAAGCGAGGGCAAATCCTTCTGCAGATTCGTCATCCGGCATTGCGAGATACAGCGCTCTGAAGCCGGCAGATGCCCCCTCCGCATCCCCCGCCTGCAGCGCAGCCCAGGCCGCGCGCATCTCTGCCGCGCGCCGGACCGAAGGATATGCCGCCGCTCTCAGAGCAAGCGCGCGTGCATCGGAAAATTCATTTCGGTCGTAAGCCAGCGTCGCAGCATCCAGCAAGGCTCCGCCTGCGACAGTCCGCGCCTCCGGTTCCAGGTCCGGGTCAAGCCCGGCGGCCCGGCTGGCAAGCTCAACCGCCCGCTGCCAGTCTCCGCTTTCACGTGCAAGCTGTGCCTCCCCCAGATCAGCGAGCGCAGACAGATTGGCACGATCCGGCATCATCGGTGCTGCGGCAATTGCGGAGCGCGCCGCCGGAAAGTCGCCATTTGCAAGCGCCGCCCTGATGAGCCCCTTGTGCGCCTCTTCACCTGCCCCGGCAGCCAGCGCCGCGCTGAAATAGGCTGCGGACCGGTCAGCATCCTTTGAAAGGAACATCCATCCCGCCTGCGACAGGAGACGCGGATCTTGCGATTCATCTGCGATCGCACCGGCCGTGCTCATATCTCCGGCTGCTTCGGCCAAGGTAAAGCGCTGCCAGGCCGCTTCGCGAAGAAGTTCTGAATAGGCGCCCGCCACGCGCGGATCATGATTGTTCGAAAGTGCCGGTATCGCCGCGACTTCCGCCAGTCCGTCCGTATCGAGACGGCTGATGGCGCGCTGGACCAGCGCTGCTGTCGTCCCCGCATCGCGGCAGTTCGACAAGACCCGCACATAGAATGCCCTGAGACCGGCCTCGTCTCCGGTGCCGTCCAGCGCGTCCGCGCGTGCCCAGAGTTGAAACGCCGGCTCGCACGCGTCTGCCCCCGCCGGCGGCAACAGGGCCAGCACGCCCGGCCAGTCCTCCTTCGCAAGGGCCGTGCGAACCTTTTCGTCCCGCCGTCCCGCAGCAACATAGGTTGTGAGATCGCCCGGCACGTCCCAGCCCTGAAAGCGCTCGCGCAAGGCTTGCAACCGAGCCTCCGCTGCCGTCCATTTTCCGGAAGCGCCGAGTGCCCAGACCGCCTGAACGTCCGCCTCAGGCGGCACAGCCGGTGGCGTCCTGGCTTCTATGGGTTCCGCCCCGGCACTGGCAGCCACATCTGTGCCTGCCCCCTTGTCTGCACCGGGAATACCAATGGATTTGACGACTTCCCCACCCGTATCCGGCGCAGCACCGGCAATCACGCCCGGAAGGAGCATGAGGGCGGCGCTGGCAACAGCTGCGCGCAGGAGAGGCGTGGCTGTCCTCACTTTCCGTCGATCCGTGTGCGCATGTACCGCGCTATCATGGCAAGTCCCGCAGCCATGGCGAACAGAATGGTCGCAATCGATACAATCCAGCCCCAGGACGACGATTTGCCGCCGCTGACAGCGCGCTCACCCGACCACTTGTCGCCGATTGTGAAGGTTGCTTCGGGCGCCTCGGTCACCATGGTGGCCGCATTCCGGCGCCAGATTGCGGCGCCTCCTTTCAGCTGGTTCCAGTGATCCGGCTTCACCAGCGAACGGATTGACTCTGCCAGCTGCGGACCGGTCTCTGCTGTCGCGACCAGAACAAGGCGCTCCTTATGCTCCGGCGATTCCCGTTCAAGTACCAGACCATTGTCTCCGAGGTCGGCCAGCTTCATCCGGCGGCTGAACGCCTCTGTCTCCGGCAGGTCTGCGCTCCCGGCGGACAGGAGGTGCTCCAGCTCCGGCCGGACACCGACAAGGATCGTGTTCGCATCGGGAAGATCGGACCCGACGGCGAAGCTCGCTTCGGTAAAGACCGCACCGTTGATCTGCCCCAGCCGTGCGGCCAGCATCCACACGCCCCCTATCGCTTCAGGCGAGGCATCTGCCGCGCGGAACGCCATTGGTGCATCCTCCAGACCCGAAAAGGGATAACCGGTCTCCTGAAGAATATTGAGATTGGGCAATTCCACGAAATGGTCTGCAGACGGCAGAGACAGCGTCGAGGTGTTCTTCAGCGTGAAGGCCAGATTGCGTGCGTTCCGCGCAGTACAGGCGCCCTGCACGGGCGACGAAAGCTGTATCTGGAAGTCGATATTGTTCCAGCCCGGCCTGAACGAACTTGCCGGAAGGTCGATCTGGTATCCGGGCACAACCTCGCCATCCGGATTGGTCAGCCGCACGGCCCGTTCGAATGCCCCGTTGACGAGGACGTTCACAACCGAATGCCCATCGAGCCCGGCACCATAGGCAAAGTCGAGCATCAGCACGACATTGTCGCGTTTGTGAAACTGCACATCCGGCGGCAAGACAAAAGAGAGCCCCGCCCCTTCCGTCTCGCGCCCAAGGACCAGCACCTCGTCAAACCCGAGGTCATGGAAGATATATTTTGCATCCACACGCAGCGGCTGGCGTTTTGAACTGACAATGGCAGCCGGTATTTCATTCCCGGCGATCACCGCAGTAGAGGTCACCGCAAGCGGAAAGCCCTCTGACGCCAGAACGCGCAGAGCCCCCTCAATCGCGTCCGGAGTCCGGCCGGCCGCAATTATCAGGAAGTGCGTCGGATCAGACGGTGACGGACCGATTGACAGCCAGGAGTCCCCCTCCTTCAGCGCGGCAAGGCCAGGAGGGGCAATGGAGGCCAGTTCGTCCGGCGTACCAATCGCAACAAGGTCCCGGCCGGCCGCTTCCGCATCCGGCGAAAAAGACGTGATCTGGGTAATCTCCGGCAGACGATAGCCGAGACGATTCCCAACGGCCTGCGAGGCAAGCGCGCCCCAGCGCAGGGTTTCGTCGCTTCCCCGGCCGGTCATGATCCCCAGCCTGTCAACTCCGCCGACGCCGGCAGACAGAAGCGCGCCGAGATCGGCCAATGTCGCCGCCAGCGGGCGACGGGCATACACGATCTCGATATAGGACCGTGCGGTATCGATCTCCGTCCAGAGTTCGGCGGCACCGCTGTCCTGACAATCCAGCGTATAGCGCTGCACCGCATCGATCCGCAGCGTGTTGTAGCCTGTCAACAAGGTCGAAGGTTCCAGCACGACTTCATTGATCGCCGCAGCCCGCTCGGTCACCCCATCGAGCTGAGCGATAAAGGCCCCGTTCATCGCAAGCCGCAGTTGCGGCTTATACTCCTCCTGCGCGCGTCCGCTGACATGCCGCAGCACGATCCGGGCCTCCTTGACATCCGCCTGCGGAGCGATTGCGAAGGAGATCTCGTCGCTGGCATGGGCACCATCCAGATGGATCGCCCCCTGCTGGCTGCGCAGGGCCGCCAGAGGCAGGCGCGCGATCCACAGGCCGGCCTCACTGCGCTCCAGTGAAACATCCGGGTTCTCCCGGTAGCGGGCGTAGATATCCGGCGAGGCGTCCTCGCCCGCCGTCTGTTGCGCCGTCGCAGGCGCGAGCCCCAGCGCGAGCGTAAATGCGGAGACAAGAATAATCAGGCGAACGATGGACTTCATGAACGTGCTTCCCGTGTAGCGGCGCGGATATGGCTGGCGGCCTGAGCGAGACTTGAGCGGACCAGCCGGGCAAGCTTGGTGATCATATGATCGGAGTTGGCGCGCGCATCGCGGAACTGCTTCCAGTTCTCGCTACGCGCATACATCAGGGCAACAACGACCGCCCATTGCTCCCTGGTCTCGATGATGAAACTCAAACCCAGCTTCTGCCCGCCGGGCGTATCGGTCACCGAAAGAACCTTCAGGCTAAGGAGAACAACATCACTTGAGCCGAGTTCACGCGCATCGACCGTGACGACGTCTCCGATCGAGAAGCGCGGGGCACCCCGGGCAACCTGGCAGCCTATCCCCGTAATCGAAACATCCGACATATGCGCTGTAATCGGCTGGTCCCCCAGCATCAGCCGCACATCACGATCCACATCGAAGCGCGGGAAAGCCCGCTGCTGCGAGCGCTCGTACAGAACGCCAAGCGCCGACACCAGCAGCAACAGGTGGAACGTGTTCCAGAACAGAAGAACGGAGATCACCCCCGCCCCGACCGGATCGGTGAACAGCCGGAAGAAGCCGGCGATTTCTCCCACGCAGACCAGTGCGATAAGAACATAGAACGGCCGCGCGAGGGGCGAGATGAAGCTCTTGCTCAGATTCTCGCCCTTCGGCGTCACGGCAAAGCTTGGCGCGCGCGGATTGCGCAGTACCTGGAGGATGGCGCCCGAACAGTGAATCGACTGCACCACTTCATACAGCTCGGAGGCAAATGCCCAGCGGGTGCGTCCGTAGAGAATCGACGACAGCATCAGTGCACCCACGATGTGCGGCAGGCCGTACATCAGGAAGTCGGAGAAGTCGCCGACATAGACCCGGATATCCAGCAGCAGGTAGAGGAGCGGCGCCAGAATGAAGGTCAGCCGGGCCAGCGGAAAGAACCAGTAGAAGCAGGAATTGAGGTAGCCGATGCGCTGAGAAAGCGTGAGCCCCCTCTTGAGGAGGGGGTTTTTCAGCAGGAAGATCTGGATCATTCCCTGCGTCCAGCGCATTCGCTGCGTTATGAAGCCGGAGAAGGTTTCCGGCGACAGCCCGGCCACCATTGGCCGGTCGACATACACACTCCGATATCCGCGCGAGTGCAGTTCCAGGGCCGTCTCGGCATCCTCCGTGATCGTATCGCCCTGCAGGCCGCCGATCTCCATGATGTGCTCGCGCCGCAGAACAGCGGCAGATCCGCAGAAGAAGGACGCATTCATTCCGTCCAGCCCGCGCTGGATCACCGAATAGAACATCTCGTTCTCGCTCGGCATATCCCGGAAGGTCCCGAGATTGCGCTCCAGCGGATCCGGGTTCAGGAAGAAGTGCGGCGTCTGCACCAGGAACACCTTCGGATCATCGACGAAATACCCGACGGTCCGCACAAGGATGTCTGCCGAAGGCACGTGATCGGCATCGAGAATGAGAATCAGATCACCATCGGTCTTTTCCAGTGCGGCGTTGATATTGCCCGCCTTGGCGTGCTCATTCTTCTCGCGGGTCAGATAATGTGCGCCCAGACGCTCACACATGATCTGCAGACGCTCATGCCGCGCCTGCGCCTCTGCCGCCTTCGCCGGGTCGGCCTGGTTCCGCTTGGCCTGCGTGCCGCCATCATCCAGCAGATAGACCTTCACCCGGCCTGCCGGGTAGCTGATGTTCATTGCGGCCGCGAGCGTAACCTCCAGCAGGTCATCCGGCTCATTATAAGTCGGAACGAGGATATCCACCGTCGGCGAACGCGCCGCCGAAACGGGCGCGGGACAAGGCGCGCGCTTGTAGACATCGACGGACAGGAAGGTGGACAGCAGCAGCAGCACATAGCCGTAACTTTCCGCACCCAGCAGAAAAATGCCTCCGGCGGCGGACAATACCGAGTCCGTCGGGAGTGTCTCCGTCACCCGCCAGATCATGTAGCGCGTGCTTGTAAAGATGATCAGCAGCGCCACGAATATGCGGAACGGTCCGCCCGTGGGCCGCAACCAGCCCATCAGGAAATATGTGGCGATGGTGGCAATGCACAGCTGCAGCTGCAGAGCGTCGGGCACAGGGGCAGCGGCGATCACGGCGATCAGCGCAAGCGAAACCAGCCCGCTGATCGTCCGCAAAGGTGCGAACCGGAACACTGGCAGAGACGTCTGCCGGGATGTCGCGCTGCGTACCATTCCCTGACCCGCTAAGAAAACGATTGCCAGCTAATGCACGCGTGAGGTGAACTTTGCGGTAAATTTCATGCATCGCGCACGAGCAGTCCGTTAAAATTCCGGTCCTGCCTGTACACGGTCTGTCCGTTTCACCCGCCTGGAAAGCGCTCCCCCTGCCCTTTGCAAGGAGATGCGCGAAGGGCCGTGGCTCATCATGTACAAGAAGAAGCGGGCGAAGGAAGTCAAAGCCGCCTGGCGGCGCGTGCGGGCGGCCGCAGGTCTTGATGGCGCCGTCCAGCCTTACTCCCTTCGTCACACGGTTGCGCGTTATCTGAGAGCTTCCGGCGTACCTGCCTGGGGAGGTCTCGGCGCACCTCGGACACAAGCAGCACGGCTTCTCGATCACCGAAATCTATGCCCCATTCGACCCGTCTTATCTGTCGGCATCGTCGATCGCGCTCGAAATGCTGCTGGCCGAAATTATCGGCCCCTTGCTATCGACAGTCTGAAAAGGGCCAATAGGCGCCTCCTGGCCATTCGGCCTCGAACAGCAGTCCCCTTTTAAACTTGACATTTGATCGCTGCGTTCTGCACGTAGGGAACCAATATTCGCTACCATACGATCTAGGGTCTGGCAGTCCCCTACCTCACGCCGTAGCGGCCAACTCGACCCCTAACATAGCATTGCCAATACATTGCCAACGGCCCTCTGGCGTTAGCCGCAAACAACTGAAATTGCTCCGCATTCGGATATTGACCCCTGGATATGTCAACGCCCCGATACAACGCTAAGCCCTTGAAAATTATGGAGCCCAAGGGAGCCCAACGTGGCCAGAAAGGGCGGAACAAACCCAGAAAGTAACGCTCAACGTTGCCAGAACGTTGC
>JAGQRO010000391.1 GCA_020425315.1 Hyphomonas sp. | reverse complement strand
GCATGGGGCTGAACCTCGATGTCGACCGTGTCGTCTTCGCCTCGCGCTCGAAATTCGATGGGCGGCGCCACCGCCCGCTGACGCTGGCCGAGTGTGGCCAGATCGCCGGCCGGGCCGGGCGCTTCCGCACCGATGGCGAATTCGGCGAGACGGGCGACTGCCCACCCTTCGAGGAAGAACAATGGCGCGCCATCGAGGCGCACCGCTTCGATCCGGTAGATTCGATCCAGTGGCGCAGCTCCGATCTCGACTTCTCTTCCATCCGGGCGCTGATCCGCAGCCTGGAAAAACCGTCCGGACACCCCGCATTGATCCATACCCCGCATGCCCTCGACGAGTGGGTGCTGCGCCGGATGAGCGAGGATGGCGCCATTGGCCCTGAAGTGAAGGGCGAGCGCAAGGTGCGCCGCCTGTGGGATCTCGCCCGCCTGCCGGATTTCCGCAAGACCGGCCATGAAGGCCATGGCCGCCTCGTGCTGGGCCTTGCCGAGACGCTGATCGATCCCGATGCGCGCCTCTCCGATGCCGGCATGCACAAGCGGATGGAAGACCTTTCCTCCGTACAGGGCGATATTGCGAAACTTCAACAGCGCCTCGCCAGCATCCGCACCTGGACCTATGCCGCCAACCGGCCCGACTGGCTGGAGAATCCTACGTATTGGCAGGAAAAGACCCGCGAGATAGAAGATGCCCTGTCGGACGCGCTGCACGAAGCGCTGACGGCCCGTTTCGTGGACCGCAGGACAACAGCGCTGCTCGCCAGCCTGAAAAAGGAAGATGCTCTCGTGACCGATCTGACGCCCGACGGCGACGTGACCGTGGAAGGCCATGTCGTCGGACGCCTGAAAGGCCTGACCTTCGAACCGGTTCTCGACACCCGCACGCTGGAAGGCAAGGCGGTGCGGGGCGCGGCGGCTGCTGCGATCCGGCCGATGCTGTTGCAGCGCCTGACCGAGATCACCGGCGCGCCGGCGGATGCTTTCAAGCTCACCGATGAAGGCATGATCGAACATGCCGGCGCCGCTGTCGCGCGGCTCGTGAAGGGTGCGAGCTGGATGGCGCCGCGCGTCGAGATCGTCGGCGCGGTGGAAACCGAGCCGCATGACCGCGAACCCGCCCGCGCGCGTATCGCCGAATGGGTGCAGGGCGAGATCGCCCGCGTGCTGCCGACGCACTGGAAACTCGCCGCCGAAAAGACCGGCGAAGCGCTGGATGGCCTGCCGCGGGGCCTCGCCTTCCGCGTGCTGGAAAGCGGTGCGGCGGTGGACCTGCGTAATGACGAACAGGCCGTGCGCCTGACGCCGGAACAGCGCGAGGCGCTGAAATCCATCGGCATCCGCGCTGGCCGGGTCGCCGCGCACGTGCCGGATGCGCAGAAGCCGGCCGCCCAGCGCCTGATCGCCATCCTGCGCGCCGTATTTGCGGGGGAGGGGTTCCCGCTGGCGCCGGAAGGGGCTGGCTCCTTCGCGCTGGACGGCACCTGGCCGGAAGAGGCGCTCGCCGCCAATGGCTATCTCCGCTTCGGCAAGCGCGCCGTGCGGGCAGACCTTGCCGAGCGGCTCGGCTGGGAACTGTCAAAGCGCCGGCGCGAAGCGGACAAGCCCGCCTTCGCCATCCCGATGGAACTTGCCTCGGTCGTCTCCTGTCCGGCCGATGACTGGCCGGCGGTGCTGAAGGGCTTCGGCATCGCCCCGGCGGAAAAGGACAAGGAAACCGGCGCGGTGACGCTGTGGCGCTATTCGTCCCGCTCGCGCCCGGACGAGGGCGACGGACGGCCACCGCGCCGTGACGGCGGGCCTGGACAGGGTAAACGCGCCGACGGGCCGAAGGGGGGCCGGGGCGGACGCGGCCCGAAAGGCAAGGCCGGCCATCATGGCTCGCACAATGCGCCTGCTCGAGGCGGGGCGCCACGCCGCCAGCCCGATCCGGACAGCCCGTTTGCGGCGCTCGCGGCCCTGCTGCCGCCCGAGCCGCCACCAAAGCCGAAGCGCAAGAACAAGCCGCGCGGCAAGGCCGGGGGGAAACCTGCTGCAAAGGCTGCAGGCTTCAGCTATACGCCGTTCCGCTGATGCCGGGCCGGGCTGCATGACGGATACGCTGCGCCTTGATGTGTGGCTGTGGCGCGCGCGCTTTTTCAGGACGAGGACGCTGGCCGCCGACCATATCCGGGGCCGCGGCGCGCGCCTGACCCATAACGGCCAGACCCGCCGGATCGACAAACCCGCAACCGCCATTACGGCCGGCGATGTTGTCACACTGGTCCGGGGGGCGCATATATCCGCCGTGGAGATTCTGGATCTCGGCACACGGCGGGGCCCCGCCGCCGAAGCCCAGGCCCTCTACAGGCTGCTGGAGGAAGACAAGTGATCAAGTCCCTGAGAGACCTCTTCCGCCAGAAAACCCCGGCCGAGAAGGATATGGACCCGCATCTCGCGGCGGCCGCCCTGCTGGTCGAGGCGGCCCTGGTGGACGGCGTCTACGTCAATATCGAGAGCGACATGATCGCCGAAATCCTGCTGGAGGCCTTCCCGCTGGATGCCGACCGGGTCGATGAACTGGTCGCCGAGGGCGAATCCCTCGCCGAAGAGGCGGTCGATACGTTCCAGTTCACCCGTCACGTGAAAAAACTGCCGATGGACCAGCGCATCTCGATCGTCGAGGGCCTCTACCGGGTCGCCCTGTCGGATGGCGAGCGCAGCGATGTCGAGAGCGCCTTTATCCGGCATGTCTGCTCGCTGCTCTATGTCGACGATATCGCCCGCGCACAGGCCCGCCAGCGGGCAGAAGCGCGCGACTAAACAGTCCCTGCAGTCTGACGCATTGACAGGGGGCGGCCGCCACGCCATTTCGCGCCTGCTGAATGTTCCCAAGAGGCCCGCCCGCCCATGACCTATATTGTCGTCGACGCCTGTATCCGCTGCAAAT
>JAGQRO010000390.1 GCA_020425315.1 Hyphomonas sp. | reverse complement strand
CTGATCAACACGCTGATCCTGCTGCTGTCCGGCACCACGGTCACCTGGGCCCACCACGCCCTGCAGCACAATGACCGCCAGAGCGCGTCTCTTGGCCTGTTCCTCACCATCCTGCTGGGCATGGGCTTCACCGCGCTCCAGGTGTTCGAATACAGCCATGCGCAGTTCAGCTATGACGGCACGCTCTACGGATCGGCCTTCTTCATGGCCACCGGGTTCCACGGTGCGCACGTCGTTATCGGCACGATCTTCCTGATCGTCTGCCTGATCCGCCTGATGGCGGGCGGCATGACGGCGGAGAAGCATCTCGGCTTCGAATTTGCCGCCTGGTACTGGCACTTCGTNNGTTGACGTGGTCTGGCTGTTCCTCTTCGCCTTCGTCTATGTCACCCCGTACCTCGCGCTCGGCGCCGGTGGCGGCGGGCACTAGGCGATCCGCGCCACGCGCTAGAAGACCTTCAGGGCCCGCCGGCGCACTTGCCCGGCGGGCCTTTGACTCTCAGGCCAAGAAGGAGCCACCCCGTGCAGTTCCGACCGTTTCCCGTGATGACCGTGCTGAGCCTCATCAGCCTCGGCATCCTCATCTGGCTCGGCAATTGGCAGTATGGCCGCTTCCAGCAGAAAATGGCGATCGACCAGCTTGAGCCTGAATGGGTGGTCCTGGACGGGGAAATCGTTCCAGGCAGCGAGGTCCGCGCCTATTTCTACGCAGACGGTCAGGCCGGCTGGATGCGGGTCGTTGCGGTGGACACCGGCACCGGGCTCGTCTTCACGCCGATCGAAATTGCCGAGCAGGTGGAAGTGCCGCCACCTTGCACCGCGGAAACATGCGCCAGCGGCCGCCTGTCTGCGGAGGGGCTCTACAAGCCGCCTTACAAACGCAACGCCTTCACTGCGCCGGATGACGCCGAGGCACGCGTCTTCTACGTGCTGGATCCGTCGGTCTTTGCAGCCCTGCTCCCGGAAGCTGTCCGCGCGGACGTGGCAGCGGATGTGTTCGAACCGGCCGCCATCCGGATCATCGGCGCCGATGGCGTTGCGCGTGTCGACACCAATCCCTATGCGCGCCTGCGCCTCGACGATGAATTGCCGCCCCAGCGCCATTTTGGCTATGCGATCACCTGGTGGGGACTGGCCATGGCGCTGATCGGTGTGTATCTCGCCTTCCATTATCAGAAGGGCCGCCTGAGGTTCCGGAAGGAGCGGGGATCGTGAAGTATATTTCCACACGGGGCCAGGCACCGGCCACCGACTTTGCCGGCGCATGCCTCGCCGGGCTCGCCCCGGATGGCGGGCTCTATGTTCCGGAAACCTTTCCGCAGATCGACCGGCCGACGCCGGGCGAGCCTTATCATGAGGTGGCTGCGCGTATCCTGTCGGCCTTTGCGGGCGAGACGATCCCGCTGAACGATCTGAAGCGCCTCTGCGCCAAAGCCTATGGCACCTTCTCTCATCACAGTGTCGCGCCGCTCACCCAGTCCGGCCCGGGCGCCTGGCTGATGGAACTGCACCACGGCCCCACGCTGGCGTTCAAGGATGTCGCGATGCA
>JAGQRO010000389.1 GCA_020425315.1 Hyphomonas sp. | reverse complement strand
TCCGCCTCGCCGTGGAAGACGCCGAGCGCGAGGCCGGCGAACAGATTTCCGATGTCGTGCTGGGCATTACCGGCCAGAAGCTCGCCTGCACGCTGACTTCGGCCCGGATCGAGATCGGCGGCCGCGAGGTCACCCAGCGCGATGTGAAGAAACTGCAGGCCCAGGCGCTGGCGAAAGTGCCGCCGAAGGGCCAGGACCTGCTGGCCGCCTGGCCGGTCGCCTATCGCACCGAGACCGAAGACGGCATCCGCGAGCCGCAGGGCCTCTATGCCGAGGAACTGGGCATCCTGCTCTCCTACGTCACCGCGCCGAAGGCCGTGGTGAAGAATCTCGTCGAATGCGTCGGCCGGGCCCATATCAGCGTTTCGGCCCTCGTCCCGTCCGCCATCGCCAGCGGTGCCGGCGCGCTGATCGACGATGAAATGGAAAACGGCGCCATCTGTATCGACATGGGCGCCGGAGTGACGGCTGTTTCGGTCTATCTCAACGGCTCGCCGGCCTGGCTGGGCCTCGTGCCGGTCGGGGGTACCTTTGTCACGTCCGACATCGCGCAGGGCATCGGCACCACTTTCGCCGCGGCCGAGCGTCTGAAGAGCGTCTATGGCACCGCCAATCTCGAAGGCCATGGCCTGGCCGAGCGGATCGAGGTTCCCCGCCTCGGCGACGATGGCCGGCTGACCGCCACCCGCATGGAGCGCGGCGAGCTCGCAGCCATTATCGCGCCCCGTATCGAGGAAACCTTCGAATATGTGCAGAAAACGCTCGATCGCAGTGGTGTACGCTCCGTACTCCCCCGCCGGGTGGTGCTGACAGGGGGCGCTTCCCTGCTGCCGGGCGTGCGCGAGGTGGCGATGCGCAAGCTGGGCGCCCCGGTGCGCCTCGGACGGCCCACAATCGCTGAATTTCTTGGAGAAACACTGGCCACGCCCGCTTTCTCCACAGCCTCCGGTCTGTTACTGTACTCCGAGTTGGGGTTTGCCGATGCGGCGAGGGCGGTTGCCGCATTGAACAAGGACGGACCAGAGTCGAAAGGCGGCGTGGTGAACAAAGTGTTCCATTGGCTCGAGGAAAATTTCTGAGCCCGGTACACCCCACTTAACTGCTTTTTAGCCGCGATCCGGCATCTTGCCCCTCGTTTCCGGGGTGCAAGGTAGAGTGAGGTGTGTAGATGACGTATGAACTGAGGCCCAGGATCCTCGTTTTCGGTGTTGGCGGCGCAGGCGGCAACGCGGTCGACAACATGATCGAGGCAAACCTTCAGGGCGTGGAGTTCATTGTCGCCAATACCGACGCGCAGGCGCTGGCCCGCGCGCGGGCGCCGATCAAGATCCAGCTTGGCCCTGTCACCACGTCCGGCCTCGGCGCCGGTGCCCGCCCCGAAATCGGCGAACAGGCGGCTGAAGAGTCGATCGACGACATCCGGAGCCATCTCGAAGGCGCCCATATGGTGTTCATCGCTGCCGGCATGGGCGGCGGCACCGGCACAGGCGCCGCCCCGGTCATCGCCCGTATCGCCAAGGAAATGGAAATCCTCACCGTCGCCGTGGTCACCAAGC
>JAGQRO010000388.1 GCA_020425315.1 Hyphomonas sp. | reverse complement strand
CGTCCGGACGGCCGGCATCGTATTCATCGAACGTGATCGCCACCGGCCGCTGCAAGGCCCAGGGCAGGATCCCTTCGCGGAATTCGGTGATCTGCTTGCCGTCCTTCAGGACGATCGCATCCTTGCCGACCATGTCGATCCGGCTGACATGGCTGTCGAGGTTGACCCGGATCATCGGCCAGTTGAGCCGCGCGGCGATCTGCTCGATATGGGTCGATTTCCCCGTGCCGTGATAGCCCTGAACCATCACGCGGCGATTGTGCTCGAAGCCGGCAAGGATCGCCATCGTCGTCTGCGGATCGAAGCGATAGGCGTCGTCGATCTCCGGCACGTATTCGGTACGCTTCTTGAAGCCATGCACCACCATGTCCGTATCAAGGCCGAACACCTTGCGGACATTGATTTTCTCGGTCGGCTTCAGGCCTTCCAGGGATGTGGCGTCACTCATAACGGTCATGGGCAGTATCTCGGGTCATCGGGAGGATTGGTCAGACAAAGGGCGTTCTATCACGGGATCGCCCGGCGCCTAGTGCGACGTAAGGGAAACGGTTCAGTCGGCGCGGTAGACAATCTCCCCGCCCACAACGGTCATCATGGCCTTCGCGTCCAGGATTTCAGCTTCGGGAACCGTCATCAGGTCCCGGTCGAAGACGGTGAAGTCGGCCAGCTTTCCGGGCGCGATGGTGCCGAGATCGTCTTCCGTGAAGCTGGCAAAGGCCGGCGCCGAAGTGAAAAGGGCGAGCGCCTCCTCGCGGCTGAGCGCCTGTTCCGGGTGCCAGCCTTCGCCGGAAAAGCCGGTCAGGTCTTTCCGGGCGACGGCGGCATAGAATTCGATCAGCGGCGAGCCGACTTCGACCGGCGCATCCGACCCGCCGGTCACCACGGCGCCCGTCTTCAACAGGTCGCGCCAGGCATAGGCCCCGGCTAGCCGGTCCATGCCGAGGCGGGCCGGCGCGAAATGCAGGTCGCCGATGGCATGGCTCGGCTGCATCGAGGCGATCAGGCCGAGCCCGCCGACGCGGGAAATATCCTCCGGCGCCAGAATTTGCGTATGCTCGATCCGCCAGCGCAGTTCTGGGCCATAGTCCAGCTCGTCGAATGTATCGAGGATGCGCCGGTTGGCGAGGTCGCCGATGGCATGAATGGCCAGCTGAACCTTCTTTTCCTTCGCCGTCATCATCAGATTGTGCAGCGCTTCAGGCTCCAGCAGAGCCAGGCCACTGGTCTCCGGCCGGTCGGCATAGGGCGCGATCAGCAGCGCGCCGCGGCTGCCAAGGGCGCCGTCCATATACAGTTTCACTGCGCGGTTCCGGATCGTGTCCGTCTCGAAATCGTGTTTTTCCGCGATGCGCAGACCGTTCTCGCCGAAAGCATTGTAGAGCCGCAGCGGCAGGCGCCCGTCCTTGTCCAGCGCCGTCATCAGCGGGGCCTCTTCCGGGTCGACGCTCATATTGTGGCCGCCGGTCCAGCCGCGCGAGACATAGGTGCGCGCGCCGGTTTCCAGCGCGGCCATCTGCTCCGCCTCGGTAGGAGCGCCGGCCAGCGCGTAGACCGGCATCATCGCATAATCGATGACGATGCCGGTCGCCTTGCCGTCCGGCCCGCGCTCGACATGGCCGCCCGGCGGGTCGCCGGTCAGGTCCAGGATATCGGCGGCGGCCAGAGCGGCGGAGTTCGCCACCATTGCATGGCCATCGGCCCGCACCAGGAAGACCGGATTGCCGGGGCTGACCGCGTCGAGGTCGGCGGCCGAGGGCATGCGCGCTTCCGGCCAGCCCGTCTCGATCCAGCCGCGACCGACCAGAAGCTCTCCGGGCGCCTTGTCTGCCAGTTCGGCTTCCACCCGTGTCACCAGCTCGCCAATCGAGGCAGTGCCTTCCAGGTTCAGGGTCAGTTCGCGCTGGCCGACGCCCTTCAGATGGACGTGCGAATCGACAAATCCGGGAAACATATAGCCGCCCTTGAGGTCCACCACGGTCATCGTGGGCGTATCTACGGCCACCTCCCAGTCACCTCTGTCGACCTCCGAAACGGGGATAAGCCGTTGGATACGGCCATCGGCGCCGACCTCCACGGCCCCTGCCTGCGGCATCGCCGGGTCGCCGGTATAGATCGTGCCGCCGGTATAGACCGTGACCGCCTCCCCTGCTGTCTCCTCAGCAGGTTGCGGCGGCACACAGGCGGCCAGCAGGAAGGCAAGCGTCAGGACGGCGGCATGGCGCATGGGCGGTCTCCTCGGGATCATCCCGTTACCTGCCACGCACGCGCGGCCCACGCAAAGCAAAAGCGCGCCCCACCGGGACGCGCTTCCACAAAATTCTTATTCCAGCCAGAGACTTAGGCGGCAGCCTTCTTGGCGATGTCGCGCTTGATCTTCTGCGCCTTGGCTGAAAGCGTCTCGTCCTTCGCCTTGGCCAGGAAGCCGTCAAGGCCGCCCAGCTTGTCCACGGTGCGCAGGGCAGATGCCGTGATGCGCATCGGGAAATTCTGGTTCAGCGCTTCGGAATGCAGCGTCACACGCACCAGGTTCGGGCGGAAGATGCGCTTCGTCTTGATCTGGGAGTGGCTGACACGGTGGCCGACCATCGGCTTGGTGCCGGTAAGTTCACACTCGCGGGACATGGTCTCGCTCCAATAAAGGGGTCTTATCTCGAAGGCGCGCTGTTAGAACGCCGGAGGCCGTTCTGTCAACTCCGGTGGAGGCCGATTCCTCAGTTCCCGCAGCCTGTAACTGCTTGTCACAAGGTTTGAACGCAATTCCGCCGGAATAAGGCACGAAAACGGCGCTCACGTTCAGCCTGCGTTGGCCTCCAATCCCTATATAGGGCACTATGTACAGACGGCTGATGGCCGGAAGGATATGACGAATGAAACGCGCCGTTTATCTAGCTTCTGCCGCCCTGATCGCGCTGGCCGGCTTCGCGGCAGCCGACAAGGCCCCTGCCACCAACGCCACGTCCGGCGCCCTGCTGACCAATGTGAAGGCCGGCATGCCGACCCGCATGGTGTATGAACTGGAGGCCAAGGCCTACATCCTCTTCATTCCCGCCACCGGCCGGGCCTCGTTCACGACGGAACTGCGCCCCGACGACTATGCCATCAAGTCACGGGTGAAGGTGACCGGCATCGCCGACTGGTTCGTGAACTACGACATGCACATCAATGCCACCGGCGAGACCCGCAACGGCGCCCTGCGCACACGGGCCTATGTCTCCCAGAACAATGACGGGAAGAAGAACCGCCGCGTCGAAATGGCGATGACGGACTCGAATTTCTCGATGACGGCGACGCCGGCCTTCGGGAACCTGGGCGATCCGCCGGCCACGGCTGAGCAGGTGGTGCAGACCAATGACCCGATCACCGCGCTGATCACCTTCGCGTTGGAGCCGCGCGCCCCCGGCGCCGACCCCTGCGGCGGCCCGCTGCGCATCTTCGACGGTCGCCAGCTGACCTATCTGCATCTTTCCAATGCCGGCACCAAGAAGGTCTCCACCCCGGTCTGGAACGGTGACGCCATTGAGTGCCATGTCACCATGGAAAAGGTCGCTGGCTACAAGAAGGGCGGCGGCGCGGATGGCAATATCAGCGGCGTCGACGGCCCGCTGCGCATGTGGCTCGCCCCGCTCGACAATGGCACGACGGTGCCGGTGAAGATCTCGGCGGACACCAAGAAGATCGGCAAGATCACCCTGACCGCCAAGAAGCTGCGCTTCGAACCGCTGGTGACGTCCGAGGCTTCGGCCGTGCCGGGCGCCGGCTCGAACTAGGGCGCCTTCGGCAACCGCTTCAGGGCCTCCACCAGGCCCGCCATATCTTCAGGAAGAGGCGCTTCGAACCGGAGCGCCTCTTTCGTAATCGGGTGCACAAACCCAAGCACGGCCGCATGCAGCGCCTGGCGCGGGAACGCCCGGGCCACCGCCATGGCGGCGTCATGGTCCGGCCCGCTGCCGAGCGCCGAGACGCCCTTGTGGCGGCCATAGACCGGATCGCCCACCAGCGGGGTGCCGATATGCGCCATGTGCACGCGGATCTGGTGCGTGCGGCCCGTCTCCAGCCGGCACTCGACCAGCGCAGCCGCCGGATGGAAGGTCCCCTTCTCTCGGATGCCGAAGGTTTCCAGCGTCTTGTAGTGCGTGACGGCCCGGCGTCCGATGCCCGTCTCAGGGTTGCGGACGATGGCCATCTTCTTCCGGTCGGCCTGTGAGCGGGCAATGTGCTCGTCCACCGTGCCGGCGGCTGGCCGCGGCGCCCCGCGGGTGACGGCCAGATAGACCCGGTCGATATCGTGGCTGCCGAACAGGGCCGACAGGCCGAGATGCGCCGGCTCGGTCTTCGCTGCGACGAGAATGCCGGTCGTCAGCTTGTCGATCCGG
>JAGQRO010000387.1 GCA_020425315.1 Hyphomonas sp. | reverse complement strand
ACATCCGCTATGAGGGCATGGGCCCGGGCGGCGTCGGCATCATCGTGGAAGCTTCCACCGACAACAAGAACCGCGCCGCCACCGATGTGCGCACCGCCTTCTCCAAGAATGGCGGCAGCCTCGGCACGACCGGCTCGGTCTCCTTCGGCTTCGCCCAGGTCGGCGAAATCGAATACGGCCCGGAAGCCGGCACCGCCGACGAGATCATGGAAGCTGCCATCCTGGCCGGCGCCGAGGATGTCGAGTCCGATGAGGAAGGCCACTGGATCTTCACTGCGCGCGAGGATCTCGGCGCCGTGGCCGAAGCGCTGGACGCGCATTTCGACGGCAAGGTGGAGTCGAAGTCGACGAAGCTGATCTGGAAGCCGAACACCCGTGTGCCGGTCGAGGGCGATGCGGCCGAGACGCTGATGAAGCTGCTCGACGTGCTCGACGAACTCGATGACGTGTCAAACGTCTATGACAATTCCGAACTGTCGGACGAGGAAGTCGCGCGTCTCGCCGGGGAATGAGCGCGTCTTAAGGGCTGACGAGGCGGATCTGGCCGCGCCCGCCGGTGACGTCGGCGGCCGCCATGACTTTCCAGCCGAGCGATTCATAGGCCTTGCGGGCGCCGAAATTCTGGGTGTCGACATCCAGCGTCAGCGGCTGGCAGGCTGTATCGCGGGCAACTTCCAGCAGGCCGCGGGCGACGCCGCAAAAGCGCCAGTCCTCGTGCACGAAGAGATGATCCACATAGGCCTCTCCCGGCTGCAGCGTCAGGAATCCGATGACGCCGGCATAGGGCTCTTCAGCCACCCAGATGCGGGAATTCGGGATCGAGCGGATCAGCCGCGCCACATAGGGCCGGGGCGTGCCGCGCCACGCAAATTTCCGCAGGCACGACATGAAGATCGACATGCATGCCTGACCGTCATGCGTCTGATACTTCCGGATATGCCAGCCTGCGGCGTCATGCGTGTACATATGACAACGTTAGCATACGCCAACTATTCGTCCAGCCTTAACCAAGCGGCAGGGCGATCACATCTGCATCGTCCAGCCTTCGACGCCCATCGCGGCCTGGCGCACGGCCTCCGAAAGGGTGGGGTGGGCATGGCAGGTGCGGGCGATATCCTCGCTGGCCGCGCCGAATTCCATGGCGACGCAGATCTCGGCGATCATCTCGCCGACACCGGGGCCCATCATGTGGGCGCCGAGGATCCGGTCGGTCTTCTTGTCGGCGAGGATCTTCACGAAGCCCACGGTCTCGTGGTTCGTCCGGGCGCGGGAATTGGCCATGAAGGGGAACTTGCCCTTCACATACTCGACGCCGGCGGCCTTCAGCTCGTCCTCGGTCTTGCCCACCCAGGCGATTTCCGGATTGGTGTAAACCACGCTCGGCACCAAATCATAGTTCACATGGCCCGCCTTGCCGGCGATCAGTTCGGCCACGGCGACGCCGTCGTCTTCGGCCTTGTGCGCCAGCATTGGGCCATGGATACAGTCGCCGATCGCCCAGACGCCGTCGGCCACCTTGAAGTGGCCATCGGTGACCTGCACGACGCCGCGCTTGTCGGTGGTCACGCCGACACTCTCAAGGCCAAGGCCATCCGTGTACGCACGGCGGCCAACGGCGACGATGACGACATCGGCGTCCAGCGTTTCGGCCTCGCCGCCCTTGGCCGGCTCCATGGAGAGTTTCAGCTTCGACTTCATCTTCTCGACGCCGGTCACTTTCATGCCGAGGCGGAAGGTGAGGCCCTGCTTCTTGAAGGTGCGCTCGGCCTCCTTGGCGATCTCGGCATCAGCGCCCGGCATGATGCGGTCGAGATATTCGATCACGGTGACCTCGGACCCGAGGCGCGACCAGACCGAGCCCATCTCAAGGCCGATGACGCCGGCGCCGATCAGGATCAGGCGCTTCGGCACGGAGGTCAGCGACAGCGCGCCGGTGTTCGTCACCACGCGTTCCTCGTCGATCTCGATGCCCGGCAGGCCGACCGGCTCGGAGCCGGTGGCGATGACGATATTCTTCGTGCTGAGCGATTGTTTCGACCCGTCGAGACCTTCGACGTCCACCTTGCCGGGGCCGGCAATCCTGCCGCGGCCCTTGATATAGTCGACCTTGTTCTTCTTGAGGAGGAACTCGATGCCCTTGGTCAGGCCTTCGACGGCATCATCCTTCTGGGCCATCATCTGGTCGAGGTCGAGGTCGAGCTTGCCAACCTTGATGCCGAGGCTTTCGAATTCATGGCCGGCGGCATGATAAAGATGCGAGGCGTGCAGCAGCGCCTTGGACGGGATACAGCCGACATTCAGGCAGGTGCCGCCCAGCTTGCCGCGGGATTCGATGCACGCGACCTTCAGGCCGAGCTGGCCGGCGCGGATGGCGCAATTGTAGCCGCCGGGGCCGCCACCGATGATGACGACGTCATAGGTCTCAGACATGGGAATTTCCGCCTTGCGATAGGGGCCTCAGGATTCGTGCGCCAACCTAGGCATTTGCGTCCTGAAATCAATGCGCCCTTGGTATCGAAAGCAGCTTAGTCGCGCGGCAGCACGAGAACCGTGCCGACGAGCACAATCAGGATGCCCGAGAACACGACTTCATCCATCCACAGAACCGACTCGGCGCCCGACAGGGCCATGATGGCGGCCAGCAGCACGAAGACGGCGACGCCGATGATCCCGAGGATCGCGCCGAACGGCACCCGCAGGAAGGCCAGAAGGCCGCCGATCATGGCGAGGCTGGTGCCCACGATGCGCATGATGCTGGTCGGCGGCTGGAACAGGGCGTCCGACAGGGGGCTGCCACGCGAGACGATCAGGTTGACGGTGTGGATGCCGCCCCAGAGCAGCCAGCCGGCAATGAGGGCGAGAAGCAATCCGGCGGCGCGGCGTACAACAATCATGGATGTCCTCCCGTATCGAGCGGGCACCATACGCCAAATGCGCCAATTGCGAAGAGGGGGGCGTTAGCCCTGGCCGCGCGCGGCGAGCACGCGCTGGCGCCGCTCGGCCATCCTGCGGCCGTGATGGGCGAAGCTGGCGCGCTGGCGGGCAACCGCAGCGGGCACAAAGGCAGGCCGGGCAGCCGGCGCCCGCACGACGACCGGGCCATCCTCCTCGCGCACATAGACCACCTGCACAGGCGCGGGGGCCGCTTCGGCGGGCAGGGGGACGCCGTCTTCCTCAGCGAGTTCGCGCGGGGACCGATAGCGCAGTTCCCAGACAGCGATCAGCAGCAGCACGCCGACTGCGCCGAGGCCGGCCACGCCGCCCTCCGGAATGCTCGGATCCTGCCACCAGCCGGGTTCGAAGGTCACGAGGTAGAAGACCGGGAAGCCGAAGGCGAGACCGCAGATGTACCAGAGGATCGAGCCGCGCCGGCGCGCCGACACCTGCAGGGCGGCGGCATAGAAACAGATCGCGGCGATCAGATACGGCCCGCCATGGGTGATGCCGAGTTCGCGCCAGTCCACCTGTGCGACGCCGGCGGCCAGCTCATCATGGACCAGCCAGCTCACCACCATCATGATCGACGGCCAGCGAACGGCCGTCAGGGCGCCAAACGCGAACGCAATGGCGTAAAAGGCGATCATCATGGCAATCAGCTTGCGGGGCATCCCGCACGCGTAACACGGTCATAGTGACAGTCGGCTGAACACAATCGGTGAAATTTATTCAGTTGGCTCGTCGTCGCCCGGCGGGTCGTCATAAAAATCGAGCGGCATGGTCAGGTCGAGGCACGCTTCTTCGGGGAAGGGATTGTCGCTGACATAGGTCCCGGAGGCCGGGTCCAGCACGTATTCCGAGACCTGATCGGCACCTTTCACGGGGCCGGTATACTTGTACTCCACGAGGAAAGCGTCCTGCCGTGTCCTGTGCGGCCTGATCCGGCCCTCGACAGTGCAGACATTCTCGTCGCCGAAGACGACACCGGACGTGTCCTCGATGGTCTGCACGGTGGCGCGTTTCTGCGGCCCGTCCGGGGTGATCTCGACGATCTGCTCAAGTCCCAGCGTATAACCCTGCGCGGTGTAGCCGCTCTGCAGCATCATGGTCGGATAGGTCAGCAGGCCGGTGCGCAGCGAATAGTCCGGCGGCTCTCCGAAGCCATTGCCATAGGCCAGGTCCATCCAGGTCCCAATGACTTCGCCGTCCTTGATATAGTGCGCGCTGATCCGGCCCGAGGAGACATGTCCGTCGTCCTTGTTCTTGCCCTTGGATATGAGGGCGACATAGTCATCGAACTGGACGGCGAAGGCGGGCGAGAAATCGAAGGTTTCATTGGAGCCGCCGAAATCTTCCGGTGCGGCGACATCGACGGTCGCGGTCTTGTAGGATCCGAAGGCCTGCAGGAAGGCAATGTCGAGGTCCGATCCGGCCATCACCAGTTCGAACGGTTCGGGGCGCTCGGTCACCGCCGGCATCTCGCAGGCGGAGAAGCAGAACTCATTGTAGAGCAGATTATTGGTCCAGGGCAGCTGGGAGCGGTTGGTGCGGCCGGCCACACGGCGCTGGGCGGCGGCGAAGGCATCCTCGGCCTTCTGGCCGGGGCGCTGCAGCTCTTCGGCCAGCACCGGCGCATAAACGCCTTCCTTGGCCACATCGCCGATGCCGGTGGCGTAGGCGATCAGCATGTCGGGCGCGGCCTCGACGCGCGAGAGGCCCTTCACGCCGGACTTGTAGCCTTGCAGTCCCGGCACATTGCGGCAGGCATCGAAGACCAGGAACACGGCCTTCGCGCCGGTGGCGGCAAAGCCGTCGCGCTGGGTCTGCATATCGAGGCCATAGACGGCGAGGTCGGAGGCGGCGACCAGTTCGGCATCCACGCCGAGCAGGTAGGAATCCCCGCTCTCGGGATGCTGGGCGCCGTGGCCGGTATAGTAGATGAAGGCCACCGCTTCCGGCCCGGCGGCGTCCACCTTGCGGCGGAAGTCATTCAGGGCGCTGCGAAGGTCGTTGCGGGTCAGGTCGTGGGCGCGGGTGACGGTGAAGCCGGTCGCGGCGAGCGCACTGGCAATCGTGTCGGCCTCAGTGCCGGCGCTGGCGACGCGCGACAGGTCGCCGGCATAGTCGGTCTGGGAAATCACCAGGCCAAGACGGGTCTCGGAAGCGGAGGCAAAGGCGGCCGGCAGGAGGCACAGGCCGATTGCCAGAAGCGCCCGCAGGCATCGGGTCAGGATCATGGGCACGCGTACTTTCTCCCCGCACGGGAGACTAGCGGTGCCCCGCGCGCGCGTCGAGCGTCAATGCCGGTTCAGTTGTTGCCGTGTTCGAACGGGATGATCCGTGTCGCCAGGAAACCGGCAATCACCGGCAGGCTCAGGCCCGTGGCGACCATCCAGGCAGGGCTCGCCTGGTTGAACAGGATCAGGGTGACGACACCCAGCATGACGCCAGCCACGATCACTGCGGCGCGGCGCGATCCGCCGGTCAGCCAAAGGCTTGCGAAAATGCCGCAGAGGGCGCCCAGGAACCAGGCGGCCACTTCAACGGCCTGGTAGGTGAAGGGCTGCTGGTGCAGGCCGACGCTGCCATCGGAATAGCCGGGGAACACGATATGGCCCAGGATACGGGCCACAACGAGCACGCCAATCGCAATGAAGACACCGGCGATACCGCCCGCAATCTTGCGTCTCATCCTCAGCCTCCCCGCTGCAGTTGCTGCAGGGTGGCACGAGTTTGCCTATCCGGCAAACGCCTTCTCGATGACGAATTCTGCCGGTGAGGCATTCGATCCTTCATTCAGTCCAGCCTTGATCATCAGCGCCTTGGTGTCCTGGATCATGGCCATGGATCCGCAGATCATGGCCCGGTCCGTCGCCGGGTCGAGGCCCGGAACGCCCAGATCTGCAAAAAGCTTGCCAGATTCGATGAGGTCGGTGATGCGACCGGTATGCTCGTGCGGCTCGCGCGTGACGCTTGTGTAGAGGCGCAGTTTGCCCTCCACCATTTCCCCGACGAGCGGGTCGTTCACCAGGCTTTCGACCAGGTTGCGGGAATAGGCCAGCTCCGCCACTTCGCGGCAGGTATGGGTCACGATGACCTCGTCATAGCGCTCATACGTGTCAGGATCGCGCACCAGGCTGGCAAAGGGCGCAAAGCCGGTGCCGGTGGAGAACATGTAGAGCCGCTTGCCCGGCAGCAGCGCATCCAGCACCAGCGTGCCGGTGGGCTTCTTGGCCAGCAGCACCTTGTCGCCCGGCTCGATATTGCACAGGCGCGAGGTCAGCGGGCCGTCAGGCACCTTGATCGAATAGAATTCCAGCTCCTCGTCCCAGGCCGGCGAGGCGACCGAATAGGCGCGCAGCAGCGGTTTCCCGTCTTCCTTGGGCAGGCCGATCATCACGAACTCGCCGGACCGGAAGCGGAAACTCATCGGCCGGGTGATCCGGAAGCGGAACAGCCGGTCGGTATAGTGTTCGACATCCAGCACCGTCTCGGAGGTCGGCGCATTCGGGTTGACGGCAGGCGCAGAGGCGGCAGCGCCGGTCGCATCGGCTGACATGGCAGGCCCTTTCAGCTGGTCTCTTTTCAACGCGCGTCACATGACAATGGCGCGCGGCAAATGCAATGTGGCAGATGAACGCTTGAGATTTTCTGACAAGTTGCCGGGGAGGGCAGGCGCGATGAAATGGCTGGCAACTGGAATGATTGCAGCACTTTGCGCCTGCGCGGCCGGGCCGCAGGCCGTCACTTCGGCAGACATGACCTATTGGGAAAACGGTGTCACGGCCTCCGAAGCCGTGTTCGTCGGGGCGTCCAATGACAGCGAGACCACCGCCTTCCGGTACCGGGAGGGTGGCCTGTGGGACGAAGTGGCCGTGCCGGGCGGGGAAACCCGCTTCACCTTTGCCGAAACCGGCCGGGATGTGTCCGCGATCCGGCTGACCGATGCCAGCCGCAATGGCGGCCTGTCCCTCATCCTCGATCTCGACCGGAAGGTGGTGGACCTGCAGGAAGCGCCGGGCGAGCCCTGGTATGTCCGCTACACAATTGTTGCCGTGCACTGACGGGAAGACGCAGCTTTGTGCGGCCGGACTTGCGGGAGCGGCCGATTTGTGCCCCAAACGCGGCAAATCCGCTGGCGTTCCACCCGGAATTGCCGTTAAAAGATCCGGACTTTTTTGACGAGGATAACCATGACACCGAGACACCTGCTGCTGGGCGGCACCGCGGCGATTGCCCTGACTCTTGCCGGCTGCAAGCCGGCTCCGACGGCCACCGAAGAAACCCCGGCAGCTGTGGAGAAAGTCGCACCGGAAGAAATCATCGTCACCGATGCCGAACTTGCCGGCAATCCGTTCCGCGAGGACTGGACGGGCGCCTATGGCGTGCCGCCCTTTGCCGCGATCAAGGACGAGCACTACCTGCCGGCGATCAAGAAGGGCGTGCTGGAAATGCGCGCCGACATCGACGCCATCCTCAGCAATCCCGATGCGCCGACCTTCGACAATACAATCGTCGCGCTGGACCGGGCCGGGGCCTCGCTCAGCAAGGTGATGAACGTGTTCGGCAACATCACCTCGACCGACACCAATGACACGCTGAATGCGCTGCAGTCGGAAGTCTATCCGATGCTGACGCGCGAGACTGATGCGATCACCTTCAATGACGACCTGTTCCAGCGCGTGCAGGCTGTCTACGAGCAGCGCGACCGGCTCGGCCTCGACGAGCAGGATTCCCGCCTGCTGGAGCTGACCTATCGCCAGTTCGTGCGCAATGGCGCGGCCCTCTCGCCGGAAGCCAAGGCGGACGTCGCCAAGATCAATGAAGAGCTTTCGGGCCTGACCACGCAGTTCGGTCAGAACGTGCTGAACTCGACCAAGGCCTTCTCCATCGAAGTGACCGACGAGTCCCGCCTTGCGGGTCTCGCGCCGGACTTCAAGGCGGCCCTCAAAGTGGAAGGCGAGGACAAGTGGATCCTCACTGTCGACCGTTCCGTCTTCGAGACCTTTATGACCCAGGGCGAGGACCGCGACCTGCGCAAGCAGATGTTCGATGGCTATCGCCTGCGCGCCTCCTCGGGCCAGTATGACAATGGCCCGACGGTCATCAAGATCGCGCAGCTGCGCGCCAAGCGCGCCCAGCTCATGGGCTATCGCAACCATGCCGAATTCCAGCTGGCCGAACGCATGGCGCGTACGCCGGAAGGGGCCGAGGACTTCCTGAAAAAGGTCCTGGAACCGGGCCTGAAGCGGGCGGCCGAGGAAAAGGCCGACATGCAGGAAATCATCGGCGACGCTTTCCCCATCGAAGGCCAGGACCTCTGGTACTATGCCGAGAAAGTGCGCCAGGCGAAGTATGCCTTCGACGACAAT
The DNA here is from genome assembly GCA_020425315.1 of Hyphomonas sp. Classification (GTDB taxonomy): domain Bacteria; phylum Pseudomonadota; class Alphaproteobacteria; order Caulobacterales; family Hyphomonadaceae; genus Hyphomonas. The sequence continues at coordinate 1,188 of JAGQRO010000387.1, read as the reverse complement.
TCCCTGAAGCCCTATTTCGAGCTCGGCGCCGTGCGGGCAGGGGCCTTCGACGTGGCCGAACGCCTGTTCAAGATCGACATTACGCCGGTCGAGGTCGATGGCTGGAACCCGGTCGTCACCTCCTATGAGGTGAAGGACGCCGAGACCGGCGATTTCCTCGGCCTGTTCATGACCGACATGTATGCCCGCAAGTCCAAGCGCCCCGGCGCCTGGATGAGCACGTTCCGCGACGCCTCCGATGTCGGCGGCGTGCGGGTGCGCCCGATCGTGTCGAACAATCTCAACCTCATCACCCCGGCCAAGGGTGAGCCGACGCTGATGCGTTTCGACGAGGTCGAGACCCTGTTCCACGAATTCGGCCACGGCCTGCACGGCCTGCTGACTCAGATCCGCTACGAGAATTTCTCCGGCGTCGACGGTCCGCGCGACTATACCGAATTCCCGGCGCAGCTGCTGGAACACTGGGCCGGGGCACCGGAAGTGCTGGAGACCTATGCCAAGCATTACCAGACCGGCGAGCCGATCCCGCAGGACCTGCTCGACAAGCTGAATGCGGCCGCCACCTTCAACCAGGGCTTCAAGACGACGGAATATATCGCCGCCTCGCTGCTGGACCTGCGCTGGCACATGCTGACGCCGGAAGAGGCCGCCGAAATCACGGACGCGCGCGAATTCGAGAAGAAGGTTCTGGCCGAATACGGCATCCCGGAAGAGATCGAGCCGCGCTACCGCTCGCAATATTTCAGCCACATCTTCGCCGGCGGCTATTCGGCCGGGTATTACGCCTATCTCTGGTCCGAGATTCTCGACGCCGACGGCTTCACCGCCTTCCGCGAGACGGGCGACATCTTCAATCCGGAACTCGCCGCCAAGCTCAAGAAATGGGTCTACGAATCCGGCGGTCTGCGCGAAGCCGACGAGCTCTATCGCAACTTCCGCGGCTCCGACCCGACCATCGAGCCGCTGCTGAAGATCCGCGGCTTCAGCGAGGAAGAGGACAAGCCGGAGGGCTGACCCGGCCCCACCGCGCCCCAATGCGAAAGGCCCGCCGGATCGCTCCGGCGGGCCTTTTCAATTCAGCCTGTCAGGCGCAGGTCAGCCGGCGGTCGGTTCGACCTGTTCACGGCAGACAATGGCACGCACGGCCTCTTCGCTGCGGGCTTCGCGCAGGGCATCGCGCACCGCGCT